>MEDT01000010.1 GCA_001724175.1 Cytophagaceae bacterium SCN 52-12 | reverse complement strand
TCCCGAGGATGTACCAGGAGCTCTTTGGACAAAGCACCTTTAACAGTTCGTAAAAAAGGTTCCTTATACAGATTGTAGACACAGGCCGCGCCCGCCCTGTCAATTCCTTCAATTGTTAAGGTAATTACCAGATATGCCTTTACCATAACATTTAAATTTTGCTTACAGCAAAGGTCTTTGCAGGGGTCGCCTCAAACAATGGTCAAAAGCGAAAAGAAATGGTAGATTTAGGAAACCGACCTCCTGAACTCCGACGGGGAAATGCCGGTGTGTTTCTTGAAATACTTCACAAAGTAAGAGGCGTCGTCAAATCCCAGGCGGTACCCGATCTGGTTTACGTTCAGATTGGAATATAGCAGCAAACGCTGCGCCTCCAGGATAATACGCTCCTGTATCATCTGGGATGGTGTTTTGCTGAGCAGCTGGCCGGTAAGATCTGACAAGCTTCTGGTCGATACGTGGAGCAGACGGGCGTATTCTGCGATGGAAAGCCCTTTTTTATAGTTTTCATCTACCAGGTTAACAAACCTGGCGAGCTGAAGCCTCTTTTCGTTTACCAGCTCCGGCAAATGGCCTGAGGATCTTTCTCCGGCGTTTTTCCTGCGCTGTATCTGTATAAGAAAAGATTCAAGGTAGTTTCTCAATATCAGTTCCCTGCCAAAATCATTGTCATTTTCAAACTCCCGCTTGATTTGCGAAATATATGTTTCCAGAACGCCTTCGTTATCTGTGCCGATACAGAAATACGGTTGCTGATAGGGGTTGTTGAACAGGTTGCTTCTCAGGAAAAAATCAGTCTCGCTTTCGCTTTTGACCAGGAAAGCCTCATTAAAATGGATGAGGGTACCTTCATAGCCGGTATGATCATCAAAGTAATGCACCTGGTTGGGAGCGATAAAAAAAAAGGTATTATCGATAACATCATACCCGTTGAAATCAACGAAATGTTTGCCGGTACCGGCTTTGAACCAAATGATCTGGTAGAAGCTGTGTATGTGTGGTTTGGTGACCTGGCACTGGTTCTGCAGTATATGATGGTTTAAATCAAGGATAGCCAGTTGCGGCTTATCAGGCTGATGCCTGTTAAGATGATATTCGTTTAATATGCTGTATTTTTCCTTCGCCATAGCTGCCCGAACCGACGGCCGTACCAACCGGCTAATTTAAGGGAATCGAAGCATTCTGTAACCGGGCCGGGTGACCGACCGGGCGCTTATGCGCATAAATACCATAAATTTTCTCAAATGTCCACTAAAAAAAACGGTCCGGAAAGGCAATTTCGCGCCTTGACCATAGTCGGGATCTTTGCAAATGGCCTTAAACGAAAGGATACTTATCATAGGAGGAGGGTTGAGCGGCCTTACGGTAGCTTATTTATTGTCGAAAGGCGGTATTAGGGCCACTGTGCTTGAAGCTTCGTCAAGATTAGGAGGAAGAATACAAACCATTAAGGGGGGCAGGCAGACGCCGCTGGAGCTGGGGGCAACCTGGTTTTCGGATATGCACCCTAATTTGCTGTCCTTGATAGACGAGCTGGGGTTAAAGAAATATCCCCAGTTTTCAAAAGGGATATCCCTGTTTCAGACCAAGTCGTTTGAGCCGCCGCAAAAATTTTTCGTGCCGGAAGCAGAAACACCGTCATACCGGCTGGCGGGCGGAACTCAGATGCTGATCGACACGCTGGCGCAAAAGCTGCCTGACGACGTTATCCTGCCAGATACGAAGGCGACGATGGTGATGGAAACCGAAAGCGGCATTTTAGTCGGTACCGCCGACGGCAGATCAATGCATGCAGGCAAAGTGATCGTATGCATACCGCCCCAGCTGGCAGCTGAGCACCTGGCTTTTTCGCCCGGGCTGCCGGATGCGCTGGACGCCGTTTTGCCGACTGTACAGACCTGGATGGCGGGAGCCGTGAAGTTTACGCTCGAGTACGATCGACCGTTTTGGCGAGAAGAGGGCTACTCAGGAATGCTATACAGCCATGCCGGGATCATTACGGAAATGTACGACCATACCAATTTTGAAGAAACGAAATTCGGTTTTACCGGTTTCCTCAATGGCGGCGCGGCTTCTTATTCATCAGAAGTCAGAAAAGAATTTGTATTACGACAATTACAAGACCTGCTGGGCGCGGAAGCGCTGCAACCCGTCGCCTATTTCGACAAGGTCTGGACGGACGAATTCATACTGGCGGGAAACCAGGTTATCCGGCGCCCGCACCAGAACAACGGGCACCCGTTATTGCAGCAAAGCTACATGGACGGCAGATTGTTTTTTGCCGGTACGGAAACCGCCACCGGATTTCCCGGCTATATGGAGGGGGCAGTTATTGCAGCCCGGTCGGTTGTGAGCCGGCTCTTGTTTTAATATGGATGCGGCTTCCTGCCCGGCATTCCGGCTCCCTGCATCTTTGGTTCCCGGTTATTAAATTCTTCGCCGGCCAGGGCTCGAATGTAAAAAAGAACTAATTTTGCATTTGATTAGTTCAATTTATTGCCCGGACAGCTGCCTGTTGAACGCGGAAGCTGTATAACGCGATCCGGGGCATCGGTTCTTGGTATCTATATGAGAGGCAATGATTTTCTAAGCCCTCCTTCAAGCGACGAAGCGCTTTGGGCCGGAATTCAATCTGGTGAAATATTGGCGCTGAGTGAATTGATGAAACGATATTACCGGTCATTGGTTCACTACGGGACCAAGTTTACGAATGATATTGCCTCTATAGAAGATTGTCTCCAGGATTTATTTGCCGGGCTCTGGCGGCGCCGGGCCTCTTTGCCGACCCCTCCTTCGGTAAAGCATTATCTTTTCAAGTCGCACCGGAACCACCTGTTCACTGCGCTGCAAAAAAGTTCAGGACGACAGGCTGAGAGCCTGCTGGCCGACATCCCGGCCGAAGAGCTGACAGCCGAGGAGCTCCTGATCCACGAGGAGACTTCCCTGGCGACTCACTACAAGCTTCATAATACATTAAGCGCGTTGTCGGCGCGGCAGCGGGAGGCCGTACATTTGAAGTATTATGAAAACCTTTCCTACGACCAGATTGCTTACGTCATGAATATCAACCGCCAGTCGGTGGCGAACCTGCTCCAGCAGGCCATCCGGAAAATGAGGGCCTTATGGCAATTGATCGGCCTGCTTCTTTTGCTGCAATAAAGATTTCGAAAAAAAACTTCGAAGGGTATTGAGTATTTTTCTTTTGCGTCCATGTAATCGTTATGGAACACCTCATATCGGGTTTTATAATGATGGATTTTCATTTTGACAAGGTACGTTGGCTTTTAGAGAACGAGCTCTTCCGACAGTGGATAGCCACCGGCGACAGCGCTCTTGAGCGGCATTGGGAATCCTGGCTTGCCGGGCATCCGGAGTCGCAGGAAGCCCTGGCTCATGCCAAGACGCTGCTGCAGGAAATGCAGCGCGAGCTGCCCGTGCTGAGCGATGAGCATATCGACCAGCGCGTCAGTCAATTGATTACCCGGTTAGAGAGTGAGTCAGCGGATCCGGCCGTGCGGCCATTGTACCACCGCGCCCGGCGCTGGGCTGCAGCGGCATCGGTCGTTCTTTTCCTGGGAGCCGGCTGGTTATATTATTATTATGAGGGCAGGACTTCCCCGGCAACATACGGTGTCGCTGCCGCGGATCAGCCGGGCGCCGGAAAGGAGCTGCCGCGGGATATTACCAACAATGGGGATACCCCTCAGACGATCAACTTACCCGACGAAAGCCTTGTCCGGCTGGAACCGGGCAGCCGGCTGCAGTTTCCCGCCGCTTTCAGCGGGCCGCAACGCGATGTATACCTGACCGGGGAAGCTTTTTTTGAAGTCGCGCATGATGCTTCTCATCCATTCTGGGTTCATGCGCATGGCCTGAATACCAAGGTACTTGGCACAAGCTTTACGGTCCGTGCCTATGCCGAAGCAGCCCAGGCCAGCGTTAAGGTGCATACAGGACGCGTGTCGGTTTATACCACCGAAGCTGCATCCCGGCATAGCTCCGGAAGCAGCCTGGTGCTGACCCCCAACCAGCAGGCAGTCCTTACTTTGGCCGACAACCAGCTGAAACGCTCGCTTGTCGAACAGCCGCAGGTTATTGCCGCTGCTGACGACGCTACCTCCTTTAAGTTCCAGCGCACGCCGCTGCCGTCGGTGCTGAGGGCCCTGGAGAATGCTTACGGTATTGAAATCATTTATGATGAACAGGCTTTGCAGGCCTGTTCACTAACGGCGACACTCGGCGATGAATCGCTTTGGGACAAGCTCCGCTGGATATGCGCCGGCACCGGCTCCGCTTACGAAGTCATCGACGGCCATATCGTCTTCGACGGCCCGGGCTGTGCCGAACCCTGAATCATTCTGTTAACGCTTAACCCCTATCGCCTATGCACAGGATATAATCATTTGCTCATTTCGCAAAAAAGCCGACTGTGCAGCAACACAATCGGCTCATTGTACTCTTTTGTCCACCATACCTTTGGCCAGGTAGCGGATGAATTTTGTTATCGTTCTTAAAACCAATAACCTCACAAAAGTATGACAATATACTTTAAAAAGAGAGGGGCTCTACGTAAATTTTGCTTCATCCTAATGAGAATCAGTTTACTGCCCTTTTGTTTATTCCTGATGGCAGCTGAATTCGCGCTGGCCATCGATAGCCGTTCGCAGGAGCTGCTGGGCGTACGCGTTTCAGCCAAGTTCCGCAATCAGCAGCTCGAGCAGGTCCTGACAGCTTTGGAAGAATCGGCCCAGGTCTCATTTCTCTACAGCGCAGAGCTGATCAAGGCCGACCGCCGGATCAACGGCACCTTTCGAAATGCGCCGCTGGGCCAGATCCTGGACGAGCTGCTTCCTCCATTGCTTATTACCTACGAGGTGGCGGGGAAGCAGATCATTTTAAAGAAGCTGCCTCCAACAGGCGGATTATTACAAAAAAGAGCTGAAGACTCTGAAAACATGTCTTCCGTTATCCGGGAACGGGTCGTAAGCGGCCGCGTCACAGGCGAAACAAACGAGGGGCTGCCCGGCGTGTCGGTGGTGCTGAAGGGGACGAACAGCGGTACGATCACGGATGTGGACGGCCGATACCAGCTCAGTATCCCGGATGAAGGCGCGATGCTGGCATTTTCATTTGTCGGGTATATCAGCCAGGAAATAGCGGTAGGCAACAGGACAAATATTGATATTACACTCCAGGCGGATGTAAAGGCGCTTAACGAAGTTGTCATAACCGCTTTTGGAATAGAAAGAGAGAAAAAGGCGCTGAGCTATTCCGTTCAGGAAGTAGGAGGGGAGTCTATCTCGGCCGTCGGGAATTCCAATGTCGTCAATAGCCTGCAGGGAAAAGTGGCCGGGGTTACCGTGAAGCAAACGTCCGGGGCGCCCGGGGCCCAGCACCGGATCACGATCAGGGGGAGCCGGACTTTCACCGGAAATAATGAACCCTTATACGTTATCGACGGACTGCCCGTATCGAGCGGGGGCCGTACGATCGACATCAATCCGAACGATATAAAATCCATCAATATCCTGAAAGGGCCCACCGCCGCCGCGCTCTACGGGCTCCGGGCTTCCAACGGGGTGATCATTATCGAAACGCGAAAAGGCGACGAGGCTTCCAAAGGCAAGCCTTCCATCTCCTTTGAATCGAATTATAACTTCGACCAGCTATCCCTGGACCCGCGTTATCAGAAAGTTTTCGCGCAAGGCGAGAACGGAAACTTCGTCCCGCATTCAGCCTTTTCATGGGGGCCGAAAATCAGCGAGATGGGAACTTACACCAACCAGCTGGGGGAGCAGGAAGAGGCGGCTGTCTACGATAACGTGGGAGATCTGTTCAAGACCGGCGGGACGTTTAATACGAACCTGCTGGTATCCAATTCGCTGGAAAAGGTCAACTATGCCATTAATTTAGGATATACAGACCAGGAGGGCATACTCAGCGGTTTTAATATGCAGCGGATCAACCTGAAGTTTGCCGGAGGGTATGACATTTCGGATAAGCTGAAAGTCAATACATCTGTCAGCTATTCCAACACATCGACCAGGTCGGTCGATTTGCCCTGGTGGGGAACCTTTGCCGTGCCGGTGTCCTATAATCTCAAAGGCAAGCCTACGCATGTGCCGGGAGACCCTTTCCGGCAGATCAATTTCCGGGGGCAGCATGACAACTACTATTGGGCGCTGGAAAACAACTACGCTAACCAAAATACAGCCCGCACTTTCGGAAATGTCAGCTTTGATTATAAACCGCTGGACTGGCTCAAGGTGAACTACCGGATCGGGCTGGATGAATTTGCTACTATCGGGAAAGAAGTAATCGAAAAAGGTTCGGCCGCGGGAAGAACAGACCCGCCGAGCGGAGGACGCATCAGCAACAGCACTGCGAACAACAGGCAGATCAATTCAAACCTGAACGTCATCGTGACCAGGAAGATCGGGGAAGACTTTAGCTTCGATCTCATGCTGGGAAATGAATTTTATGACATCAGGAACCGCGGCCTGAGCAACCAAGGCTCGGATATCGTGATTGGCGGGTTTCACCACATTTCCAATACTGCCATACAGACCACTACCGAAAGCCTTTCCCGCAGCAGGGTATTCGGCACCTACGCAAACCTGTCCCTGGACTGGAAAAGCACTATTTTTCTGAATGCGACCGGAAGAAATGACATCGTCTCCAACATGCCCCGGCAAAACCGCTCTTTCTTCTACCCGTCCCTGGGGCTTGGCGTCGTCTTTACCGAATTCCTCTCTGTTCCCCGGAATATACTTACTTTCGGGAAGCTAAGAGCGAGTATTGCCGAAGTCGGGCAAGCCGGGCCGTCGCACGCTACGGAAAATTTGTTCGTCCCCGGATCGGCCGGAGGATTTACGTTTCCTTACCGCGGGCTGAATGCATTTACACATGACACCCAGCTGAATGCCGACGATCTGCGCCCGGAAAATACAAGAACGATCGAGCTGGGATTTGATCTTCGTTTCCTGAATAACAGGATAGGGATAGACTACACCTATTACACGACCGAAGCCAGCGGGCAGATCTTCAGGGTGCCGATCGCCCAATCGACGGGTTATGCCAGCGAGCTGCGCAACGCCGGGGAGATGAGCATCAAGGGGCACGAGGTAGTGCTGAACATTTCGCCGGTATCAAAACCCAATTTTCAGTGGGATATCACCACCAACTTTTCAACCTACAGGAACAGGGTGATCAGCCTGGCGGAAGGGGTCGACCAGCTGGAGTTGGGAGGCTTCCTCGTCACATTGGTAGCACAGCCCGGGCAAGAGTACCCGTCCATACGCGGCTGGGGCTATCTGCGCGATCCGGCCAGCGGCGAGGTCGTGGTCGACAACCGCGCTGTTTTGCCCAACGGGAATCAGAACCCGAGGTATGGAATGCCGCTCCGCTCAACGGAGCAGGTCATACTGGGAAGCGCCCAGCCCGATTTCGAGATAGGATTCAACAACGAGCTCAGGTTCAGAAATCTCTCCTTCGCGGCGCAGGTCGACTGGAGGAAGGGAGGTATCCTGTCCTCGGGATATAACCGGCTCGGAAAGCTATACGGGATCCTCAGCGAAACTGAAAACAGGGAAACGCCCGGCAAGCCTTTCCCCGGGAAAAAAGGCTATTACGGTACGGCAGGAGCTGTCACCGTGGAGGGAGACAACGACATCCCCATCGTGTACGGGGAGCAGTTTTACAGGTTTAACGAGGACCTGATCGCCGAGTCCAATATATACAGCGCTACCTACGTCCGCCTCCGGGAATTAAAGATTTCCTACGACCTCCCTGCCAGGTGGTTTTCCAACAGCTTCATCAAATCGGCTTCATTCTACTTTGCAGGTCGAAACCTTTGGCTGAAAGCAGCGCTGCCGCATTTCGATCCGGAAATGTTCAATACAACAGAAGGGGAATCGTATAACACTTATCCGCAGACCAGGAGCTTTGGAGGCGGTTTCCGGATAAACCTATAATCACAAAATCTGACCGATGATGAAAAGCATTAAATATATTTTCCTGATTTTGCTGGTTCTTGGAGGCCTTTTTTCGTGCAGTGATGATATCCTGGACGATATCAACAAAAATCCTAACTCCCCCACCGACGTTCCGATATCATTGCTGCTGCCGCATGCCATCATGAATACCATTCACGGCGTTTCGGGAAACGGAGCCGGGACCTATGCCAGTTTTTTTGTGGAACATGCTACCAATGTTCACCTGAACCAGCGGCTTCCCGAAAACGTCTCTACGACCGCCTGGAACAGGATATACAACAACCTGAACGATCTACAGACAATTATCGGGAAAGGCTCGGAAGGCGGCAGCGAAGAAGGACAGTTTACCGCAGTAGGTATCGCAAAAATATTATATGCCTATACATTGAGCGTAGGGACGGACCTGTTCGGCGACATGCCGCATTCCGAAGCCCTACAGGGCAGCCTCAACCGCACCCCGGCGTTCGATGATCAGCAAACCATCTATACTTACCTGCAGCAATTGCTGGACCAGGCTATTGCGGACCTGGATAAGCCTTCTGTCGGCAGTATTCAGCGATTTGATCTCATTTTTGACGGGAATGCCGGCATGTGGAAAAAAACGGCATATGCTTTAAAAGCCCGTTTGTACAACCGGCTGAGCGGCGTCGACCCGGCCGGATCTGCCCGCGATGCCCTGGACGCTTTGAGCAGCGCATATGCTTCGCCGCAGGAAGGATGGATTTTTGACGGCTATCTTTCCGGGAATACGAATGACAATCCCTGGACAAACTGGCAGAAGCGGGAGCAGACCTTCGCGGTGGGCAAGGCAACCGTCGATCTGATGAGAAGCCTGGCAGACGGGAACGCCGCGCCCGATCCCCGGGCCGAACGGTGGTTTACCAGGATCAACGGGGAATTTGTCGGCGCTCCCAGTGGCCAGGCCCAGTCTGATCTGACGCATTCTATCTATTCTGCGCCTTCTACCCAAACCGTGTTGTATGACGAAGCTCCTCAGCCTATGATTACCTACGATGAAATGAAGTTCATCGAGGCGGAGGCCAACCTGCGTTTAGGCAACAGGGCCGCAGCGAATGCCGCTTACGAAGAGGCGGTGAAAGAGGCTATGCGCAGGGCGTCCGTAAGCAGCGAAGGGATAAGCGCCTATACGCGGCAGGCTACCGTATTCCCGGGCGAAAACGCGCTGGCGCTTGAACATATCATTGAACAGAAGTATTTGTCGTTCTGGATGTTCCAGTCACTGGAAGCATTTAATGATTACAGGAGGACAGGTATCCCTGAAATGCAAAACCCCCAGGGAACGCCGCTGCGGCTGCCTTACCCTGTTGCGGAAGTAAACCGCAACCCGAATACCCCTTCGGAAATAAACAATGTCACGATTTACGAAATACCCGTCTGGTGGGCACAACATTGACAAAAACCTCAGGTTCACCAAAGAGATGAATAAAGAAACATTCAGCAATTTAACCATACTTTATTCGGATGAAACCCAAAACCATCAGTATATTCCTGCTTCTTTGCCTGTTTTGCCACAAGGCCCTTCCCCAGCAAAGCCGCCATCCGGATGCCCGGTATGCCGAAGCCGAGCTTATCATACAAAAAGCCAATGGCTTTAAGGGGATCTGGTATATGAACCAGCCCTCCAACGACGAGTATGTGTATAAATACAGCGGCGGACTCGGGACTTACCCGGCCAACCACAGGCCCTTTGCCATTTATTCGAAGGAGGCGAACAAGACTTTTTTCTGCTTTGGGGGAACTGACGACAGCAACAGCACGCTGCTGCATAATGTTTCCTATTTCGATCATGCCACGGGAAAAGTAGCCAATCCCACGATCCTGCTCGATAAGAAAACAACAGATGCCCACGACAATCCCGTGATCTCCATCGACGACGAGGGGTATGTCTGGATTTTCTCGACCTCGCACGGGCTCGCCAGGCCTTCCTATATCAGCAAAAGCAAAAAGCCCTATGACATCGCGTCATTTGAAACGGTCCATGCTACCGAAATAGTCGGCGGGGAGAAAAAGCCCTTCAATAATTTTTCGTATTTCCAGGTGTATCACCAGAAAGAAAAAGGGTTTATTGCCCTTTTTACCAAGTACGACGAGCGGAACAGGCGGGTGATCGGCTATAACACGAGCCGCGACGGGGTAGACTGGGACGAATGGAAAGTCATTGCCAGCATCGAGCAGGGGCACTACCAGGTGAGCGCGGAATCAAACGGGAAGATTGGCGTGGCCTTCGATTTCCACCCGGAAGGGAAAGGGCTCAACTACCGGACCAACCTGCACTACCTGGAAACGTCCGACTTCGGGAAAACCTGGCAAACAGCCCAGGGCGAAAAGGTAAGCCTGCCGCTGACATCCCGCGATAACCCCGCGCGGATCAAAGACTTTGTAAGCGAAGGCCTCAATTGCTACCTGCTCGATGTCGCCTTCAGCCCCGATCAGAAACCGGCTATCCTGGTCATCTCGAGCAAAGGATATGAAGCCGGTCCCGGGAACGGCCCCCGCCCGTGGCATTTTTTCCGCTTTCATAACGGGAAGTGGGCGGATCATACGGTTACATTTTCCGACAGCAACTACGACATGGGATCCGTTTTCTTTGAATCCGCTAAAAAAATAAAGGTGATAGGGCCTACCATCGACGGGCCGCAGGCTTATAACCCCGGTGGGGAAGTGGCCATGTGGGCGAGCAAAGACGGCGGGAAATCCTGGAAGCTGGAAAAGCAGCTGACCCGCAACAGCGAAATGAATCACACCTACGTCCGCAGGCCGTTCTTTGCGCACAAGGATTTCTACGGGATCTGGGCAGATGGGCATGGCCGGAAACCATCGGAATCGCACCTGTTCTTTACCGACTATGACGGCAATGTTTTCCGGCTGCCGCGAAACAGCACTGACCTGGAAATTGAGCCGGAGCGGCTGAAGTGAGGGACTACGCGATCGTGTTCCGCTAGAATCGTGTTCCGCTAGATAAGCTTCCGCTCAAGCGCTATCCTGACCAGTAGCGCGGTATTTTTCGCTCCCAGCTTCAGCAGCAGGTTTTTCCGGTAGCTCTTGATGGTTTCGGGGCTCAGGAAGATCCGGTCGGCGATTTCGCCGTTGGTCAGCCCTTCGGCGACCAGCTTCAGCACTTCCTGCTCGCGCTGGCTGAGCCAGATATGCGTCTCTATCGGACGCTTCATCATGATATTGATCTCATGGCAAAGGAAAGTACGGCCGTCGGCTACGGCCTGTATCCCGGCCAGCACCTCTTCGGTCATCGCATTCTTGACCAGGTAGCCGGAAGCCCCGTTGTCCAGCATCTGTCGTACGATGCTGTACTCATTGTGCGTGGTCAATGCCAGTACCCCTATCTGCGGATGTTGTTTTTTTATTTCCGCACAGAAGTCCACCCCGCTGATATCGGGCAGGCCCACATCCAGCAGCAGCACTTCCGGGCGCCAGAAGCCGATCGAAGCCCTGCATTCCGAAGCGCTGTGCGCTATCCCTGTCACGACGGCAAGTCCTGATCCGGAGATCAGGGCCTGCAACCCATCGGTCAGGATCTTATGGTCGTCAACAATGGCTACCCTGATCATGCGATCCTGTTTTTGTCAATTCGAGCTCTACGTGTATTTCAGTTCCCTGTGCGGAGGAATAGATGTCGAGCTTGCCGGGGAAAGCAGCCACCCGCTGGCGAACGTTTTGAAGGCCCATCCCTTCCTTTACCGTGCCGGGGTCAAAGCCCCGGCCGTTGTCCTGCACGGTGAAGGAAAGGCGGTTGTCCTCCTGCACCAGCTGTACGTTGATCTGTGCGGCCCCGGCATGTCTCAGCGCGTTGTTCACCAGCTCATGGATGCAGCGGTATACCATGGTCTCCAGCTTCCCGGGCAAACGGGCCTCATCCCCGAAATAATGGAAACGGGCTATGGGAATGGAGGCACAGAAGTCAGACAGGGACACTTTCAGGCCATAGCGCAGGAGCGATTCGGGCATCATGTGGTGTGCCACCCTGCGGAGCTCCTGTATCGATTCGTCGAGCATACCCAGTGCAGTCTGAAAGCGGGAGACATCCACGGCCTCCGGCACCGCTTTGCCGCCCACCTGCGGCAGGTTGAACTTCACCGCCGATAGCATGCTGCCCAGTCCGTCGTGCAGGTCTTTGGCCAGGCGGGCGCGTTCGGCTGCCTCTCCGTCTAATGCGGCCTGCACCGCCACCAGCTGCTTTTCCCGTTCCAGTCGTTGCATGGCTTCCTCGGCAAGCTTCCTCCGGCTGACCGCCAGGCGGTAGCGTATGACGGCAAATGCAAGGGAGATCAGCAGGAGAATTGCGACGGCGATACCGAGCCAGGTGTGTAATTGCCGCTGCTTTTCCAAAGCCTCGATCCTGAGCTCCTTCTTTTCAGCTTCGTATTCTACCTTAAGCCCGGACAGGGAATTCTGGTATTCCGTATTCGAATATTCAGCCAATACCTCGTGGTAACGCTCCATATAGAATTCCGTGGAATCCGGCCGGCCCGTGCGCGCATATGCCTTCGCCAGGTTGGCATATGCGTTCATCGCCAGGTTGACATCTGTCGAATCGGCTTTTAAAGTATTGTATGCCGCCTCTATTGCCTTGCCGTATTCTCCCCGGTGATACTGAACATTCGATACAATAATGAGTGAATAGGCCATAAGAGATGCATTCCCGAGCGTATCTGCCTGGCGTACTGCCTGAACGGCATAATTCCATGCGTTTTCATAATCATCGTGAAGGAAATAGACATGCGCAATGGTTTGCAGCGCTTCATTTTCATTAAAGTAATCGCCGGTCTCGTGGCAGATCTTTGCGGCCTCCTTCGCATAGTACAGGCATTTGTCCTTGTCTTTTCCCTGTCTTGAATAAATGCCGCTCAAAGAAATATATATCCGTGCCAGTCCCGTTTTATCATTGCTTTGCAGGGCCAGCTTTTCCGCATCTTCTAAATAGGCCAAAGCCTGGTCGTAGTTTTTCATAAGCTGGTACACCCCGCCGATGCCCGCACAGGCCGCGCCCAGCGCCTGCGTATTACCTGTCTGCTCATAGATTCGCACTGCCTTGAGGTAATGGTCCAGCGCTTCGGAATACCGGCCCTGCTTTCGATACAGCTTGCCGTAAGTTTCGTAAACGGAAGCTTCCAGGTTGCCCTCGCTGAGCTTCCGCGCCGCGGTAAGGGCCATGTCCAGGTTGAAACCCGCGGAATCATACGCTCCGTTACGGTAATGGGCAGCCCCCAGGCTGTAATAAAGCGAAGCTTCTGCAGCGGCATCCTTCATTTCGCGAGCCATACGAATGCCCTCGTTAGCCAGCGAAATGGAACGCGACGTATTTTTATTGATATACAGCAGAGCGAGTTCCCTGTGCAGGTTCATCCGCTCTTTCAAACTGATGTTTTTCCCGGCCAATACCCTTTCCAGCGAATCGGCCGGCTGTCCGGGGCTGATCAGCGGCAGCCAGGTCAGCATCATGACCATAAGTATTTTCACCATCCTTTTTAGTTACCGGGTTTATCCTACCTGTTTGTACAAAGGTAGGAGGTATCCCTGCCTGATAAAAACCCCCTTTTGGGGGTATTGCAGGGAATATGGCCGCCCTAACTTTGCTTCACCCGATACAGGGAGCGCCGGCGACCGGCGCCGGTTCTGCTAACATGAAATAGCCATGAGCAATCAGAGATCAGCTATCGGCTCGTTTGCCCGCAAACCGTCGATGAATAAGGGCTGAGCGCTGACTGCTGAAAGCTGATAACCTTTTTATACAGATGAAAGCAATTAAAAATACACTGGGACTGTATCTCGTGGCGGCTGCCCTGGCTTCGTGCTCCACCAAAGAAAGCCCTGGTCCGGGAGGCGCTTCCGAATGCTCGTACAAGGTTACGATAGATGGCGAGACTACGCTCCCGAACCGGTTCGGCCAGGACAAGATCGTGATCACCACGTCAATGGCCGCTGAAAGCTCCGCAGACGAGGGTTTTGGGATCAGGATAGCCCAGGCAAAGAAAAACACAAAGAATGAAGCCGTGCTGGATGCCATAGTACACGGCCACAGCTTCAGCACGAAATTGGCCGAAGGAACCTATCCCGTAGAATTTTTCGGTGCAACGTCATTCGCTACACCCGGTAGCTCTTTATTCCCTCTATATGGTTTTGACCGGAATGACGGTCATAATAAAGGTGATCTGACAATTACCGTCGTGGAAAATTCCGGTCAACGGATCCGCATGAAAGTATCCGGGAAGGTGATGAAGCAAATCGAGGTGGGAGACGGGGCGCAGGAAGCAGGGCTTGTGCCCGTAGAAGCGGAAATAACCGTCGGCCGTAAGTACTACGTTGAGACCGGTATCAATGGAGCCTTGGCAGGAGGGGGCGTATGCGATTGCCGGGAACAATAGCTAATCGCAATCCCATACCTGCTGCCATGTCGCTACCGGTGTGGGGTTCCCGGCAACCGTCCAGGTAGTGGCTTTTATTTTGCCTTCATCATCAAATTCATAATTGAAATTTATCTGCTGCCCGCCCGAGGATACTGACTTTAAAAGGTTTTTGCTTTTGGGGGTATAAGCCCCAAACTCCATCAAAAATTTTAAACCCATAATAGAAAGATCCTGGTTGGGCTTATCGGTATGGTAATCAAGAAGCATTGTTGTATTGCCTTCCGTGATGCTTACCATGTTGCCGTTTTGCCAGGTTATGCTGAGGTTAGGTAGTAATGAACTGTTGCTGGTGCCTTTTTCCAGCTCGCCCCGGCTGTTATATTCATAAGTGATAGCGCCCGTGCTGTTGATGTGCTGGTTGTTGTAAATCGTATCTTTTCTTATTGACGGGCGGCCTTCGGCGTTCAACTGTATATACGAGCGCGTAACCCAGCCACTGCTGCGGGGCTGCACCCTCGTAAAGGCATCGCCCTGGTAGATGTATTCATAGAGGGTGCCATCCTGGTTAATGAACTTTACCCGCCCCTCATGATCGTATTGAAAACTCACGGTTTGCTGTGCCTGCCCGGCCGGGTAAACCAACAGCGAAGCCAGCTTGCAGCGTGAAGGCTGGATGCCGGGGTCATCGCCTTTTTTACAGGCGTACAAAACCGCAAGGTGCAGCAGTATGATCAGCAATTGTAAAGCCTTCATTTTATCAATGTTGAGTGATATGACGAGCCGGTTTGTGTAGCAAAATGCCTCATCAACCGGTAATGAATCTAAAGCTACCGATAGGATGCGCCCGGTACAAAGCCTAAAAAGGAAACGGCAGCTGCTATTTTGGGAACGGTGCATATCCGGCGGTGAATGAGCAAACGGTGCTACGTAATGAGGAAACGGTAGCAGGATGTAGCGCCAATAGCCTAATTTTGTGCAGATAAGATGGTGTGTCCTTATGAAAGGATCATTTTGTACAGGTGCATGGGTAAAAACCGTAGCCTGCCTCACAACGGGCCTGTGGCTCCTGTATGCCTGTAAGCCCAAACCCTCCCCTGATGCAAATACGGAAACAGCCGCAGCGCAGCAGATGGATAGCTTATATAAGCTGTCTAACAGCAATATGGTGGCGGGGCGTTTTGAAACGGGCATCGTGCCCTGCCGGCAGGGGATCGCCTTAGCTGAAGCCCATCATAATGACACCATGCTGGTGAAGCTGTACAGCAATCTCGAGCTGTATTATCATTACAGGAAGCCGCCTGACAGGGACAGCGTTGCTTATTATCTGCAACTGCTGTTAAAGCACGCCTACCGTTCGGGAGACAAGCGCATCCTGATGTTTGCATTGGGTAAAAAATCAGGCTGGTTTACCACACAGTCCCGGTACGACTCCGTAATTGCTACCTCCCGGCAAAGGCTTCTGCTGGCCAAAGAGCTTGGTGACGAAGTCATTACGCTAGAAACGCAGATGGAGATCGGGTATGCTTACGAACAAAAAGGGGATGATGACACGGCCCTTCAATGCTACAACAGCGCTTTGGACATTTATACCTCCCTGAAAGAACAATACGGCCGGGATACCGTTTCCAAAGCGGTAAAGAAGCTGTCTTTCCTGTACGCGCAGCTGCTGGATAACTTTTCCGACTATTTCTTCAGGCAAAAGGACTATGTCAAAAGCCTGGACTACCTGAAGGAGCGCGAAGCATCCCTTTCTCCGCAAAGGAGGGCGCATAATCCGGGCTTATTTATCAGCATGGGTGATTGTTTCGAGATGCTGGGGCAGCCCGACTCTGCGATGAAGTATTACCGGACCGCCTTGCAGCATGTTGAAGAGAGCTGGTACTTCAGGAGATTTTATGTAATCGCCGGGAGAAAATACGGGGCTTTGCTGGTAAAGCGGGGCAGGGTAAAAGAAGGGGAGAGCTACCTGGCGCAAAGCCTGCGATCGGCCCGGGAGAGCAATGAGCCCCAGCTGGTGGTCGACGGCCGGGTAGCGCTGGCGGAGAGCTTCGCCCGGCAAAGGCAATGGCGTATCGCTCAGGATACCCTGTTTGCCGCCGCCGAGCTTGCCAAAAAAATAAATAGTAAAGCCGCGCTGGCTTCCGTTTACCGGTCATTGTACGAAATATATACACAGGAAAAGGATTATGAACGGGCGCTGCAGTACAGCAACCTGTTCCACGCGTACGCCGATTCGATAACAAGCGCGCAGCAGCGGCAAACCGTAGCGGAAATGGATGCCAAATACCAGGCATTTAAAAAAAGCCAGCAGATAGCGCTGCTGCAAAAGGACAACCGTATCCAGCAATTACAGCTAACGGCTGCCCGGAGGCTGAAGCTGTTTTATATTTCCGGCGGCATTGTTTCCCTGGTGCTGCTCGGCGCTTTTTACTACTATCGCCAGCAGCAGCAGCGACGCCGCCTGCAAAGGATGAAAGCCGAGCTGGAAACAAAAGCGCTGCGTGCGCAAATGAACCCGCATTTCATTTTCAACAGCCTCAACGCTATCCAGGAGCTGGTGATGACAGAAAATTATACGGCATCCTGCGAGTACCTGTCCAGGTTTTCAAAGCTCATGCGCATGGTGCTGGAGGCTTCCGAAAAAAACTTCCACCCGCTGCGCGCGGAAATTGAGATCACCCGGCTCTACATTGAACTGGAATCGCTGCGCTTCAGGCACCTGTTCCGCTACAGCATCCGGCTGCCGGAAGCGATCGATGCCGACAGCATATCCTTTCCGTCGCTCCTGTTGCAGCCTTTTGTAGAAAATGCGATCTGGCACGGACTGCTGCAAAAAGAGGGTGTCAAAGAGCTGGAAGTTACTTTTTCGGAAAAAGAGAACCGGCTCACCTGCGCGATATCCGACAACGGCATCGGCAGGGAAAAGGCGCAGCTGATCAAAATGAGAAAGCTGGGCGCTCATCAGTCCGGGTCGAAGGGTATCCCGGCGACCCGGGAACGACTGGAGATACTAAAGGCAGCAGGCGAATGCAGCGGCGACATCAGCATCAGCGACCGGCTGGACGACGACGGCCATGTAGCCGGGACACTTGTTGAAATAACCATTGTTTTCAATGAAAACAGTAACCATGACCAGGATACTTATCATAGATGATGAAGCCGCAGCATCCAATGTGCTGAGGCTGCTGATAGAAAAACATATTGCCGGCGAAAAGGAAATCAGCGTATGCAACCACCCGGCCGGGGCTTTTGAGGCTATAGCCGGTTTTCGGCCCGACCTGATCATGCTGGATATAGAAATGCCTCACCTTAACGGGTTTGACCTGCTGAACCAGCTGGGCAGCTGGGATTTTGATGTTATTTTCACTACGGCATATGACCGGTATGCTATCAAGGCTATCCGGTTCAGCGCCCTGGACTACCTGCTGAAGCCGATAGATATTGCCGATCTTCAGAATGCCGTTTACCGCCATATAGCGCTCCGGGGAAGCAAAACCGCTCCTAAAGAAGTGCTGGTGAGCAACCTGATGAGCAACCTGCACCAAAAAGATCCCTCGGCCTTCAGGATCGCGTTGAGCACTATGGAAGGATACTATTTTTTCCCGCCCAGGGATATTATACGGTGCGAGGGGAATGACAACTATACCCGGTTCTACCTCGTGAGCGGAAAGGAATTGCTGGTGTCGCGCACGCTGAAGGATTTTGAAGAGATTTTAGCCGATCATGATTTTGTACGGGTCCACAAATCGCACCTGCTTAACATGAGCTACGTTACCCGGTTTGATAAGGAAGGACTGATATGGCTGAGCAACGGCGTGTCCATACCGGTTTCCAGGAGAAAAAGAACGCAGATCGTTCAGTATTTTGAAGGTACTGCATAGCGCCTGATAATTGTTCATTAGTTTTATTATAATTAGAATAATTAAAAACAAGATCCTACCTTTGCATGCTGTTGAGTTGCTTGTGCTACGACCTCTATGCGTGTAAAAAGATTTTTCGGGATTGTGTTTCTGCTTTTCCTGTCCGGTAAAACCCTCTTTGCCGGGAACGGGAGCAACGTCGGCGCACCGGCCGCCGATACCATCAGCGTTCTTGGAAAAGTTACAGACCGCAGTACCGGGAGCGGTATCCCAGCCGTGAAGGTCTCGCTTCCGGCGCTGGGGCTGGACACGAGGACAGATGAAAACGGGGTCTTTGTTTTTCATGGCGTTCCGCTCAGGAGAGCTATCCTGGAAGCGGAGCATAGCGACTATTTCCCTTACTCCGCATCCGTCAGCCTGGCGGATTCGATCATGATCAGCCTGAAGGGAAACTCGATAGAGCTGCAGGAATTCGTAGTGATCGGCAAGGAGCAGAATGCCAACGGTGTAACGGGCACCAACATCAACCGCAAGGCGATCGAGCATTTACAGGCCACCAGCCTGCAGGAAGTGCTGCAACTGGTGCCGGGGAACCTGGTTACCAACCCGGGCTTTTCCAATACCGCCCGGGCTTCTCTGAGGCAGTATGAAAGCAGTAATTTCGGTTCGATGGGAACAGCTGTGATCATGAACGGCGCTACCCTTTCCAATAATGCGAACCTGCAGGCCATCAATACGGCGACCGCAGGGGGCGGAGCCGGGTTTTCTACCTCGAGCGGGGCCGGCGTCGACCTGAGGGCCATTACGGCAGATAACATAGCTTCGGTTGAGGTGATCAGGGGCGTTCCTTCCGTAGAATACGGCGACCTGTCATCGGGAGCGATCATTGTCAGGACGAAGGCGAGGAAGGGCAGGTTGAGCGCGCCGGGGACA
>MEDT01000009.1 GCA_001724175.1 Cytophagaceae bacterium SCN 52-12 | reverse complement strand
ATCGCCGGGGCTTATGTTGAATATTCTGAAGCAGCAGAATGGTGAAGTGATATATCCTTTTTCTGAAATAGATACCATCATGCATATCGGAGAGAAGGCCGGCTTTGATCTGATCGGTCTTTGGGGAAGAGGAGTAGGGGGGCATGACCGCTTTTATCCGAACTATATGCCGGACCCTCTGCTCGGTGGCGCCGGGATGGCCGGAAAGGCTGTAAAGCGGGCAAAGGAAAATAATTTCAAAGTCGTCACTTATATAAACGGGAAAATAATCGATGTATCGACGGACTATTATTCCTATAGCGGGATGGACGCTATTATGCTGGATCAGCGCGGGAAGCCTTACATTGAAGTATGGAAGAAGTACGAAAATATATCTCCCGTTGTTTTTGCCGCGTGCTGTCCGGGATCAGCGGAATGGCAGCGCAAAATATTTGAGCTGGCGAAAGATTCTTATATGCTCGGAGCAGATGTGTTTTATGTCGATCAGGTATCGCAGGTAGATCCGAATATCGTGCAGTGTTACGCAAAGCACCATCGCCATAGCCACCCTGCTGAAGCCTACTCCAAAGGACGGATTGAATTGATGAGGAATCTCAGAAACTATATGACGGGATTGGACGAAAAATTCCAGGTTATCATAACAGAAGGGATCAACGATACCATGCTCCCATATGTGAATATGTTTCAGGGAGTTTTGTATTCCATTCACGAACCATCCGCTTTCCCGGAACTTTTTAAGTTTACCTTCCCTGAGGTTCTGGGAATTGTCAGCAACTCCAACCCGATACTGGATCGCTATGAGGCTAATTATAATGTTGTGTACGGGTTGAAAAATGAGATCATGACGCGTTATAGCGGCGATAGAAAATTTTTGCTCGGAGGCGCCGTAACCGAGCATGACTATGAAAACGTGACAGGTCCACCGGATATAAACAAGTTAAAGCAAATAGACAGGGATCAGACTCAGAAGTATGTAAAGGAGGCTTTTGAATTTGTAAAAACGCATAAGCAGTATCTGAACCATGGCCGGTTTATAGACGACGAAGGGATCCAGGTTAAGCAGCCGGCTAAGGATATTGTAATAAAGGGGTATAAACATAATATGGATAACTCTGTAGCGGTGATTGTATGGAACAAAGGGGACGAAAAAGTCGCAATACCGGAAATTACTGTCAGAGGATACCGGATAAAGGCCTCCTTTAAGCCGGGAGATATTCCTGATACTGAAAATGATTATTTATCTCCCAATGCGATCAGGATGTTGGTTTTTGATCCGTATTGAGTGAGACTTTTGCATGTTTTATAGTACAGTTTATTGCTGATATTGCTTATGAAGAACATTCCTTATAAATGGGAGCTGGTTATCTGGCTGTGGCTTGTCCATTTTTTCAACCAGGCCGACCGCCAGATCTTTAATGTGCTTTTACCACTGATAAAGGTCGATATGCAGCTAAGCGATGTCGAGCTTGGTCTTATCGCCACCGTGTTCACGCTTTGCGTCGGGTTGTGTATCCCGGTAGCCGGGTTTATAGGAGACCTTTACCAGCGCAAGTCTATTATTATCGCCAGCATCGTGGTATGGAGCGCCGCAACCGTTTTTACCGGTGTCAGCAGCGCGCTATGGCATTTGATTCTCTTTCGCTGCGTAGGCGTGGGTGGCGGTGAAGCGTTTTATGCGCCTGCCGCCAACGCTTTTATCAGCGAGCGCCACGTCAAAACGCGTGCGCTGGCTATCTCCATTCACCAAACCGCTTTGTATACGGGTATCATCCTGAGCGGGGTCCTGGGAGGAGTGATAGGAGAGGCGTATGGCTGGCGCTACGCCTTTTTCATATTTGGGATTATAGGCGTGATACTGGGAGTGATACTTTATTACAGGCTTAAGCCTTCTGAAGCTGTACCCTCGATGGGGTCGGGAGCTGAAATGATGAAGTTTGTCAGGGAGGCGGCTTCGCTGCTGTTCAGGACACCTTCCGCTATGCTGCTGGGCGGCGCTTTTTTGTGCCTTGTATACGTAAATGTCGGTTTCCTGACCTGGATGCCCACCTATATGCATGAGCATTTCGGACAATCTATTGCCGAAGCCGGCTTTTCCTCCATGTTTTACCACCACGCGTTTGCCTTTGCAGGAATACTGCTGGGTGGTACATTTTCAGACAGGATGGCCCTGAAGTCGCAGAACAGCCGGCTTATTATCCAGGCGACGGCGATGCTGCTCGGCGCCCCTTTTATTTTCATGATGACCAGGTCTTCCGGGCTCTCTCCGACCTACGCCTGCCTGGCGGCATTCGGTTTCTTCCGGGGTTTGTATGAAGCTAATTTCATCACTTCCCTGTATGAAGTGATCCCGCCGCGCTTCCATGCTTCGGTCATCGGGGTGATTTACCTTTTTGTCTTTTCAGCCGGATCGCTCTCCCCTTTGGTCCTGGGTTATTTCAAATCGACTTTCGGCTTGGCGGCCGGGCTTTCGTGGATGTCGGTAGCCTATGTTGCCGGCTCTGTTTTTATTCTGATCACGTTTGTTTTTTTCATCGGAAGAGACAGGGAAAAGGTTATAGCCGCCCGCTCTTCTTTTTAATTCATCATTTACAATGAGTTTATCTTCAGCACACCGGGAAGCAAAAGAATTCCTGGTT
This sequence comes from Cytophagaceae bacterium SCN 52-12, assembly GCA_001724175.1. Taxonomy (GTDB): domain Bacteria; phylum Bacteroidota; class Bacteroidia; order Cytophagales; family Spirosomataceae; genus Ravibacter. The sequence goes on along the minus strand of MEDT01000009.1, from coordinate 17,125 downwards.
AACGAGAAGCAATTTCACCTGGGTTTCCTGCCTACCGAACAATCCAATCCTAAGACGAAAGAGCTGGATAAAGTGTTCAGGCGGAATGTGAGCGAAGGGGTCGGATTATTGATGCGCGTCGACCAGGACGTGCTTTTAATGGCGCGCAGCGTACTGGCCGGTAAAGAATTTGCCGCGCTGGTGGATACGGGAACAAAAGCGGTACTGGCCGGTAAGCGGATCGTCTTTTCGGGATGCGGGGCCACAGGCAGGCTCAGTATTCTGCTCGAATCCATGTGGAGGCGTTATTTCCGTGATTTACAGGCGGAAAACCAGGGTATTTATGAAAAGCTGCGGTTCCTGGAGGATCGAGTTTTCAGCATCATGACCGGAGGAGACTATGCGCTGATCCGGTCGGTAGAATTTTTTGAAGACTATGCATCCTTCGGCAGGCAGCAGGTAAAGGAGCTGAACATAGGCAGGGGCGACGTCCTGGTGGCGATCACCGAAGGGGGCGAAACTTCATCGGTTCTGGGGACGGTATCGGAATCGGTCGAACGGCAGGCAAACGTTTTCCTGCTTTTCAACAACCCTGCCGATTTGCTGGCCGCATATATTGAACGGTCCCGGCGCGCTATTGAAGATCCCGCCGTTACCTGCCTCGACCTGTATTGCGGGCCTATGGGCCTTGCAGGCTCTACCAGGCTGCAGGCCACTACTTCGGAGCAGCTGATAGCGGGAGCTGCAATGGAGCAGATCCTGATCAATTGCCTGAAGTCGCTTCTTCCGGAGCAGGAGATAGAGGCCCTGGGAATTGCCGGGATCGACTATTCAGAAGCCTTTGCCGATCTGCTGGAAAGCTTGGATTCGGCGTCAAACCGGGAGACGCTGGCCTCTTATATTTTGCTGGAGAAATCCATCTACGAGCAAGGAGGGCTGGTTACGTATTTCGGCAACGAGTACCTGCTTGATATTTTTACAGATACTACCGAACGGGCGCCTACCTTCATGATCCCGCCATTCAGGAAAAACGATGATTTTCAATCGCCCGTTTCCTGGGCATTTGTGAAAAATCCGCTGTTTCCTACCGCAGAGGCCTGGAAGCATACCCTGGGAAGGTCTCCACGCTGCCTCGATTGGGATCAAAACCGGTATCTGGCTTTAGGGGCTTCCGAAACCATAGCTGCAAACCCGCCGAAATTGAATGACCGGGAGATCGTCAGGTTTACAATCGGCAGTGAGCCGGATCCTGCCCGGTACGGGCGCCTTCCCAATCTGGCAGTGGGCATCCTGGCAGACAAGGACATAGAAAACGGGCATTACGGCGCTTTTCAAAAAGCATTTCAGGCCCGGGCATCCGTTTATCAGAGGAGCACGGTCCTGTACCTGGGAAGCAGGCAGGAAATAGCGCGCGAAGGATTTGTGATGAACTGCTCGCCCCGCCGCTCTCCGTTGCGTATCATGGAGCACATGGCCGTGAAGCTGGTGCTGAATACCATCTCTACAGGGACAATGGTCCTTATGGGACGCGTGACCAGCAACTGGATGAGCTGGGTAGAAGTGTCTAACAAAAAGCTGAAAGACCGGGGTATTAGGCTTATTGCTGAAATTACGAACCGCAGCTATGAAGATGCCTGCTACAGGCTGCATGAGAGCCTGGAAGAACTGCGGCAAGTTCAAAATCCTCATGGGGAGAGGATTTCGCCCGTTCAATACACAATTCAAAAACTTATGCATCATGAAGTTGAATGAAACGAAAATATCGCGAAGGGATTCTATGAGATACATGGCTTCTTCGCTCGCGGCCGTCCAGCCCTTACCGGGCGAGAACGTTCTTACGGATGCGGCGGCGTTTTTATTTCCGGATGAGGAAAAGAAGCGGGAGAGCTTGTTTGCTTACCGGTCTTTCTGGCCTGAGTTTGAGGCTATGAAGCGTTTTGGCGCCAGTGGTGTGAATACTTATTGTATTTTCCCGGCCAATACCTATAACTCGCTGGGGGAGCCATATTCTAAATATCCGCCGGTCTGGAGGTGGTTCAACCGGTATGATTTTGACTCGCTGAACAAACAGTTCGATGATGTCATTGTCCTCAACCCGCGGGCGGAATTCATCGCCATGATTGATCTCAATAGCCCGATCTGGCTTGAAAAGTATTTTTCGCACCGGTATCCCGGAGAAGGGGACAGCTATGAGGCGCTTAGCGCAACATGCGCCAATCCGCAATGGAAGAAAGAAACCACGAATTATCTGAATCAAATTGTCCGTCACCTGGAAAGCCGGTACGGAAGCCGTATTAAAGCCTATCTTTTATCCTGCGGGGCCACCTCCGAGTGGCTGGATTTAGGACAGGCTACGACCGGCCGGGCGAAGTCGGAGCTATGGAAATCATGGTTGAAAGAAAAAGGAAAGAGAATAACAGAAGTCCCTTCGATCAACCGCATTTATGATGCCGCCTTCGAAGGCTTCATAAGAGATCCTGAAAAAGAACAGGACATTATTGACTATGCGCAGTTTTCGGGGGATGTGATCGTCGATATAGTGCTCGGGTTTGCGGAAAACGTGCGAAGAGACATTTCCTCCAAAACACAGATCGGCGTTTTCTTTGGCTATATGCTTGAGCTGGCCAAAAACCGGTTGATCTGGGCCGGGCATCTGGAATACGAACGGTTGTTTGCTTCATCGTCCATCGATTTTTTTATAAGCCCCGGAACCTATACAGACCGTCTTATGGGTGGGGGAAGCGGCTTTATGGTCCCGAACGGAACCCGCGTTTTGAACGGGAAAGGGTTTCTCCATGAAATAGATCACCGTACGCATACTTATAACTATAATATTAGCGACTTTATTACCTATAATCCCATTGCAGCCTGGAAAGATCAGCGCGAGTCTGCGGCAGGGCTGAAGCGCGAATTCTCCCTGGCTATCGTCAACCGTTCTTCTCTTTGGTGTTTCGACATGTTTGGCGGGGTATTTTCTACACGTGACACCATGGACGTCGTCAGGCAGAGCAAAGCGTTGTGGGATAAATATTCGGGTATCCCTGCGCGGGGAATAGCAGAGATCGCGCTCATTGCCGATCCTCAGAGCGCCCGGTTTATAAACGACCGGAGCGAGCTGACCGAAGAAATCTATGTAAAAATGCGGAACAAGCTGAACCGCATTGGAGCTCCGTTTGAAGTGTTCTCATTCAATGATCTGGATAAAATTTCTCCCGAACAGTATAAGGTAATTATTTTTCCCGGATCCTTCTTTATTTCCGGGGAGCGTCTTTCATTTTTGAAAAAGCACGTCTTTAAGAGACAAAGGACGGCCATTTTCGCTTATGCTCCCGGGATCAGCGACGGGAGCAACCTGGATATTGACAGGGTTAAAGACATTACCGGTACTGCTTTCGGAGCACCTGGCGTAAACAAAGTGCGCTATAACGAATGGACGTCGGTGTACATACATGATTACAGGACAGCCACGCCGGCCGTACTCCGGCAGATTGCGAAAGAGGCCGGTGTCAATATTTACACCGACCAGGAATCGCCTGTATATGCCAATGATCGTCTGCTGGCCGTCCATATGGCCGAAGGAGGGCTGAAAGAGATTACTTTTCCTAAAGAAATAAAGCGGGTGAAAGAGCTGTATACGGGTAAGGAGCCTCAGATCCGGGGCCGGTCTTTCATTTATGAATTTATAACGCCGGATACCGCACTCTTTGAATACCGGATCTGAGGATTTTACCGGTTCTAATATTCCTTCCGATACCAGCCGGCAGTCAAAAAAATCTTTATCGGAATGCACAAAAGCCTGCCTGCCGGTATCAGAAGCGTTTCTGCAAGGTCAGCTCTGCAAAAAAAGGGAACGTCGGGTTGTCCCTGAAATTCTGCCCGTAATGCTTGCCGATAATGAGGAACATACCCCAGCTTCTGCGGGTGTAATTTAACCTGGCGCCAAACCTGAAGTTACCGCTCCTGGTATGATACCAGCCGTCGCGGACCGCCGGGTAATCGTCTTTCTGCAGGCGGTGCGTAATCCGGGCGGATATGCTGCGATCGTAGCTGAGCAAGGCGGCTGCTCCCCATCCGGGCTTCTGGTAGCCGTAGAGTGCCGAGACGTCGGCGCCGACATTGAACAGGGCAGCCATCGGGGATTCGTACCGCCTCAGGACAAGAGCTGGTTTGAGGGTCAGTGCAAAGCCGCCGTGGCGCAGCAGCTCCGTCTGCACCGAGGTCAGGAGACGCCAGTCGTCGGTCAGGTCGCTTCCGAACGGAAGCGTAAACACGGTACCCGCTACAAGAGATTTCTTCCCGATCTGCAGAAGCCGGCCGTAGGATATGCCGTAGTAAGAGCTGTAATCGGCTCCGAAGCTGGCAGAAAGCAGGTTTTTATCCCGGGCGCCGGAGGCCCAGTTGACGTCCTGTCCGGGAGCAGGCCCGATCGCCAGGATAAGCAGCAATAGTGGCAATGCAATATTTTTCGTGGTCATTTCATTTCGTTTAGATATCGCAGCGCCCGGGGAAAGAAATCATCCCAGCCGAAATAAAGGACCTCGTGACCGCAGCCGGCCACTTCTTCCAGGCGTGCGCCGGGATATGGCGCCGAAACGGTCGCCGCCCAGGAAGCGCCGTAGGCCCGGTTGTTCTCGCTGTACAGGAACAATACTTCGCGTGTAAATGCCCGCAGGTTGGTCGTAAAATCGAACCCGTATTGCTCTGCATTGGCGATCAGCGCCCGGAAAGCCACCGCTCCCGACCTCCAGGAGGGGTAGTGCCCGGGGTTGCCGATCACATTGCCCGGCGCATTCTCATAATTGGTGAAAAACGCGGCCTTATAGTCCAGCACTTCGTGTTCCGGCCTGCCGGCTATTATCTGCTCGGCGAACACCGCATCGTTCAGCGCTTCGGTAAAAAACCTTACCTTATTGGAGCGGCTGAGGTATTCCGAAGTTTGCCGCCATGTAAGCCCGCCCGGCTCCGCCAGCACCGCGCCCGCCACCTGTGAAGGATAAAGGTTGATATAGCCGGTAGCAAGCATGGCGCCCCAGGAATGTCCCAGCAGGAAAACTTTCTGGTTTTCGGAACGCCTGTAGTGCCCGATCACGGCGTGAAGATCGTCGATAAAAAGACGGACGGCGTTTTCCCCGGCGTACTGGCTTTCCGGTTCCCTTTTCGAAAGGCCGGAGCCGCGCTGGTCGTAAAAGACAACATAAAATCCGTGGCCGGAAAAGGCCTTTGCGCCCGACATGGAGCGGTAGTCGCCGCCGGGGCCGCCGTGTATCACCACCAGCAGCGGGTCGTCAGGATTGCCGAATGCCTCCGTATGCAGCCGGGTGCCGTTGATAAAAGCCGACGGAAGAGCGGGGTCTTCGGCTACCGTCAGGGGGACCAGCCTGCCGGGCTCCGTCATTTCGGTCCCGCAGGAAAGCAGCATAAGCGGGATACCGGTCCAATAAAGCAAATGTTTCATCTTGTTTGTTTTTGTGCAAAGATGAAATGCCGCCGCCGGCCGGGCGTTCGGCTGGGTACAGGCGAACCTGTTTTTACGAAAGGATCGGGATAATGCTGCTGATAATAAGGATTCTATGAATTGAAGTAATCCGTAGGAGTTTTGCCGGTTTTCAGCCTGAAGTATTTATGAAAGGTCGTTTTCGAATGGAAGCCGCAGGCATACGCCAGCGCGATCAGGGTATATTTCCGGTTTTCCGGAAGGGAAGCGGCTTGTATAAATGCCTCGATCCGGTAGTCGTTCACATATTGATAAAATGTCTTTCCTGCAACGGTATTGATCGCCTGCGAAAGCACATTGGCCGATACGCCCGCCTTCGCCGCCAGCTCGCCCAGCGTGAGCTCCGGCTCTTCGTACAGCGCTACCTTTTCCATCAGGAAGCCTACCTTTTTCATAACGGTCTCCAGCCTCTCGAGAGAGGCCGCCTGTACCTCGCCGGGCACCGCCGCGGATATGGATCTAACTGTCGCAACGCCTGTATCGCCGCGGGTTCCGGCAGCTGTTTCAGGTACCGGTACTACGCCGGCTTGCCCGGTGTAAAGTCCGGCTGCAGGAACAGGCGGCTGGTGCTGCAGTTCGGAATAAAAAACCGGTACCTGGTTGATCCCCATAAAGCCGGTAAACATGACAAAAAAGGAAACCCCAGCAAAGACCACCCGGTCGTCGGCGAATAATACGCTCAGCCAGATCAGCCCGAGGGCTATGCTCATGCTTTCGAGCCAGCGGAGTAATTTGCGGTCGTTGTTGGAAAATTGCTGCACCAGGCGCGCGCGATGCCTGCGTATGGTTTTGATGCTCAAAGCTGAATATAGCAGACCAGATGTTACAATCAGCAGTACCGAGACATCCCCGAACCACTCAAATCCCTTCCCGCCGCTCCGGAACACCCTGGCTTTTTCGGCTTCCGGCAACACGTAAAAAGGTAATGCGAGCAGCACCACGACGATCGCGGGAAGCAGCTGCAGGCCGATGAAGCCCGGCCGTATTGCCCGTTCTCCCGTTACCGAACGGGTGTAGCTGTACAAGAGCACGCCGTGCAGCAGGGGCAGGGGGAATGTCAGGCCCAGCATATGCGGATATTCCAGCGCCCAGCCTGAGAAAAGACCGTGAGAAAGCAGGATATGCACGGCAATCAATACCATCCATCCCAGCAGGATATGATCTGCCTGCGATCTGCCGCTCTTGAAAAACAGGAGCAGCGCCAGGAAACAGGCAAAGGCAAGACCGGTCAGGTAGAGAACAGCCATCTCAGTTCTTTTGTTTCGAGCAAAGGTAAGTGCGGTCTCTGTATATTGAAAGAAAATTTGCGCAACCGTATAATTGCGCGTATATTTGCAATCATATAGTAGCAAATAGACAAACCGTGAAGACAAGACGAGATGTTTTTCAAGCCATAGCCGACCCGACACGACGGGCCATTATTATGCTCCTGGCTGTCGGCGCGATGACACCCAATGCCATCGCCGAGCATTTCAACAGCAGTCGCCAGGCGATATCCAAGCATATCCGCATTTTGGCCGAGTGCGAAATCCTCACGCAGGAGCAGCAGGGTAGGGAAATACACTATCATCTGAAGGCTGATAAAATGAACGATATCGAAGCCTGGCTGGAGGAGTTTAAAAAGCTCATGTCGAAACGTTTCGACCAGCTTGATGTCGTCCTGGAACAACTTAAACGCAACAGAAAATGAGCAAATCCGTTTTATTCAACTTCCTTGTAGACAAGGAGAACAACCAAATCAAAGTAGAGCGGTCTTTCAACGCGCCTGTAGACCTGGTCTGGGCTGCCTGGACGGAAGCCGACATTCTCGATCAATGGTGGGCGCCGAAGCCTTACCGGGCAGAAACAAAATCCCTGGATTTGAAGGAAGGCGGACGGTGGCTGTATGCGATGGTCAGTCCCAAAGACGAAAAACAGTGGTGCAAAGCCGATTACAAGCAGATCGAAACGCAGCGATCCATTTCGTGGCTCGATGCATTTTGCGACGAAGACGGGAACGAAAATTCGGGAAAGCCGCGCTCGTTCTGGACGAATGTCTTTGTGGAAAATGACGGCGCCACCATTGTGAACATTACGCTGCAGCAGGATAGCCTTGCAGATTTGGAATTGATGATTAAAATGGGCATCAGGGAAGGCTTTACGGCAGCGCTCGAAAACCTGGATGAATACCTTGCGGCCCGGTAAGCCGGATTACCCGCGGCTATTCGCGCTCTTCCAGGAACTTGATCATCCGGAAAGACTTCAGCAGGTGTATGAGGCCGGGGATAATGACCAGCCCGCCGATGATCAGGCTGATGCCCAGCACCCGGATCACGTTTTCGCCGGCAGGATCTGCCAGCAGGCTGATCGCGCCATGCCGGGTGATGATCAGGTCGGGAAAGTGCGGGCCGATCGCGGCAAGCAGGATGAGGAGCACCTGGGACCCTGCCAGGAAGCGGCACGCGATGACGCGCCCGGCGCGGATGGCTTGCCACAGCGGGTACAGCAGCACGCCCGACAGCGCAACCGCCCCGGTGGCAAGCGGGTTGGCGATGAATTCCGCCGTGAATTCATTGCCCTGTAGATAGCCGGTCAGCAGCGTGGCAAAACCGATCACCACTACTGCTGCGACGGCCATCGCTGCTTTCCGCATATACATCCGCTTTTCCTGTGCTTCCGCCTCGCCGATGAGGAATGTAGCGGCCAGGAATACGCACAATGCACTGAAAAAGAAGCCGGTGAGCAGCGGGAAAGGCTGCAGCCACGGGTGGATGTACAGCTCCGAGAACGATGCGCCGGGGCTGCCTTCCAGCGTTTGCAGGTCGCCGTGAAGCAGCGCGCCGAAGGTCATACCCAAAAACACCGGCGTCACCAGGCAGCTGATCTCGAACATGCGGTCGTAGAGCAGCTGGGTGTGGTCTTTCACCGCATCGTAATGACGGAATACGAAAGCCACGCCTCTTAGCGTGATGCCCAGCAGCACCAGGGTAAGCGGGATGTGCAGGTAGACGACGATGACGTTATAAAAATCCGGGAAGCCGATCCAGAGGATCACGATGAGTATGATGATCCAGATGTGGTTGGCTTCCCATACCGGTCCCAGGACGCTGTAAACCGTTTTCTTGATGGACTTTTTATGCGCTGCCCCCGAAAACAGCTCAAGCGTGCCGGCCCCGAAATCGGCGCCGCCAAGCACCACGTACAGGAAAAACGACAGCACGATAAATAACAGCACGACATATAACATGGCTCAGGCGGGTTGCTGGTTCAACACTTTGATCTGGCGGACCATCAGCCAGGTTACGGCGAAGGTCAGCATCGTATACAGGCCGACGTATACATAGAAGCTATAGAGCATCCCGGGCATGGGCGTCACGGCATCGGCGGTGCGCATCACCCGGTGGATGATCCATGGTTGGCGGCCTACTTCGGTCACGATCCAGCCGGCTTCCAGCGCGATGAATCCTACGGGGGCCATCAGCGAGAAAAACAGCCAGTAAATTTTGCGGGCCTGCCACTGTGTCCTTTTCAGGCTGATCAGGTAGGCCAGCGCGGCCAATACAAGAAGCACGCCCAGACCTACCATGACCTGGAAGGCATAATGGGTGATGGCTACCGGCGGCAGGTCTTCCTCCGGGAAATCGTTCAGGCCCTTCACTTCCGCGTTCCAGTCGCCGAAGGCCAGGAATGACAGCGCTTTCGGGATCTCCAGCTTATGGGTGACCTTTTTGTTCTTTTCGTCGACGATGCCCCCGATGTACAGCGGCACGCCTTTGCCGGTTTCGTAGTGCGCCTCGAGCGCGGCGAGCTTCACGGGTTGCCGGCGGGCGATCTCTTTCGCAGAATAATCGCCGCTCAGAGGCTGAAGCAGAGCAGCTGCCGCACCGAATACAATGGCAATATGGAAGGCGGGTTTATGCAAACCGGCATTACGGTCTCTATACACCTGCCAGGCATGGATGCCTGCTACGGCGAAGGAAGTAGCGATGAAAGCTGCGAGCGTCATGTGCAGCGCCTGCCCGAACCACGCGTCGTTGAGGAAAGCCTTCACCGGATCGATATTCAGGAACTGCCCGTTTACATAATCGAAGCCCGAAGGACTGTTCATCCAGCTGTTGGCCGATACGACGAGTATGCCCGACGCCGTACCCGAAACTCCGACAATAACGCCGGTAAGCAGGTGAAACCGTTCAGGGATCTTGTTCCAGCCGTAAAGGTAGAACCCCAGCGCGACGGCTTCCACAAAAAAAGCCGCGCCCTCAAGCGAAAAAGGCATACCGATAATGGGCCCGGCGTGCTTCATAAAGCCCGGCCAGAGCAGCCCGAGCTCAAACGAAAGGGCGGTGCCCGACACAGCCCCGGTGACGAAGAAGATCGCCACGCCTTTCTGCCAGGCCTTGGTGAGCGTAAGGAATTCAGGCCGCCGGCTCCGGAGCCAGCGAATATGGCTGACCACCATAAAGAAGGGCATCACCATGCCGATACAGGCGAATACAATGTGAAAAATGAGGGTGAATGCCATTTGCATCCGTGCGGCGTCCAGATTGTCCATAGCCGGGCGAATAGTGTAGTGATTTTGATCCTCCTCCGGACCGCTTATTCCAAAGGTATAAACGATGGCACTCGTTTGCAAGTTATCTTCCGCTTCAGGACTGAGCGCCGGTATTATTACCGGAATTCATCTTACCGGCTTGCATTTTGACCGGCTTTATGCTAAGTTTATGCGTATCCACGAATGAATCCGCCTATCCCCGGAAGGTGACGGGCGGCTTTCAAGCAAACTAAAACTTATCAACGACAAGATCATGAGCACAGAAAATCTTCAAAGCCGAGAGGCCATCGATAAGCTGAAAGAGATGGTCGATAAAATCGATATCGGCATGATGTGTACTAACGTAGAGGGAAGCGACCACGTCCACGCAGTGCCGATGAGCAGGCAGGAGGTAGACGAAGAGGGCAACATCTGGTTTTTGTTTTCAGCGGAGAGCGAAACTCACCGGAACCTCCTGCGAAACGACAAGCTGAGCCTTCTGTATGCCGATGTGGGGAGCTACAATTTCCTGAGCATCAACGGTACCGGTGAAATATCGCGCGACAGGGAGCAGATTGAAAAATACTGGAACAAGATAGTGGAAGCCTGGTTTGAACAAGGGATCGAAGACCCGCGCATAAGGGTTTTAAAGGTGGTTCCTTCAGAAGCGCATTACTGGGATAATAAATCGAATAAGCTCGTTACCTTCTTCAAGGTAGTGATCAGCGCTGCATCGGGCGGGAAGCTCGACATCGGGAGAGAAGGGGACCTGGATTTGGACGCATGAGGTCGGGGACAAAAAATGTAAGGGCCGTCAAAGCTTTGTAGACGGGCGGTTTGTCACACCTTCCATCCACCCGCTTCCGCCTGTATGTCCCACATGCGGCGATAGATGCCCCGGCGCTGCAGCAGCTCCTCGTGGCGGCCTGATTCCGCTATGCGGCCTTCCTGCAATACGATGATCCGGTCGGCATTGCGGATCGTAGCCAGCTTGTGGGCGATCACCACTACGGTTTTGGACCGGACGAGCTCCTGTATGGCTTTCTGGATGTAGATCTCATTTTCGGGGTCGAGGCTCGCCGTGGCTTCGTCGAGCAGCACGATGGGAGCGTCTTTCAGCAGGGCTCTTGCAATGCTGATCCGCTGCTTTTGTCCGCCCGATAGCTTGCTTCCGCCCTCGCCGGCCCGGGTGTTCATCCCGTCGGGGAGCTCGCTGATGAATTCCCGGCACTGGGCTCTATCCGCCGCCAGTCCTATTTCCTCGTCGGTGGCGCCGGGCTTCCCGATGCGGATGTTGTTGTAAATGGTGTCGTCAAACAGGTACACCTCCTGGAACACCTCGCTGATGAGCTTATAGAACTTATCCTGTCTGATATGCCGGATGTCCACGCCGCCGATTTTGATGCTTCCCTGGCTCACATCCCAGAAACGGGCAATCAGCGAAGCGATGGTGGTCTTGCCCGATCCGGAATGCCCTACCAACGCCAGCATCGATTTTTCAGGGATGATGAAGTCCAGGTTCCGGACCGTCAGCCTTTCCTGGTAGCCGAAGCTCACGTTTTCGAAAGCGATGTCATACCAGGCCGGCAGCTCATCCTTTTCGGCTTCCATGGTAGGGGTTTCCATCACGTCGATGATGCGGTTGAGGCTTTCGTTCATGTAACGAAGCGTAAGATATTCAACCATCACTACCTTAAGCGGATTATAGAGGTTGTATCCCATTATGAGAAACGTAATCAGTACAGGAATGGTAATGGAATTTCCGTTTAGGTAATACAATCCCAGCGCTACCATTGCCAGGAAGCAAATTTCGAAAATGATGGTTGTGGTCACTACAACAGGTCCCGGCAGGGCCTCCATCCGGATACTTTTTTTTCGTAAATCGTCAAAAGAATTGTCGACTTCCTTATTCCGTTCTCCGGTCAATCCGTAGGATTTCAGATGTCGGATGCCTTGTACATATTCCAGGAATCTGGCTCCTACCATATTCCTGGCTACAATTTGCTTTTGAAACAATTTACGTCCCAAATAATCCACTAACCATAAGAAAGGGTAAACCAAAGGCAACGCTGCCAACAGGCAAAGGGCCAGTCGCCAGTCGTAAATGAACAGGAAGACGGATAGTACCACCGTGCCAAAAGCAGCGGATGCCAGATTGCCTACGCTATGTCCGAAAATACCTTCAAAATTGGCGACGTCCTGTAATACAATAGAAGCGATTTCTCCCGGGTCTTTCTGCTTGAAAAATCCCAGCGAGAATTTTTGAATGCGGTTTCCTAATCCGATGCGAAGCCTGGTCGATAAATCATATACCCAGATATTAGACCTGACCATTGATTTGGAGGCGACGAAAAACTGGATCACCAGCATCACGGCCATCAAACCCACCACCGACCAGATCCTGGCCTTGTCGGGTGTTTCGGAGAATAATTCCCAGATAATGACCAGTAAAATCCCTGATGGCGCCGCGATGAAAAGGCTGTGGAGGATCTCTCCGATGGCGACCTTGCGGGTTTCGGAACGATGGGAGGAGGTGATGTATTTGAGGTTCCGGAGCACTTTTTTAGTTGAAAGTTAAGAGTTGAAAATTGAAAATGATAAGCTGATAGTTGAAAATGAAAAAGGGAAGATGAAAAGTGGAGAATGGAGGAGTGAAAATGAAAATCTGATAGAAATAACTTTCAACTCTCAATTTTCAACTTTCAACTAACTAAAACTTTCCATTCTCAACTTTCAACTATTAAAGTCCCGGTTTGCCTTCCGACCAATAGGGTTCCGTCTGGATCTGTGCGCTTTTAAAGCCCTGATCGAGGAGGGATTTCTTCAGTGCTACGATGGATTTGGCGTTGCCGGTCAGGTAAAAGACGATGGTTTCGCGTTCGGGGGCTTGGTTTTGCAGCCATTTGTTTAGTTCTACGATGGCGTAGCTGCCTTTTTCCTGATCATTTTTTGGGGTAGAAACGACATTGCCGTCGGGTACTTTTGCCCAGGGACGATTGGCGTTGTCCAGCTCTGCGATGCCCACGAAGGAGTGCCCCTGCTTCCGGGCTTCGGCCGACAGGCACTCAAACAGCCCGAGCGAGGTTTCATCGCCGAATGCGACGTGGCATGATGCTTTGGCGTCGTATTTTATTTTTCCTCCCGGACCGAGCAGCTTCAGTTGTTGCCCAGGTTTTAAGCCGATTACCCATTTGCTTCCAGGGCCTTTGTCGTGCAGGTAGAACCATACCTCGCAGACGCCCGCTTCCTGGTTGAAATGCGATGGGGTATAATGTCGGAATTCGGTATCGTTGATCCTGAATTCGATGGCATTGCCCGCAACAAACTCTTTTTTCGATTTCGAAAAGTCGCCTTCAAAGCAGACTTTCCTTAAGCCGCTGGCCAGGTCTTCGACTGCGGTAACCTGTACCGGGTGATAGCTGCCGCTGAAAAGCGACTCCATGGCGTTGGCCATCCATTTGGGGACTTTTGGCATTTTTTAGTTGAAAGTTGAAAGTTGAAAATTATCTTCTCTTCATTTTCTTCTCCATTTTCGATTTTTCATCCAGACATATCTTTTGTAATTTTTAGCTAAAGAGTAGAAAACTTTCGCCGAAAAAAATTCACTGTTAAAACTTTTAACTTTCCATTTTCAACTCTCAACTTTCAACTAATAACAAACTCCCTCGCCCTCACGTGCGCATTCCACATTCGTTGGTAAAGCCCACTTTGCTCCAGCAAGTCTTCATGTTGCCCTGATGATACGACGCGTCCTTTGTCGAAAACCAGGATCAGGTCGGCATCGGTGATGGTGCTTAGGCGGTGGGCGATGATCAGCACCGTTTTGTCGCGGATGAGGCGGCTGAAGGCCTGTTGTATTTTATGCTCGTTTTCAGGGTCGGCAAAGGCTGTGGCCTCGTCCAGGATCAGGATGGGCGCATTTTTCAGGATCGCCCGTGCCAGCTGGAAGCGCTGCTGCTCCCCGCCGCTCAAGTGGATGCCCGACTGTCCGAAAAGCGTGTCGTAGCCGTAGGGCAGGGCGCTGATCAGGTCGTGGAGCTGCGCGGCTTTGGCGGCGTTTTCCACTTCCCCGCGAGTCTTGTCCATTCCCATCCGGATGTTTTCATACAGCGTTTGCTGGAACATAAAGCTGACCTGGAATACGAACGACACCATCTGCATCAGTTGCTCGGGGGGATAATCCCGGATGTCGATCCCCCCGATCCGGATCGTCCCGGCGCTCACATCCCAGAAGCGGGCCAGGAGCTGTCCGACGGTGCTTTTCCCCGCTCCCGAGGGACCTACCAGCGCAGTGATCGACTTTTCCCTGATTTCAAAACTGACCTCCTCCAACACCCGGTTGTTGCCCTGGTAGGCAAAGCTGACGTTTTCGAACGTGATGCGGTAGTCTTCCGGCTGCTGGAAATGCACGTTGCCGGGCAGCTCCTCCTTATCGAGCAAATCGTCGATCTGCTCCACGCCCCGGTTGATGATCGAGAGCTGCATGCCCATATTGCTGAGCACAAAAAGCGGCTTGATGTAGCCCGTGCCCAGGATCAGGAACAGCAGCAGGGTAGCCAGGCTCACCCCGCCGGTGAAGTAGAGGTACAGGCCCAGCGCCAGCACCGGCAGCATGGCATTGCTCGTAAAGCTCATAAAAACGGCGAAGGCCGGGGTGCTGCTTCTGATCCAGTCGCCGACGAACCGGTCGAACCGCCTGACCGTGGCGCCGTATTTGTCGAAGGTATCGGCCGACTGACCGAAAATTTTCATCACTGGCATGGCCCGGACGTACTCCACGATGCCCGCGTTCATGTCTTCCAGCGACTGGTGATAGTCCTGGATCAGCCTTCTGTTTCTACCGCCGTACATTTTCGGGATCATCACCGCCAGCACCAGCAGCGGGGCAAAGCTGATGGCCGCCAGCCGCCAATCCTGCGAAAAAAGGAACGCGATGGTGGTCAGCGGCAGGGCGATGCCTTTGACAAAATCGGGTATCTGGTGGGCGATGAACCCCTCGATGCGCTCCACGTCGTCGGAGAGGATTTTCTTGAATGCTCCTGAATTGCGATTGTTGAGGTAGCCCATCGGCAGCTTCCCGACTTTATCGGCGATAAATTTCCGCAGCTCAAACAGGATGTTGAACGCGGCAATATGCGACAGGATGCCCGACAGGAAGAACACCGCCATGCTTACCACCGCGGCCAGCACTGCGTACAGGATGTACGTGCGGGCGAGGGTGAAATTGGGTGTTTCGCGGGTGAGCTCGCGGATGATGTAAAACACCAGCACATACGGCACCAGGCTGAGCAGCGCATGGAGCACCGCCAAAAGGCCCGATGCGATCAGCAGCCCTTTTCGCCGCCCGGCTATTTCCAGCAGGCGGAGCACCCCGCTTTTCCTTTTTTGCCGCATTGCCTCCATAGGATAACCAACGTTATTTATCTGTAATAATTCTAAATAATTTTAAATTTGCCCAAAATTAGTTTCCCGACTGCCCGGACAGGTACGCAAAACGGAGTAAAAAGTCCGCCGGAGGGATTTTCTGACCGAAAAATGAGATGACCATGGTTTTGAAGCTGTACGACACCGACCTCGCCGAGATGATCATGGAGAAGGAATACCCGGCGGTGTTTTCGGTGCAGGACGGCGGCATCCGCGAAAGCGAGGTGCAGCTCGATCTGCCTGCGGGCAGGGGCTATTATAAGGAGATCTATTTCGAGCACGTGCACATCGGCTACGGGAGCGCCGCGCTGGCCCGCGAGGTGCGGCTCGACTTCGAAAGCGACTTCGAGACGGTAGAGATGCACTTTTCGCTGAAGGGCGGCAGCTCCGCGCGTACCGGGCATTTCAGCGGGGAGGTCGACTTCAGCGGCAACCAGCACAACATTATCTACGCCAACCGCCTGAAAGGGGAAATGCGCTGGCATCCGACGGATTTTCAACTGCTCGAGATCAACCTGTCGCCTCGTTTTTTCACGCGGTTTTTACCGGAAGGCTCGCACCTGTCCGACCGGTTCAGGGAGACGATCGAAAAGGGACGTTCCGGTTTGCTGAGCGCCACCCACCGGCTCATCAGCCTGCGGATGTACGAGCTCATCCGCGAGATCATGCACTGCAACCGCAAGGGAATATTCAAGCGGATGTTCCTCGAGGCCCGGGTCATCGAGCTGTTGCTGCTGCAGCTTGAGCAGATGGACGAAGCGCCGCACCCCGCCGTTAGCCTCAGAAAGCCGGACATCGACAAGCTCTACGCCGTTCGCGATTACCTGCTGGCCCACCTCGATACCACCTGCTCGCTGACAGACCTGGCCCACCGGGTAGGCACCAACGAGTTTGCTTTGAAAAAGGGCTTCCGGGAACTTTTCGGCACGACGGTGTTCGGCTTCTGGCACGACGCCAAAATGGAGCAGGCAAGGAAGCTGCTGGCCGAAGAAGACCGGAGCGTGAGCGAAGTATCGGATCTGGTAGGGTATCAGAATCCGAGGCATTTTTCATCGGCGTTCAGGAAGAAGTTTGGGGTGCTGCCCAGCAGGATGAGGTTGGGGTGAGGTTTTGGATAAGATGGAAAATGAAGTTTGGCTGGTAAATGGAATTTTCACCATCCAACCATATTGTTAAACTCTGCCTTTGAGGTATGGATATGGAAGAGAAATTGGCGAATGTTAAAGAAGAAATTATCAATTAATCAGCTTATACCCGACCCCGCGGATGTTGACGATCTGCACCTTAGGGTCTTCTTTGAGATAGCGGCGGAGTCGGGTGATGAATACATCCAGGCTGCGTCCATTGAAGAAGGTATCGTCGCCCCAAAGTTCCAGCAGCACTGCATTTTTCTCCAAAACCTGGTTGCGAAGCTCGCACAGCCGGCGCAAAAGCTCCGCTTCCCGGTGAGACAGGGATATCTCCTGCCCGTCGAGCGATAATTTTTGCTTGGCCGGATCAAATGCATAGCGGCCGATCTTAAAAACGGTCAAAGGAAACGTATCCGCATTTCGCGGCCGGAGCAGCGCCTTGATGCGGACCACCAGCTCGTCGAGGCTGAAAGGCTTTTTAAGATAATCGTTTCCGCCCAGCTCGAAGCCTTTCACGACGTCGTCCGTTTGCGTCCGCGCCGTCAGGAACATGATGGGCACGTTCGGGTCATGCCTGCGAATGTGCTC
>MEDT01000008.1:31513-58015 GCA_001724175.1 Cytophagaceae bacterium SCN 52-12 | reverse complement strand
TCACCAGGTATTCGGCAAGTGAAACCGACGTGTCCAGGCCCAGCTTTTTCCGGATGCGGTAGCGATGGATCTCGACCCCGCGCGCCGTTATATTGAGCTGCTGGGCAATTTCTTTCGAGGACAAATTGAGGCGCAGGTACGCGCAGATCCGTAATTCAGCTCTCGATAAAGCCGGGCATATCTCACGCAGGTAGTTCAGAAACCCGTTGTTCAATTCGTCGAAATGAGCTTCAAACTGCTCCCATCCTTCGTTGTTTTTTTCGGCCGACCTTAGTAAAGCGGTAATTCGCCGCAGGTTTTCCTGGTGGTCGGCATCTGTCGTGAGCTTGTTCAGCTCGTACTTTATCTTTTCGAGCGTGCTTACATTCCCTGCCAGGTGCAGACTGGTGTTGGCAAGCTCTTTCTTTTTCAGCAGGACTTCGTTTTCCAGCTTTTCGTTTTGCAGCTTGATAATTTCTTTTTCGCTTTTTTCCAGCTCGAGCTCGTAGATATACTGCATCCGCTTCTGCTCTTCGTCAAATCTCAGCTGGCGGCGGCGGTCTTTGTTCTGCTGCCACCTGACGAAAAGATATGCCAGCGCACCGGCAAGCAAAGCATACATCATCTGTGCCCAGACCGTCTTATACCACGGAGGCAGGATACGGATCTCGTACGTGACGGCCGGCGACTCATTGCCCAGGTTGTCTCTCGCTTTGATTTTAAAGACATAATCGCCGTCCGACAGGTTGGTGTAGTCTTTTTCGGGACGGGTGCTCCACGACGACCATTCGGGGTCATATCCCACCAGCCGGTAGCTGTACTCAAGGTTGCCCTGCATGCCGTAAACCGGTGCGCTGAATTCAAAATGGAAAGCCTTGTAAGCTGATGGAAGAGCAGGGATTTCACTGCGGCCGTTTAACCGGTTTTGGGAGAGATGGCCGCCATACAGCACTGTGTCTTGCTGGCTGATGGCCCTGACTTCGGTCAGGATCACCTTCAGGTTTACCGGCTTGGCGACATACCGCCCGTAGTCGAGGTGGATGACGCCTCTTTCCGATCCTATGAAAATGTTTCGCCTGTTGTAGGGGTAAATGTTCTCAAATCCCCTCAGAAAAGTATCGGTCAGCTCCGGGAAGTAGGTAATGCTGAAATCTTTGCCGTCGCCGGGTTTGGAAAAATCGACTACTCCGATTTTTTCCCGGTTGGTAAACCAGATGTTGCCCTCCGGGTCTTCGGCCATGTACCTGATCTCGGTTTCGCCGAAAAAAGGTTCGAAATAAGCAGATCTGGCAAACCGGTTTTGTTTTGGATCATATTCGTAAACCCCTTTGATGGTGGCGAATACGATGCGGTTCCGGATCCTGAAAACGTAATTGTTGATGTCGGAAGGAAGTCCGTCCCTGCTGGTGTAAAGTGTGGTGGAATAGCTTTTGTTATCAGGCGCTAATACCATTTTGTAGATCCCCCGGTAAGGATGCGACGCCCAGATGTTCTGCTGGCTGTCGCGCTGCAGGAAACGGAAGGAATCCTGCAGCCCCGCCAATCTCCCGCCGCTCCGGAAGCTTCCTCCGCTGTAGCTGAGCAGCTCAAGGCCTTTGTAGGTACCTGCCAGAATGGTCGGGGCCAGGAACCCGGCGGTAGTAGGAAGCAGCGTCCAGGTACCGGTACCCAGTGAAACCGGGACCGCTTCCATGCCTTTTACCTGGTAAATCCCGTTGTTGTGGGCCAGTAGGAGCTGCTGGTTGACTTCCTCTATTTTTCGCGCTTCGCCGTAGTCGCTGTTCCTGACGAGCGAGAAATCGCCGGCGATATTCAATAACCCGGATGCCTGGACGGTTACCGGGGCCGCATACAAGCCGTTGGAAGTCGATATATACAGCGAATTGTTGAAAATTACGCTCGAAAAACCTTCCACATCGTTGACCTTGTTGGGACGAAGGTACTTGACCGGTGAATTGTAGTTGATAAAGCAGATCCCGTTGTCGATGCCCACCCATATGTCGGAATTCCTGTCGACAAATACACTGCTTACGTTATTTCCCTGCAGCCCGTCACTGGCGGCGATCTGCTGTATGACCTGCTGGTCTTTATCCAGGATCACGCAGCCCCTGGTGGAGGTGGCGGCAACGATCAGCGAGTCGGTCAGCTTCGAAAACGAAGGCGTGTAGAGCGACTCACGCTGCTTTTGCGCCGGGGGGCGCATCGCGCGGTCGTGTACCGGGAAATACCGGTTGTCAAGCGTGGCAGCCAGGAGCCCGTTTTGCTTCATAGGGATAATGTCTGAAACGATGCGCGACCCAAGCAGTGACTGGCTGTCTGAAACCGGCTGCCAGCGCCCCGCCGAGAACTCGAGCAGGCCATTGTTTTTATCCTGCGCAAATACCCTGTTGCCGGCTTCCCCCAGGAACTGCCATTCGTCGGCGGGCAGGTGTACCTCTATCGAATGATGGGTGAGCTGAAAGATATAGCGTTCAGTCCTGAAAAAAACAGATTCTCCATGCGACGCGATATTCCACACATCGGCGAAATGGGTATACCGATCCGGGATTTTGTCTTTCAGGGAAGTGAAACGCAGCACCCCGTTGCGGTCAGGCTCGAAATAACCCACTTCGCCCTGTCCGCCGGCATAGATACGGTCGTCCGGATCAATGTAGATCGAGCGTAGCAGGGTGCCGTTCGGGAGGCTGTAGCTCTTCCAGAAGCTCCCGTTAAAGGTGAGCAGGCCCGACGAGTTGGCGAAATACATCACGCCCCGGCTATCCTGTTTGATGTCCCAGGTATGGCTCCCGCCGTGAAAGTCGGCTTTGGTATAGATCAACGGTTTGCTTACCGGGCTCTGCGCTTCGGCAGACCGGCCTGTCAACAGGGAAATCAGGAAGACCACAAGGAGCAAAACCGGCATCGGGCAGGAGGCGAAAAGTTGCTTGATGTGGTTTTGATGTAGTGGAAACATAATAAAATGTCAATATTTCAATTGTTGATGTAGTGTATATGTAGTAGCCAAAGGACCAAGTTACTACAACCCCCGGTACATTTGCAATAGTATTTTATTGATTCAAATTATAATTTATTCCAAAATGCGGGATGTATATGAAACAAAACTATTTCAAAACACTGATGGTATTGTTCTTTTTAATGACGATCGCCGGGGTGAAAGCGTTTTCCCAGGGATTTGTTTTGAACGGAACAGTCAGGGATGAGAGCGGGGAGTCGGTGCCGGGTACGACGGTACTTATAAAAGGGACCTCCAACGGGACATCGACTGATGCAGGCGGTGTGTTTAGCATAAGAGTGCCAAACGGTGAGGCTATCCTGGTGTTTTCTTCTATCGGGTTTGCCACGCAGGAAATAACAGTCGGTAACCGGACCCAGCTTGACGTGGTCCTGGCAGCGGAGGCGACGCAGCTGTCGGCTGTAGTCGTCATCGGCTACGGCACGCAGAAGAAAGGTGACCTGACGGCGCCCGTTAGCACGATCAATACGGAGGATATGCTGAAGCGTACCACCTCTACACCGATGGAAGCATTGCAGGGCACTGTTCCCGGTGTGCAGGTGGTGGCAGGCGGCTCGCCGGGCGCTTCGCCTGCCGTGCGGATCCGGGGGATCGGGTCGTTCAACAATTCCAACCCGCTTTATGTGGTCGACGGGATGTTTGTCGACAACATCGATTTCCTCAACCCCAACGACATCGCCGATATGTCGATCCTGAAGGATGCTTCCGGCGCCGCTATCTACGGCGTCCGCGCTGCCAACGGGGTGGTGATCATCACTACCAAGAAAGGAACGAAAAACATGAAAACCCGCGTAACCTATAATGGATTCGTCGGGTTGCAGACACCGGTAAATGTACCCAGAATGGCGAGCGGCGAGCAGTTTGCCGCCTATGCCCTCGAATGGCGCACACCGGCCGACTCCGGGTCGGTAAGGGAGTCAGTCAACCGCTACGGAGGTAACGGGCTGCGGCCTGCCACCAGTACCGACTGGTATGACGCCCTTTTGCGGAAGCGGGCGCTGATGACCAACCAGGGGATCGATCTCCAGGGCGGGAGCGACAAAGTGACGTATACGGTCGGTTTCAACCACACCTACCAGAACGGAACGATGGACGCCAAAAACGATTTTCAGCGTTATAACGTGCGTCTCCAGATGGAAGCCAGCCCGTATCCATGGCTGAAGCTCGGTTTTACTTCGATCCTCAACAATTCGACGATGCATTTCCCCAATAACAACGCATTCCTGGCAGCCTATACGGCTTCTCCTTTGGTTCCGGTTTACGACGAAAATAACGTCAACGCTTTCCCGGTAAAGTTTTCGAACAGCGGCCTTATCGGCCGGAACGACCCGAACGCGGTAGCGGATGCGTATTATAATTTCAACCGCCTGAAGCAGTTCCAGCTTCTGCCGTCGGTGTATGCGGAAGCCAGCTTCTGGGACAACCGCTTTACGTTCCGTTCGCAGCTCAGCCAGCTTTACGGGTCAGGCCTCAGAGCCAATTACGTGCCGCAGCGGTCGCTCGGGCCGGCCACGCTGGTGTCTCACCTGGTGTCGGGCCAGGAGCGGACCACCAATTACATTCTCGACAACCTGCTGACGTATCGCGACAGTAAAGGCCCTCACAACTGGTCGGTGCTCCTGGGGCAGTCTTCACGGCAGGAACAATGGCGTTTGACACGCGTTGAGGCCGACAACGTGCCTCCTGAAGAAGAATTCTGGTATTCCCGGCAAGGGACGCCCAACCAAGCCTATTACGATGAAGACGGCTATCGCAACCGGGGGCTGTCATACTTCACCCGGGGCACCTACGACTACGACGGGAAATACCTGCTCACAGCTACATTCAGAGCCGATGGCAGCTCCAAATACCAGTCCAAATGGGGCTACTTCCCTTCAGTAGGCCTGGGGTGGGTGCTGAGCCGCGAGGACTTTCTGGCCGGGCAGCAGGTCGTCGATTTCCTGAAGCTCCGCGGAAGCTGGGGTAAGCTGGGCAACGACGGTATCCGGCCTAATTCAGGGTATGCCGTGGTGACGCTCGGGAACCCGTCATCGGCAATTTTCGGCTCGGTCGGCAACACGCCAGGGCAGTACATACCAGGCTATACGGTCAATAACTTTTTTGCCAACATTACCTGGGAAGTGGTAACCGAATGGGATTTCGGAGTAGATTTTGAACTTTTCAATAACAGGCTAAAAGGGTCGGTTGACTATTTCGACCGCAGAACCGCGGATGTGGCGCTCGACAGGGCGTTCCCTTTCGGGGCTCCGAATATATATGGCAACTGGGCGTCGATGGCCAACAGTGGGTTTGATGTGGGCCTTAGCTGGAACGGCCAGGCCGGAAAGCTTGGCTACCAGGTCGGCGGCAACTTCTCGACGCTCAGGAACAGGGTGACCGATATAGGGTCTCTTCCCAATATCCCGGGAGGGTTCCCCGAGTGGATGGCCGAGTTTCCTAACCGGATCGAGGTCGGCAAACCGATGCAGTATTTTTATGGATACGAAGTGGAAGGCATCTACCAGAACCAGCAGGAAATCGACGCAGATCCGGTGGCAGTCAGCGCGAATGCAGCGGTGCCCGGTACCGTACAGCCCGGGTTTTTCAAATACCGCGACCTGAATGGAAACGGCATCAAAGATGATAACGACAGGACTAATCTCGGTTCTTACCTGCCTACGCTGACATACGGTTTTAATGCCTCGCTCACCTATGCCAATTTCGACTTCAGTGTGGTGTTCCAGGGCGTGGCCGGCAACAAGATCATGAACCTCAACCGCGGCCGGTATGTAAAAGGGCAGTCGTCGCTGAACCTGGATGCGGACTTCTATGAAAACCTCTGGACAGGCCCCGGCTCTACCAATTCCTACCCGTCGGCATTTGCGCTATCCAGGTCGTGGAACCGTCCGCAGGGCGCTTCTTTCTTTGTAGAAAGCGGGGCTTACCTGCGGGTGCAGAACGTCCAGCTGGGGTACAACTTCAAGATCGGGAACGACGCTCCGGTGTCGATGCGGGTGTTTGCTACTGCCGACAGGCCGCTGATCTTTACCCGGTATTCCGGCTTCACGCCCGAGATTTCCGGGATAGGCTACGATGCCAACGTATACCCGATCTCGTCGACCTACAGCGTAGGCGTAAGGGCGTCTTTTTAACAGAA
Organism: Cytophagaceae bacterium SCN 52-12; assembly: GCA_001724175.1. Taxonomy (GTDB): domain Bacteria; phylum Bacteroidota; class Bacteroidia; order Cytophagales; family Spirosomataceae; genus Ravibacter. Next base: position 51,887 of record MEDT01000008.1, on the reverse strand, counting down.
TTTGTCTTACAGATAACATGATCTGCAATGAAGAATATAACCTATAAAAACCGGATTTTTAAAGCAGCTTTGCTGGCGGCGGTGCTGCTGGCAGGCTGCTCGGATTTCCTCGATAATCCTCTCGAAAACCAAACCCCGTCGGTTCAGATCGACTATACCGACCTGAACCGTATGTATCAACCCGTTTCTGGCGTTTACTCTTCGGTAACAAAAGGCGGATTTGCGTCGTGGGTCCATACGTTTCTTAAAACTTCTCAAAGCGAGGACATCGATCCGCGTACGGGCTACAGCGAGGTGAACGAGCTGGTTCACAATTACAAAAGCGGCGCGGTTATTAAAGGCTTCTGGGCGCTTGACGATCTGTGGAGCCGGTATTACGGATCGGTTCTTACCTGCAACAGCGCCCTGGCGGAGCTGGATAAATTTGCCGCCAATATCGGGGACGGCGACCAGGCCAACAAGCAGTTGCTGGCGCGATACCAGGCCGAAGTCCGTTTCTTTCGCGCGTTGCTCCACTATTACATTGCGCGTTCGTTTGGCGATGTCCCGGTGCTTGGCGTAGAGAGCGTCGACCCGGGCTATCTGGGGACAGTCGGCAAAACACCGGTAGCGGATGTACGACAGCACGTGATCAGTGAAATGGATTTCTGCATTGCAAACCTGGAAGACGCTCGTCCCAACCAGGCTGCCCACCAGGGAGGTGTAACGAAATATACCGCGCTCTTCCTGAAAGCCAAAGCTGCGATGGACCTCGCAGGAAACGACAACGGCAGCCCCCATTGGGACGTGGTGCTGGAGTCGACCGACCAGATCATCAACAGCAATCGTTTCTCGCTTTTCGAGGACTATTACCAGCTCTGGAAAAAGCCGGGTAAAATGTGCGATGAGTCGATCCTGGAGCTGCAATACAGCGATTTCGGGAATCCGACCGGCGACGTGGTGATGTCGGGCGGTCAGGTGTGGGATAACCTGTTCCTTTTCCAGGCGCCGCAAAATACCTACGGCGCGCCGATCAACGGCGATGGTTGGCTGATCCCTTCCGACGAGGCGGTCAGGTTCCTGACCGGGCGGAAGGACGATATCCGCTTGAAAACAGCCGTGCAGCATTGCGGTATCGACGGCCGTCCGGGTACTTTTTCGGTAACCCCCGACGGCGACACCATTTCGGGTAATACCGCGGGCAAGAAGTATTTTAACGGAAAGGCCTACTTCCCCAAATCCCAGATGACGCCGGGCCGGGTCGATTGGTACGGCGCCAACAATAACGTGCGCGTGTTCCGGTATGCCGAAGCGTTGCTCATGAATTCGGAGGCGAGGATCCGCAAAGGGCAAAACGGCGATGCGCCCCTTAACCTGGTCAGGACAAGGGTAGGGCTTGCGCCGCTTGTCAACGCGACCATCCCGCAACTGATGGATGAGCGCAGGGCCGAGTTTATCTGCGAATGGTGGGGCGAACGGTTCAATGATTTGGTCAGGACCGATCAGGCTGCCACCGTGCTAAGCGGGTTTGTGAAAGGAGAAAGCGAGTTTTTCCCGATCCCCCAGGTTCAGGAAGACCGGAATACGAATCTTAAAGATTAACATGCTACCAAAGGGTGGGCCACGAATGCACGAATTTTTTAAGTGTGTATTCGTGGCCACAAATACCCCTTTTTTACACTAATCAATAGTTTTAAGATGAAGAAATATATCGTAACTGCATTGTCCTTACTCAGTGTCCTGGTGATAAAAGCTTGTGTACAGAAAGCCGACCATGAGCAAAAGGATGACTGGGAACTGATATGGGCCGATGAATTTGACTACGAAGGCCTGCCCGACAGTACCAGGTGGTCGTATGATGTCGGCAGCCACGGCTGGGGTAACCGGGAATTACAGAACTACCTTGCCAAAGATACTTCTACCGCCTACGTCCACAACGGGAAGCTGCGTATCAAAGCAAACCGGATCGTGACGGAGAAGGATACTACGTATACTTCTGTGCGTATGGTAACCAAAGGCAAGGGCGACTGGAAATACGGGAAAATAGAAGCGCGGGCAAAAACATCCAAAGGGAAGGGTGTTCTGGCGGCTATCTGGATGCTGCCCACGGATCATAAGCACGGAGGCTGGCCTCAATTCGGTGAGATCGACATTATGGAGCATCTCAGTCTTGTAAACTACCAGGACAGCATTTTCCAGACGACCCATACAGGCGCTTACAACCATTTGAAAGGCACGCAGCGGGGCGCCCGGACGCTTATAAAAAATCCCTGGGAAGATTTTCACGTCTACAGCGTGGAGTGGTCGCCTGAAGGTATCGACTACCTGATCGACGGCGTTAAGCGCTATCATTTCCCGAATGAGTCGAAATCGGTGGACGAATGGCCGTTTGATGTTCCGTTCCACCTCCTGATGAATATTTCTGTAGGAGGGAATTGGGAAGGCTCCGAAGGGATCGATCCGGCTACCTTCCCGGCAGAAATGCTTGTCGATTACGTCAGGGTTTACCAGGAGAAGTAGGGGGGAGAGGTTTGCTTGTAATACGCAACAGACGCAGCCCATAAGTAAATTCGCAGCCATATTACAACCTGGGCGGCAAAAAATCGTATATTTGCGGACAGGAATTGAAGTAGAGACGAAATGTAAAATATAATTTCTTTCAGGCACATCAGAACAACAACCGTAAAGCGGTTGCTGTATCGTTCCATCTTAAGCGAAAGAAATTATGTTGATCATACAAAACATTTCATATACACACCCAAGCAAAGATTTATTGTTTGGCGACATAAACCTTACAGTAGGTAATCACGAAAAGATAGCATTGATCGGCAATAACGGAGTAGGAAAATCTACTTTGCTCAAAATTATTGCAGGCGAACTACAACCCTCAATAGGGCAAATAAATATTGAAACAGAGCCGTATTATATTCCGCAAATTTTTGGACAATTCAATCATTTGACAATCGCACAAGTGTTGCGTGTTGAAGATAAATTGAACGCTTTGAAAGAGATTTTGAACGGAAATACAAGCGAAGATAATTTTAATTTGCTAAATGAAGACTGGACAATAGAAGACCGTTGCAGAGAAGCGCTGAACTATTGGCAGCTAGACGATTTGGGCTTGTCTCAAAAAATAGAAACATTGAGTGTCGGGCAAAAAACAAAAGTCTTTTTGACGGGAATTTCTATTCATCAGCCTGAGTTGGTTTTGTTGGACGAGCCAAGCAATCATTTGGATATTTCGGGTAGACAACTTTTATATAACTTTATTCAAACAACAAAAAGCACCTTGATTGTTGTAAGCCACGACAGGAAATTGTTGAACTTATTGAATACAGTTTTTGAATTAAGTAAAAACGGAATTAAAGTTTATGGCGGCAACTATGATTTTTACAAAGAACAAAGGCAAATTGAAAGTAATGCTTTGAGCCAGGACATTCAAAGCAAAGAAAAAGCATTGCGAAAGGCCAAAGAAAAAGAACGGGAAACATTGGAGCGACAACAAAAGCTAGATAGCCGTGGAAAAGGTAAGCAAGAAAAAGCAGGTGTTGCCCGGATAATGATGAATACTTTACGAAACAATGCAGAAAACAGCACTTCAAAATTGAAAAGTATTCACAAAGAAAAAATTAGTGACATTTCACAAGAGTTGCAGGAACTTCGTTCTTCGTTGCCTGATATTGACAAAATGAAATTTGGTTTTAACAGTTCTGCATTACATAGAGGAAAAGTTTTATTTACGGCAACGAATATTAATTTTGCTTACAACTCACAACCGCTTTGGAAAGATAATTTGAATTTTCAAATCACAAGCGGCGAACGAATTGCATTGAAAGGCACAAATGGTTCGGGAAAAACAACTTTGATAAAGCTTATTTTGGGCGATATTGAACCGCAAAAAGGAACAATTTACCGGGCAGATAACAAGGCGGTTTACATTGACCAGGACTATTCATTGCTTAACAACAAACTGAAAGTTTACGAACAAGCCGAACAATTCAACATTTGCGCATTACAGGAGCACGAAATCAAAATCCGGTTAAATCGCTTTCTGTTTCCGAAAAACGATTGGAGCAAACCTTGCAGTGCGTTGAGCGGTGGCGAAAGAATGCGTTTGCTGCTTTGTTGCCTGACGATAAACAGTAAGTCGCCAGATATTATTATTTTTGACGAGCCAACAAATAATTTAGACATTCAGAATGTTGAAATACTGACAGCAGCAATAAACGAATATCAAGGAACAATCATTGTTGTGTCACACGATGAAACATTTTTGGAACAAATAAATATAGAACGAACAATTGAACTCTTGTAAAAATAATTAGAAAATGGAATTTTCACCATTCAACAACGTTGTTAAGCTCTGTCTTCGAGGTATGGACATGGAGGAAAAAGGCCAACCTGAAGAAGCCATCAAGCTATTTCTGCAAGGTTGGGACGAAGCAACCAACGACTTTGAGAAATTTCTTGCAGCTCATTATGTAGCCCGGCATCAAAAAACTGTCTCCGATAAATTGAAATGGCTTGAAACGACTTTGGAGTATGCTTTAAAAATAAATGATGATACCGTTAAGAGTGCTTTCCCTTCGCTTTATTTAAACATTGCCAAATGCTATGAAGATTTAGGTGATACAGAGAAGTCAAAAGAGAATTCTGAATTGGCTACTTTGTTTAAGGAAAATCCTTCCGACAGAGGTCCTTTTTATCATGGCACGAAAGCAGATTTGCAAGTTGGCGATTTACTGACAGCAGGCGGCAACTCTAATTACAAATCCGGACTCCAAATGAACCACATTTATTTTACAGCATTAATTAACGGTGCGGGACTTGCCGCAGAATTGGCAAAAGGAAGTGGAAATCCTCGTGTTTATGCAGTTGAGCCGACAGGCAGCTTTGAAAACGACCCGAATGTTACAGACAAAAAATTTCCGGGAAATCCAACACGTTCATATTGCAGTCAGGATCCATTAGAAATTATTGGTAAAATAACAGATTGGGTAAGACTAACTCCGGAGGAGCTTCAAAATTGGCGGGAAAGACTGGCGAATGTGAAAGGAGAAATCATCAACTAATTTATGAAACACAAGACAGAAAGCAACGAACCGCTACTCCCGCCTACCTTGTTTGTCAAATAGAGACAGACAGAAAATAAATCCTTCCGCCTGGAGAATTTCAATTGGTTCTGAAAGACAGAAAAGAGAATGTAAAAAAGGTTATTTGCCTCAATCCACTTTGACCCCTGCCGGATCACTAAGCGGTATCCGCAGGTCCCATTTACCTTCGCCGGGTACCTCTACCCCGATCGTCGCGACATCGTTTTCCACCGAAATTATCCGTGCGTTTACAACTGGCGTTTTGGTCTCATAGGGATAGAGCAGCCACCCGAATACCCGCTCGCCCGGGATCTCTGCCGTATAGATGCTCGTCGTATTGGGCGCAACGTTGTTGTAGGTTTCGCTATACCAGCCCTGGATCGACGGCGATTCCAGCCCTTTGACCTGCTGTACATCCCAGCTGATGTTTCCCAAAGGCCGGATCAGCAGGTTTCCTCTTTCGTTGAGGGTCCGGACCTGCCCGTCCTGGCCGGTGGTTACCTCATTGTCAGGGTGCCAGTGCCAGAGCGCTTCCACTTTCCTGGGCCTGTCCGTCGACACTTTATCGAGCACGATCCAGAATTTGTCTCTCAGGTAGAAGTAAGTCCGCTGGTGCACGGATTTTCCTTCAAGGTCTGTAAACCGGTCGAAGTCTCCCCAGGCGTAGTCGTATGCTTCGGTACTGCGTACATGCCCGGAGCCCAAAGGCTCCTGTGTTTTCTGCGGACCGGGGGCCTGGCCTTTCCCGTCAATAAGCAGTACGTTGTGGCTGGCGCTGCCGATTGCGTACTTCCTGAATTTGTCCGCGATCTCTCCTCTGTAGGCGAAGCGCCCGCCGTCGACCAGCAGATCCTTTCCGTACGCGGCTACCGAAATATGCAGCTTGTCGTTGTGCTGGTGCCCTGTGCCCCATGGACCGATGTCGAAAAAAGACCAGTGCGCATCTTTGTCATACCCGCTCCGGGAAATGAAATGCCCCGCCCAGGGGTAAAATACGGAAGGCGGGCCGGGCGGGCGTTTTCCTTCGGTCCCGTTGGTGGCAATATAGCGCCAGTCTTCCCGGTTATGCGTTTTGGCTGCTTCCAGGATCTCATTTCGGTTATACCGCTGGTCGGCATCGTTGTTGAGCAGTCCGTAGCCATCCGGGCGGACGGTATAAGCAATGTAGGAACGCATGCTGTCCAGCAGCGAGAGGTAGCTGTCGGGCAGGGCTTCGTCAATTTCCTTGCAGATCGTTCTGAAGAGCTCGAAATTGTAGAGCGCTACCTGGTGATAGCTGGAAGTAAGCTCTGTCTGAGTACCGTCGGGGTATACCTGGTCGAGCAGGCTTTCGGTCATAGCGGATTTCGTATACGTTATCCAGTCGCGCGAGGATCTGAATTCCGGCCAGGCGCTGGCGAGACGGGCCAGTCCCGACATTTCCATGGTCAGCCAATTGCCCTGTCCGTGGAAGCGGCGGGCATAGTCGGCGTGGTCGGGCAGGCTGCTGAGCAACAGCAGCAACGTAGCCGGGCGGAGATGCCCGGTGTCTTTCAGCCCGTAAAAAGCTTCTGCCCAATACTTGGCCCGGAAGCTGACCTCCAATCCTCTCCACATGGCAGTATTGCTTTTCCGGGCAGGGTAGGGGGCGCTCTGGTTGACCCAATCCTGTATGTGGCGATCGATCGTCTGGGCATAAACGGGGTTTTTCGAAGAGACAAAAGCGTCGTACAGCGTCTTGATATGAAAATGCCGGTTTAATGCCCACGCCCATTCCTGGTCGTCTGCCGGTCCTTTGAAATTCCAGTCCAGGTATCCCTGCTCGCCCGGAGGAACGCGGGCGGTCTGGTTATAAAATGTAAAGTATTGGTTTACAATGCTATCGGCGGTGGATATGAGGTCGCCCGGGGTATTCCTTACCTTGTGATCCCGTACGAACATAGGTGTCTCTTTGGCGTGGTAATACGCGAGCAGCGAGGTAGCGGCTTTTGCCAGGTCGCCGCTTTCATAAGCAGTTTTTGCCGTTTCCAGCCCTTTTTTATCCAGGTCGAGGGACTGCATCAGCCGGGCGATTTGTTCGGGATAGCGAGAGCAGGCGTCTTCGACAGAAGTGATGTACTCTCCCCGCGCCTGTCCATAGGAAGAAGAAAGTGCGGAAAGACACATTATCAGGACACACAGGAAAAGGGTTTTCATCTTTTGCATAGAAATTGCAGATGTCTGTTGGGTGATCTGAAAAACTTAAAAGTAGTATTTTATGGCGATACTTTCTCTGATACATCAGGTTCTTAGGACCGGGAGACAGATTAATTCGTGCGTTCTGCACTTTCCGGAGTCCGGCGAGCGAGGAATTTTTCAACAATATGTATATGAACAATCTACGGTGTGCAACACTACACTTTAAAGAATGGCTGCCGTTGTAGGGGCGTATCCTTCTAATTTCCGGATCTTTGCTTCCAGGCACCTTTATTGCCTGGATAAGATTTTGAAACTAAATCAATCAAGCTATGAGAGAGCTGTTGTATATATGTGGATTGGTCATGGCAGTTTTTTACTCCGGCCAGGCCCAGGTACTACCTGCAGGCACTCCGCAAGACAGTACTACGATGAGTGATTCTGCCAAAGTCATAAAAGGCAGGATCATCGACGCTGCAAACAGGCCACTGCCTGGTGTATCGGTTTCTTCAAATGACAGTGCTACTACGGCGGTTACCGACAATGCCGGTACCTTCGTGCTTAAGTATGAGCAGGAAATAGATACCTTACGGCTCTACAAAGCGGGCTACAACCCGCGTAAAGTAGCGTTGCTCGGGCGCAAAGAGCTGACTACGTTTGTGACGGGAGGCCCTCCGGTAAGCCCGGCTGCCGCTACCGACAGCCTGAGCAACATTGGCCTGGATACCACCGGCGCCGGCCAGGATACTGCAACCCCGGGAGATTCCACGCGGACACAGCCTCCGGAAAGGCAGTAGACATTGATCCGTCATGCTACGGCAGGTTACCTGTAAAAGGAGGTAACCCTCTAAAAGTAACTCGGGTTCACGGGTTGATATTTGGTGCTAATCACGGAAATTAGCGCTATATGAACCGAAGAAATTTTCTTACCCTGACGGCCTGCGCCCCGGCTATGGCCGCGCTGCAGTCAATGAGCCGGGCGGAAGATGAGCTGCCGCCTGTCATAGACACGCACATTCACTTGTTTGATACTGAGCGCGCCGGGGGCGTTCCGTGGCCGGCTAAAAATGACGACATTCTTTATAAGCCCGCGCTCCCGGACCGCTACCGCAAGATAGCGGTGCCCCCGGGAATTGTGGGCGCGATTGTAGTAGAGGCTAGTCCATGGCCTGAAGACAACCAATGGGTACTCGACATAGCAGAGAAAGACAGCATCATCGTCGGGACGATAGGTAATCTTGAGCCGGGTAAGCCGGATTTCCGTCCGCAGCTCGAACGGTTCCGGCGCAATCCACTCTTTCGTGGGATTCGCTACGGAAACCTCTGGGGGCGTGATCTGGCGGGCCGGTTGACAGACCCTGGGTTTATTTCAGACCTTCAGTTCCTGGCGGAGGCCGGGCTTGTGCTGGATACGGCCAACCCCAATCCGGCCCTGCTGTCCGCCATTGTGCGGGTTACCGACCAGGTACCCACGCTGCGGGTAGTGATAGACCATCTTCCCCAGATGGCCGTTCCCGAAGATCCCGCGACGCGAAGCCGTTATGAGGCCGACCTGCAGGAGCTGAGCGGGCGGGACCAGGTTTATGTCAAGCTCTCCGCAGTGCTGCGCCGTGTGGATGGGAATATCCCAACGGACCTGAGCTTCTATCGTGAGCGACTGGATATACTTTTTGAAACCTTCGGGCAAGACCGGTTGCTCTACGGCAGTGACTGGCCGAATAGCGATAAGTGGCAGCCTTTTAACGTCGGGCTTGGCCTGGTTAGTCAATACTTCAGGGAGAAGGGTAGGGAAGCGGCTGAAAAGTATTTCTGGAAGAATTCTGTTAAGGCCTATCAATGGCGAAAACGGCATCCTTCGCAGCCGGGATAATGGAAAGTGAGCGAGGGAGATAAAGACTTTTTTGATATAAATTTTTTTATCCTGTAAGTTTTTAGGCGTAGCGGTCACTTACCTGTAAAACCAAAACTATTTACACGTGAGGAGAATCGCAGCAATTATCAGGACGCTTATTATACTGGCGCTAACCATAGGTAAGCTTATCGCAAACCCTTATCCTGTTAACAATTGGTATATCCTTAGCCTGTGAGGAAAGCCGGTGGGGTATTATCACGAGGCGATCACCCATTCGGACGATGAGGTGAAGTCGGTCATTCATATGTTGATGCGCATTTCAAGGCTGGGATCGGAAGCGGTAATCGATTCCAGGCAGGTTTTTAATGAAGATTTGCAGGGGAATCTGAAGGGTGTACGATCGGAATTGCTGTTCTCGAAGGAGCCCAGCACCAGTACCGCATATATCAGACAAAGTGTGATCCATACGGTGAATGAAGCTGGCGGGAATGCATCTTCCGCCGAAGTGTTTTATGCGGGCGTGCTGCCTGGCAATGAAGGCATTCGTCTGCTTACGCTGAAAACGTTGAGCCGGGTAGGAGACAGCCTGGCTTACCAGGTATTTATTCCTGATTTAGGGAGGGTATTTAAAGGCGTCAGGAAGTACACCGGTATGGAACAGGTCGAATTGAACGGAAAGATAACGAATGCCATGAAGGTAAAGGATACCTTTGAAGGGTTTCCGATCGTGCGGGAATCATGGCTGGACCCGGAGGGACGGTTGCTAAAATCATCAGAGCCCAATCCTTTCGGGCAAATGACCCTGGCGCTCAGCAACGAAACCTCTGCCCGCGCCATTGCCGCCATGGAAATAGAGCTGTCTGAGAATCAGTACGCTGCTACCCTTGCACGCTCCAATGTACGGTTGACGCAACCCCGTGTACTCGAATCCGTTACCCTTAAGATCACACAGAATGTCCCCGGAGCCGGCCTGCCCGACTTCGCGGGAAGCTACCAGCAGGTGATCCGTAAAAGCAAAGACGAGGTAATATTGCAAATACGCAAGCCTGTACCCGGAGAGATGAGAGCCGGGCGGCCGGAATACCTTCACGCTACCTGATGGGGCTGGTGTATGCCGATGGTATCTGGGGCGGCCATGCCTGGGCGGAGGTTTATATACAGGATTCATGGATACCGGTTGATGCCGCGATGCCGGGCCCCGGTGGAGTAGCGGATGCCGCCCGTATCTTTTTCGCAAGGACTTCCGTAAAAAACGGGTTGGGCGAAACCATGGTGGCGGGCTCCCGGGTGTATGCAAACGTAACGATGGAAGTGCTTGGCTACACGCTGGCCGGCAGGGAGTTTCAGGCCCCGCCTGATCTTTATCATGTCGGCGCTGACGGGTACCACAACGCCGGACTGGGGATCTCCATGAAGCCACTCGCCGGCTTTACCTTCGGCTCGCTGGACAAAGTATACCCGGAAAGCATCCTGTTTTCAATGGAGAATGACCAGGCCCGGCAGTCGGTGAAGCTCTACCAGGAATTCGTAACGCCCCGCAGCAGCCTGGAAACCATATTACGCCGGTATGCAGGTGACGACGGCCATACCGAAGAAACGACCTGCCAGGGCAGCAAAGCCCTGAAAGTGGCTTCAGGTGAGCGGGCGGCACTTGCCGTAGCGAGCGGAAACGATGTATATGTGCTGGTAGCTTCGGGGCCATCGGCCGGCGAAACGCTTCAGGAGGCGGTGGCAAATTTCACTTTCGGAAAATTTTAAATGGCGGGTAATTATCCTAAATTGAATGATAGGGCTACACAACTTCGGATGACGGATACGCTTAAGCAAAGGTTTGTAGAGGACGTGTTCAATCACGTGGGCATCCTTCATAAGATCTGCCGGGTTTATAAAAAAGATCCTGCAGACCGGGATGATTTGTTCCAGGAGATCTTATACAATGCCTGGCGATCCTATCCTTCTTTTGAAGGGCGCTCAAAATTTTCTACCTGGCTGTACCGGGTAGCATTAAACACGGCCCTGCATCAGAACAGGCTGGACAAATCCAGGAAACTGGAGACAAGCCTGGATATGATTGAAAATCATCCGCCGGAGGAGTCGGATGAAGACAATATATACCTGCTCTACAAGGTGATCGAACAATTGGATCCGATGGAAAAATCCATTGTGATACTTTATCTGGATGAACAATCATACAGTGAAATATCGGAAATTACGGGACTGACCGAAAGTAATGTGGGGGTGAAGCTTAACCGGGTGAAAGCAAAAATCAGGAAAATTTTAATGAGTTATGGAGTTAGATGATTTTAAGGAACAGTGGAGGAACATACCAGAGGCGCCGGTTAAGAAGGAAGCGCTTCAGCAGCAAGTAGATGCGCTGGAGAAATCCGGGAAGCGTATCCGCAGGGTATTCATGGTTGAATCGATGGCAATAGCCTGTATAGGCCTGTTTTTCGTATCTGTAGTATTCTTTTTTGCAGGAAACATAGCACCGTTTTTCTATAAAATGGTTGCCGTTATTTTCCTGGGTTCTGCTACTACCTATTACAGGTTATACAAATCCCAGCGATGGCTCAATTCGATGGATTATTCGAAAGATCTTAAGTCCAACCTGACGGCCTTCCTGAGCTATTACAAAAAGACGCTGAGCCTTGGCCTCTGGAGCTCCTGCCTGATTTCGCTCTGTCTGTTTATTGTTATGTTTACCGACAACTTTTTCCTGGCCCTCGAAATGCCCTGGAAGGTCGGTGTGATAGTATACATCATCGGGATACAGCTATTTACCGTGTCTTATATCAAAAAAGTGTACGGGAAGCCGATCCGGGCTATTGAGCCGCTGCTGGAGACGTAACGATAGGGTCGTAAACGTGGTGGAATGGCAATAATTCACGGTCCCGCCGGTTCGCCAGCCCGGTGCGGCGTACCGACCGCGCGGTGAATTCGTGACTAACTCTTTCCGTATTGCATTACCACCAGCCTTCTAATTATTATCTCATCGGTGAAAGGTCTGGATGGGAAATAGCGTTTATAAGTGAGTAAGCGGTTATTGCAAAATGACACCCATGAACAATATGACCCAGGTGACATATAAACTTATGCAAGACAAGAATCTGGAAAAGCCTGCAGAACAATCAAACCGTTATCCATTTATTGCGGAACACCGGGGAGGGCCTCTTACAAAAGATAGTCACCGCAAGTTAATGAAGTGGGCAATTGCATGCGCGGAGCATGTATTGTACCTTCCTGGCAATGAAATAGATGAAAGGCTGATATATGCCTTGCACATCGCTAAAGAGTGGGAGAATGGCAACGTACCGACAGGCACAGCCATGAAGGCTTCGTTAGGCGCCCATGCCGTGGCAAGAGAAACCTCCGACCCGGTGCTAAAGGCGATTGCCCGCTCCGTTGGGCAAACAGTCGCAACCGCTCATATGGCAGACCATTCTCTCGGCGGTGCATTCTATGCTTTGAAAGCTGTAAAATATGCCAATCAGGATATAGAAAAGGAACGGGAATGGCAATTTGAGAAGCTAAGCGAGCTGCCGCCCGGGATTGTTGAGATCGTTCAGGCTATGTGGGAAAGGAAAGGGTTGGATGGGAGGATATGATGGGAGATTACGAACTGCTAATAAAATACTTCTATATTTTTCCTTTAATAGACGGAAGCCCCTTTTTGACCCATCTTTTCAAGCCTTTGAAGAGCCTGTTGATAGTTCTGTTCTGTTTTTATCGGCTTTAGTTCATAGGATTAAACTTGACAAAGTTTATTGACAATTCCGTTTTGATAAACTCTTTCAGGTCTGGGATAGCCATTTCCTTCATGTCATGTGTGTAAAGAGAGGGATAACTGAGGAAGTCAGCCACGAATGCACAGATTTTATTTTTTGGTACATAGTGTTAAGAACACGAAACGGATTAATTCGTGGCTGTCTATCATTTGCTCAGTAGTGGGCCTGGACGGGAACCGGATAACTAAACTACCCCAGGAAGTCAGGATCAGTCAAATTTTTCCACCCCTTCACGATAACGCCGTTGCTCCGCTGCTGTTCCTGGTTGCCGCCGTACAATACCACCCCCTGCTTTTCACCGCTCAGCTTCAACCAATATGTCAGATTTTTGAAAAACTCGCTGCTGATCGTTTTTCCGGATTTTATTTCGACAGGCAGTAGTGTCAGACCTTCATCCACGATAATGTCGATTTCATGCCCGGTTTTGTCACGCCAGTAGTAAAGATTGATTTCCCTTCCGGCGTTAGTCCGTTTCTTTACCAGTTCGGAGATGATGAAAGTTTCAAAAATACTACCGCGTAGCGGGTGAAGCCGTAATTGTTCTTCAGTAGATATCCCCAGGAGAGAACAAACAAGCCCTGTATCGTAAAAATAGACTTTAGGCCTTTGAACGATCGTCTTATTAAAATTACGGTAGTGCGGCCTTAGCAGAAAAACAATAAAGCTGCTTTCCAGGATACCGATCCACGACTGGATCGTCTTTGCGTCGGCCCCTACTTCCACGGCCAGGGAGGTCATGTTAAGTTCCTGTCCTGTCCGACCGGCCAGCAGGCGGATGAACCGCTCGAAAACGATAAGGTCGGTTACATTTTTGATCTGCCTGACATCCCTTTCGATATACGTCCGCAGGTAGTTCGGAAACCAGTCGCGGTAGGGTATGTTGCGGTCGTGTATGGGTGGGTACAGGCCGGTCAGCATCAGGTGATCTTCGTTTGGTCCGGCTATATTCGTATTACTTCCGTACAATTCACCCAGTGAAAATGGAAGCAACTGGAGGTAGGCAATCCTTCCTGCCAGGCTTTGGGTGATGTTCTGCTGGAGGAGGAAATTGTTGGAGCCGGTGAGAATGAATTGTCCCGATTCTTCACTGGCATCCAGTACCCCCTGCAGATAGGAGAACAGGTCGGGTGTCCGCTGGACTTCGTCCAGTATGGCTCCGTTCGGGTAATCTGCAAGGAATCCCCTGGGATCTTCGAGCGCGTATTGCCGGTTATCGGGATCCTCCAGCGAAACGTAGGGTTTCTGTCCGAACAGCTCCCTGACAAGAGTGGTTTTGCCCGATTGCCGGGGACCGACAATAGCCACAGCCTTAAAATGCGATGCCAGTTGTGTGAGTTTATCGGTAGCGATACGGTAGATCATATACAAAAGTATGGAAAAATATGGAATTAGATTCCGGATTTTTCCATATTTAATATCGTGAAGGCTGGTTCTACAAGTTTGATGTATTCGTGGCTTATAATCTCTAACTTAGCCCCTCAACCCCCTACATCCCATGACCGACCCTTCGACAGGCTCAGGGCAGGCACACTCATTCACGAACTGGTACGATTCCGCAACGAACGTGACTGGGGCTTCGACAGGCTCAGCCACCAGTGAATTTTGGCGGCTGAGCTTGTCGAAGCCCAGAATTGCCTATCTTCGTTTTTAAACATACTATACTAAGCAGAGTCATGAGAGGCTGGATGTACATATTGAAGTGCGCTGATCAATCCTATTATACCGGCAGTACCAATAATCTGAAACTAAGATTGCAACAGCATGAGGCTGGTCTTGGGGCGCGCCACACCAAAACAAGGTTACCTGTCAAACTGGTTTACTATGAAGAGTTTGATCGGATTGACGATGCTTTTTTATAGAGAAAGGCAGATACATGGCTGGAGTCGTCGGAAGAAAGAAGCTCTGATAAATGGGAATGCTGCTCTTCTACCGAAATTGGCTGTTTCTTACAAGAGGCGTGGCTTCGACGGAGCTCAGCCGCCATGCTTCGACGGAGCTCAGCCGCCATGCTTCGACGGAGCTCAGTCGCCGGACTTCGACGGGGCTCAGTCAATGGATTTCGATCCTTCGATAGACTTAGGGGAAGAGGGTTCAACAAGCTGATAATGAGCCTAAATTTGTCGAAGGGCTGCTCCTGAGACTTCGGCGTGAGCTCAGTCGAACGCTTGTCGTAAGGGTGGTCCCTGAGACTTCGGCGTGAGCTCAGTCGAACGCTTGTCGAAGAGTGGTCCCTGAGCTTGTCGAAGGGAACGGGAACTACGGACAGAGAAGGCACCACTATTACGAACAGAATATTTACAAGCACCTTTTCAAGGAAATCTGGGATAAGCTGAGGGGCCGGAATATCGTCAGGAAGTCGTTGGCGGATATAGAAAATTCACAGGTATTCAAATATTCGCCTTTTAAATCCCTCACCGAAGACCAGCATAGCTCGATACTGGAAATCCTGGAAGGGTTGACGCAACGTGAGTCCAATAGGATTTTTGTAGAGGGCGGCGCCGGTACCGGGAAGACTATTCTTGCCACGTTCCTTGTGAAGCTGCTCAGATCGGATGTGGGCTTCGACAGGCTCAGCCACCAGATATTACGGTCTCTGAGACTTCGGAGTGAGCTCAGTCGAACGCCTGTCGTAAGGTCGGCCCCTGAGCTCGTCGAAGGGTGGCCCCTGAGCTCGTCGAAGGGGGGCTATGAAATCATTACGGCGGACACTGAAAAATGTTTTCAGGGAGATTCCCGGCCTGGAGGCCTCCATGGTGATAAAACCTTCCGATACCTTCAAAAAAGAAAAATACGATCTGTTGATCGTGGACGAGGCCCATCGGCTGCGCCAGTACCGGAATATCAGTTGGGCGGGAACGTTCCGTGAAAATAACCGGAAGCTTGGTCTTGACCCTTCGATAAACTCAGGGCAGGCTCCCGGTACGGAGCTGGACTGGATACTGGCGGCTTCGACGAGCTCAGCCACCGGAATTCGGAAGGTTTAAACCAGACCCTGAGACTTCGGCGCGAGCTCAGTCGAATGCCTGCCGAAGGGCGCGAAAAAGGGGGAAGAGACTACATACGTTTCGTCGATGATTTGCTACGGTTAAACCGTTCCTCTGCTGCAAAAGGCTTAGACAGGTTCCTGAGTTTATCGAAGGACATCGCCTGATCGCAGGTTTCTCCTGGCCATGGACGTCGAAGAAAAAAAAGGAGGCCATCGATATAGAAATAGAAGGACTACAGTTTCAATGGAACCTGGCGGACGAAGATTGGATCCATTCTCCTACGGCGACGCGGGAGGCTTCGACAGGCTCAGCCCCCTAAAGGTGTCAATGGCCGGCCCCTGAGACTTCGGCGTGAGCTCAGTCGAACGCTTGTCGAAGGGTCCGATACAATCCGGCGACTCATTCGATCGAGATAGAGCCGGAAAATTATCATGATGCCAACGGAAAGAAAGGCATCCGTAATCCGGAAAGGTTGAAAGGATTCATCCTTAATATCTATAAAAACATGATGAGCCGGGGTATCAGTGGTACGTATGTGTATGCCTGCGATGCGGCTTTGCGGGAGTACCTGAAGCAGCATATCCCCGCGTACCGGAAGGCTTCGACAGGCTCAGCCGCCGAGAAAACGTGGTGCCTGAGCCTGTCGAAGGTGCCGATATCTATGCCGCCGCAGGTACGTTCAGCGAGCTACAGCTTCATGAGGCTACGAAATGGGTGGAGCTATCGTTTGATGTTACTGACCGGGATCGCTATTTCGTTTGCCAGGTAATCGGTGAATCGATGAATAAGGTAATCCCCAATGGGTCGTATTGTCTCTTCCGGCGCGATGAGGGTGGTACGAGGAATGGGAAAATCGTACTGGCGCAAAGTACGGGCTTTCGAGATGCGGAGTTTGGCTCGGGGTATACGGTAAAACGGTATCATAGTACGAAGAACTCCAATGCCGAAAGCTGGGGCCACGATTCGATTACGCTTTACCCGGAGTCTGATGATCCTGTGTATGAGCCTATTGAGCTGTCGGAGGATGAACTGGTGGATTTTAAGGTGGTTGGGGTGTTTGAGAGAGTGATTGGGAAGGGGTGAGGTGTATGGGATTAGTCTCATCCTTGTCAAATGTTAGAACGGAAGTCATTTGTGCCAATTGAATCCCAATGATGACAATTGTTTCTGGTGTAGAGCTGTTCATATTTGGATTTATTTTGCTAAGTTGAGGATATTCTTGAACTATATTAGGTATTATCCTAATTTTGGTTGAGAGATTAATCTAAGTTATGATCTATCTTGATAATAATGCGACCACTCCTCTTGACTCTAGAGTTTTAGAGGCGATGATGCCTTATTTGACCAACCAGTTTGCGAACGCGGCAAGCAATCATAAACCAGGCGTAGAAGCAAATCAAGCAGTGCGATCTGCCAGAGAAAAAATAGCTATCCTAATTGGCTCAGATCCAAGTGAGGTTATTTTTACATCGGGAGCTACCGAAGCTATTAATACAGGCATTAAAGGAGTACTTGAGGAATACAAAAAAAAAGGAAATCATATCGTTACAGCTTCCACAGAACATCCCGCTGTTCTTGACACCTGTAAATATCTGGAATCAAAACATGTTGAGGTCACATATCTTCCAGTGGATCAATACGGGATAGTTAATTTGGAGGAGGTTAACGAAGCAATTAGAGATGACACTGTTCTTGTTTCTGTAATGATGGTCAATAATGAAACAGGAGTTATACAGCCTATCAAGGAAATAGCAGAGATGGCTCATCGGAGGGGTGCCTTTTTTATGACGGATGCCACTCAGGCAGTGGGAAAACACTCAATAAATGTTAAGGAAATGGGTGTTGACATCATGGCTTTCTCTGCACATAAATTCTATGGACCGAAAGGCATCGGTGGTCTTTATCTAAGAGGGAAACGGCCATTTAAAGTTAAGCTTAATGCGCTGATTCATGGGGGGGGGCATGAGGGGGGTGTCCGTAGTGGCACATTAAATGTTCCTGGAATTGTCGGCTTAGGAGCTGCATCCGAAATAGCACTACAAGAAATGGATACAGATAGAGTGCGGATTGGAGCTCTCCGTGACCAACTGGAACAAGTATTTATGGGAATACCTGATACTACCCTCAATGGCCATCCAACTCAAAGACTTTACAATGTTTCCAATATTTGTTTTAAAGGTACTGATGCTGATGCAATTATCGCCGGATTGGAAAACATAGCAATATCTAACGGCTCAGCCTGTAGCTCCACGAAAGTAGAACCTTCACATGTTTTAAGTGCAATGGGGCTAAGTGAACAGGACGCGTATTCTAGTTTACGCATCAGTTTGGGAAGGTTTACAAACGATTTACATATAAATTTAGCAATATCTTCTGTAATAAAGGAAGTATCTTTCCTAAAGAGTCTTGTACGTTCTGATGAAAGTAAAATATAGATTCATAAGTCTCTAATCTCAATATATGACGGATAATACTTATAAGTGTTGAAATAATTCAGTTTGTGAATATCAGGAACAAAATCAATTTGTGGATTTGCTATAAAATTATTTTTAGTTGAAGGAAGCAATTGAGTCATTTGATGATATTCCTTCGACGTAATGATAGGAAAGTCGACGTTGATAGACTCGTCTTTAGATGTTACAAAATCATAGGCATGAAATTTTAATTTTTCAAACTCTTCTTCATGACTTTTCAAAATGAAAATTCCTCCAAATGTATACATAGGAGCGTCATCTTTATATATATAATTAAAAGTTTGTTTGAAAACTAGTCGCTCCTCTTCTTTCCTAGTCGAATAGTCATTTGATATTATCTCTTCTATGACACTCAGTATCATATTCCTAATTGTCAAATGACATATCTTTGGTTCTAAATCCTCTGCCTTTAATCTTTCAGGAACTTTATCTCCAAATTCCTCTTCAAAACTCTTTTTATCTTTCTGATCAAACTCTCTTCGTAATGAAATTACTAAGAAACTCCAGGGTTTAGCTTTATGAGAACAAGTTTCGATATCTTGAAACATAAAATTCTGAAGACACTTGTCATAATCTAGCCATACTATTGATCTCTTTTTCCACGCTAATTTAGGAAGGACTTGATAAGAGTATCCTGGACGAATATTTATACAACTAAAGGGTTTATTATACTCACATCTTTTAATATTAAGAGTGCTAGAATTTCCTTCTATACTTATCATGTCTGAAATATTCAATTCTCTATGTATTAATTTAAAGTCAGAGAAGAATGATGAACCAAATCCTATATACTGATAGTCATCACAATTCGAGGGAATACATACTTCTTTGAATACTTCCAATAGCATCTTTCGCTCTATTGATTTCGAAGGACGCAAACTGTAGTTTATTTTTCTATCACTACTCATAGTTTAATTCTTTCATTTCTACATAATAAAAAAAAGTCTTTTCTCCAGCATCACCATTCGTAGTAACTTTTAAATGTTTTTTTACTTTATTTAGCAAATCCTTATCTATCCTATATGACACCAGAGCTTTTTCATCTTCAAAGTTACTTTTTTTGATTTCAGGAAACTTAAACTCTTCACCCAAATCTTTATTTTTTTCTTGATAAGCAACTATATCAACTGGCCGAGATTCGTTTACAACATATTGACGCTGCTCAGCATTATCCAGTTTATTAAGGTCAGTTAATACGGCTCTCATTGATTGTAAGAATATCTCCTTACCAGAAGATGAGATGATCTGTTCGGATACTCTCAAATAGAGCTACATTATTAAAAACAAAGATGCTCGTTTCTCCCCGCGTGAGGGATAGAAGCGGAAAGCCCGCAGCGAGGGACGAGCGAGGACTTGCAGCATAACCGAGTAGCGAAGCAGCCTAAAGCTGCTTTGATGCGAAGGTTAATAGCGCAGCTAGCCCGACCCGGAGGGGCACGCCCAAAAACTATTTTTCTCCTACCAACCTTTCCACCCTCGCTATCATCTCATCCTTCTCCTTCAACATCCGCTCGTACTCTTTCAACATTCTTTCATAAAGAGCCATCTTGTCGTCATGGAGCTTCTTTATTTCATCGATGGGATTAAAGTTGAAGGTAGAATTCGGATTACCGACACAAGCATTATCTCCAAAAGTATTGGCGATTACGTTCACGGCATTCTCCTCATCAAAATTCTGAAACGCCTCTACGGGTATCTTCAGCACAGACGATATCTGCCTAAGGAGGTTTTCCTCAATAGTTTCCTTTTGCTCGATGAGGGATACTTTCTGCTGGTTCCACTCTTCTCCCAGCTCCCAGGCGAGGGCGTCTTGCTTGATACCCAGCATTTCACGAAAACGCTTTACGTTGCGGCCCTGGTGTATTGTATGGTTTGGCATAGTATTAAGATTTATCATATAACAAATGTAAAATATTCGAAGGATATTATTGTCGTTTGAAGGTAGGTAAAATACCGGGTTTTGATTTTTGAGGTATATGAGGACTTCCGGTCATTGTGAGGGAGTGTAGGGTGTCTTTTATTTCTTCGTACTTTTTTTTTGACCCAAAAA
>MEDT01000008.1:15048-31508 GCA_001724175.1 Cytophagaceae bacterium SCN 52-12 | reverse complement strand
TTTATTTCTTCGTACTTTTTGCTTGACCAAAAAGTACCAAAAAGTCAAGACAAAAATATGCTATCCATCCGCCCTGACTTTTGCCTCGCACAATCATCGCGCCATGGCCGCAAAAGTCATTCCCGCACCTCACCCCCGCATTTTTGTCGGGCCAGCGCGCGGGTTCCTGCCATCAGCTTTATCCCAAAATTCTGATTTCACCTATTTACTCCCTTTGATGCCGAACTCCCGGAGTACTGCTGTCGCCCAGATACGGAATTGAGTGGCCTGAAAGCTGTTTACCCGGTACCCGACGGCGATGATGGCATCCAGGTTATAGAAACTGGTAAGGTACTTTTTCCCATCCTCGGCAGTTGTTCGAATTTTTCGAATAGTTCGATCTTCCTGTAGCTCTCCGCTTTTAAAGATTTCTTTCAGGTGGTAGTTGATGGTGTTGACTTCCACGCCAAAGAGCTCGGCCATTCGCTTCTGTGTGAGCCAGAAGGTTTCGTTTTCATATAAGACTTCTACCCGGATGTTGCCATTCGGAGAGGAGTAGAAGATAATATCGGTATTAATGTGGGAAGCCATAGTATGGAAAGATTGCCATATAGCAAAAGTAGGTTATTCCCGGTGAATTACGATGTTGGGGAGATGCGTAAAATACTGGGTGCCGGATCCGGTGAACTACATGGCCGCTATGTGGTTCACCGGCGCGTCGCCGTCTTCCTTTGCCTGAAAAAAAGACAACTATGGCAGCTATAAAAGACACCCGGGCGAAGGTACGCACGCTTAAGGTTTACGATAAGACATTGAGCCGCGGCGGCAACGTGATGTATGGCCGTTACGATGTGGTTTATCCTGAGATCAGGCTCATGGGCCAATGGCTGGCCGATTGTGGCTTCGCTCCCGGCCAGCAGATAGAGGTGATGCAGGAGGAAAACCGGCTTGTGATCAGGCATGCACGATCGCAGGACGGCGCATGAGGCCATCGGCGGCATGCTATGGGCAGGCGGGCGCGAAGTTTCGGGAATTTCTCTCTGTTTCACCAGTAAATCCCCGTCATTTGCGCCTTAGCCATTTTAACAAGCATGTCGCTAACCATGAACAGAAGGTCTTTTATCCAGAAGAGTATCGTAGCCGGAACGGCTTTTTCCTCTTTGCCGCTGGTAGGCGCTACCAGGAGATTGGCCCCGTATCGTACCGCGCTGATCGGGAGCGGATGGTGGGGGATGAATATCCTTCGCGAGGCGCTGGCCTCCGGGGAGTGCAAGCTGACGGCCCTGGCCGATGTGGACGCCAATCAATTGAAAAAAGCAACGGAAATGCTGGCGTCTATGACGTCCGATAAGCCGAAGACCTAAGTCGATACTGATTGCCGATAAAAGTGAATCCTTTGCCAAGTTCTAAAATGAATTGCCTGATTTTCCCGATCAGCATTCGTTCGAGTTCCGTTTCTTTAACTTTTTCGATAAGGCCAAGAAATCCGAGATTGTACGTGCTTTTAAGCATATCGTTCGCTTGTTCCGCGAGCAATTCCGGCAACGACGCTTGGAAATTATATGACTTAGGGAGGTTTCTTTCGGCATGATAAGCGTCTGCTTTTATGTAATTAAGGAGGATATCCCTGGACCAGCCTAATTCTAAGGTTTTTTGAGCATAAAAGAGGGTTTGTTTGTCATCCACTACTTTTTCAAGCAACAGGAGGTTATGCCTCCATGGCAAAACTGCAACGCTGCGTTGCAGTTTTGGATCGGAGAGGTAATATCGCTCATAGAAGCGTTTCATATTCCACAAATTACGCGGAGAAAGCCCCATATCAGGGAATTCTGTTTTCAGGTCGACCGAAAGTCGGTTTACTACACCTGCGCCGTAACCTTTCTCGATTTTTCGTTCGGAAAGCAGCTTTCCAAGGTTCCAGTATACACTTGTGGCAGCGGCATTTACCTGATGGGCAATTGCTGCTCTCGCCGCTTTTATTTCAGAAACAGCGGCATTGTAAATTTCGGAGTATTGTTTTTCTGATAGCATAGGAGTAAAGTATGGTTTGAAGAATAAGCGATTTGATTTCTTTGACAAAAGATGCATGTAGTTCCATAGGAAATGATTTGTATGTTTTGTGATCGGTATAGTAGTATTGGTATCTGTAAGACAAATATAATGAATCCGATCCTTGCTGCTGAAGTCATGGGAACGGTAAAACATCCCGGATTGAAGGTATAAAATATGCAGTGACAATGTGGTTATACGTCATTGTCACTGCATTCCTTTGACCACGCCTCTACTTTTTCCACGTATAAATCGCGACATCTCCCGGGTCGACGGAAAGGGTGCTGGTGTAAGCATCGGCCGGGACAAGCGTGCCGTCCTTCAGTACTTTTCTGACACCGGCTTCAGCCACCAGCGTCAGCTTCATCGGCTGCTGGTAGTCGCGGTTTACAATGACCAGGAACGTGTCGCTCTCTTTTTCCATCAGCGAGACCACTGCTCCTTCACCCGTGGTTTCCAGCACTTTGATCTTCGGGGGAAGTGCAGCGATCCGCCGGGTACCCTGCGGGATTTTGTCGCCGGTGTGCCATACTGAGAGGACCTTTGAGCCCACAAATACGCCTGCCAGTGACTGGATCTCCCTGTTGATCGTTTTGACGTGCTCGTAGGTGTCGGTGCGTTTTCCGTCGGTCGTGATCGGTGCGTGATGAAAGTCCCATTGTTCTGTGATCGGCGTCCAGTAAGTAAAATACTGGACAGTCTGCGCTCCGTAAGCAAGGATGCTATAGACCTGGAATTTCATCTCGGCAAGCGTAGGGATCGCATAGTCATGAAAGGCCACTGCCAGTGAAAACGCCCATAAGTCACGCCCCGACTTCCTGGCGATATCGGCGACGATTTCCATGTTCTGGTAATAATCTTTGGTGCTGACCCGGTTTTTCATCAGCGGGTAGTGGTCAAACGAAATAAAGGATAACGGCACTTCTTCTACGAAGGTTTCGACATACTCCCGGTAGGTGTCGGTACCGAGCTGCTCCTTACTGGCATAGGTCGGAAACAGGTTGATATAGCAGAACTTTGACTTGTCGACGCTCTGGATACGTCTGGCCCATTCGCCCAGCTCCGGGAAGTCGCTCCGCGAGGGCTCGTCGCGGAGGTAGTAGCCGGCGACAGCCGGGTGGTTCATCAGGCGCTTTACTGTTTTCTCCGGTTCGCTTTTAAGCTCAGGACAGGCGACTACAAGCTGCACACCGGTTTTTTTGCCGATTTCCAGCGCTTTCTCCACCGCGGCCACGTTGGGGTAGTGGACGAAGTTGAGCGAGATCCCCGCTTCCTTCAATTCCCTGAAACGCACTTCGGAGGTTTCTTCCGCGGGGACGCCCATCCAGGCTAGCACAGGCAGGGGTTTGCCGGCCGGAAGCTTATCCTGGCCGTAAGTCTTGGTGAATAGTGATATGATAAAAACGAAAGCAAGCGGATATCTCATAAAAGGAAAGGGACTTCGTAAAATGGGTAATTTACCTGTTAATACGGCAAAAGTCCCGGGGAGTACCCCTCCGTTAGCTAAGCCCCGCCTACTTCTCTTCCAGCAACCGCTCCAACCTGGCTATTACTTCATCCTTCTCGTTCAGCATCCGCTCAAACAGCGCTGTTTGTTCTTCGCGCAGCTTCAGGATTGCTTCGAGAGGGTTGTTGAATACGGGCCTTATGTTGATCGCCGAGGCACCGCCCTTAAAATCGGTAAATGTATTGCCTATAATATTCACGGTCTTTTCCTGATCAAAGTTCTGAAATGCGCCCACGGGTACCTTCAACAGCGCTAATATCTGTTGCAGGACGTTGGCGTCGACAGTTTCCTTTTGCTTGGGAAAGGATACTTTTTGCTGGTCTTCCCCCCGATAACTACCGGGGCTATCGGAGGGGTTTCCCCACTCCCGGGTGAGGGTATCCTCAATTGTGTGGTCTGGCATCATATCGGAATTTGTTACAGGACAAATGTAAATTGTTCACGATATAACGCGGTGGTGGAGCGATCGGTAAATTACCGGGTGCAGGATTCTTTTATTCCGGTAAACTTCTTATATACATAGTTACTCCCTGATCACTTTTTTTACGATGTTGGCGCCACTTTCCGTCGTGATGCCGATCAGGTATATACCCGCGGGCAGTTTCTCCATATCGACTTCGTTTCGCCTGCCGTCGTTACGGGTATTGTAAAGCATGTGCCCGGAAGCATCCATGACCGATATGCCCTTAATGCTTCCGGCCGCTTTTCCCTTATAGTACAGGCGGTTTGAAACGGGGTTAGGATACAGCGTTATGTCTTCGTTTACCTCAAATTGAATGCCGGCGATACGGCTGAAGGTGTAGTTTCTGTCCAGGCGGTCCGCCGCGCGGTCTATCATTTTTAGGCGGTAATAATTAACCCCCGGTAAAGGTGTATTGTCGCTGAATGAATAGCGGGTAATTGTCTCTGCAGCATCCCCGGCAGCGGCGACGTCGCCTATTTTGAACCATGTGGTACCGTTCGTGCTGCGCTCGATTTCAAACCTGTCGCTGTTGCTTTCTTCGGACGTTTGCCAGCGGAGCGTCGCTGTTCCTTCGTCTTTAAAGGCGTCAAACCGGATCAGCGTTACCGGAAGCGGGTTAATGGCATCGGATTGAAGCAGCACGGCATTGCCGCCGGCCACGAAGCTCCCGTTGGCAGCCTTCACGCAATTGAGCGTATTGGTGGTGTGGCTGTCCCTCGGCTGCCATACCGTTCCATCTGTAGAAGTGAGCAAAGCTCCCCCGTCGCCTACCGCTACAAAAAAGCCATAGGCATAGCAGACAGCCCGGAGATGCTGCGCGGTGCCGGAGGTTTGCGCCTGCCAGGTTTGCAAATCGGCTGAGGTATAAATACTCCCGTTATCGCTGACTGCCACGTATCGCCCGTTGCCAAACGCAACCCCGCGAAGGGGGCTGGGCACGGTCCCCTTTTGTATCCAGGTTTGCCCGTCGGCCGACGAAAAAACCACGGTTGCGGAAGGGTAGGTACCCAATGCTACGAAATGGCCGTTCAGGTATGCTACGGTGGATAGCGTCGGCAGCAGTCCGCCGGGGACGGAAGTGCTGGTCCACGCAGCGCCTGTGGGGGAGGAGTAAAGGGTGCCGAAGTTGGAGGCGATTACGTATCGCCCGTTTCCGTAGGCGATGTCGTACAGCGCCTGTCCGCTGATGTTGGTCGAGCTTTGCCAGGAGGTGGTCGATGAATAGAGCACGTTGCCGGTGCTGGTGGCGCCGATGAGGTTTCCTGAGGTATTGTAAAGGAATGAGCTTACAAACTGGTTGGAGAACGTAGAAACGAGGGTCCAGTTGACGCCGTTAGGGGAGTAAAGAATCCCCTGGTTGCTCAGTGCGGCGAATTGTCCGTTATAATCCATGTCATACACCGTATTGCCCGTCATTGAAAAGCCCGTTTGCCGGCTGGTCCAGGTCGTTCCGTTGACGGATGTGACTGTAACCCCGCCCGAGCCCACTGCCGTGAAACCGCCGTTTCCGAAAGCGGCCCCGTACAGGAGCTGCGTCGTTCCCGAAGCGGGTGCGGTCCAGCTTACCGCATCAGGCGAGGTGAGCAGCGTACCGTTGGCGCCGGTAATTACAAAAAGCCCGTTGGCATAGGATATCCCGGAAAGCGACAGGTTGGTGCCGCTGGCCCGGGGTGTCCATGTTTCACCGTCGGGAGAGGTGATGATCGTACCCTGGTTGCCTACTGCGGTAAACATGCTATTCTGATACGCTACCGAATACAGGAACTGTGTAGTACCGCTGGTTCGTGGCGTCCAGCCGGTGGCATTGGGTGAGGTAAGCACAGCCCCCGAAAAGCAAACGGCCGTAAACCTGCCGTTCCCGTAAGCGACATCCAGCATAAATTCGTTCGGGATAGTGCCGATGGGTGCCCAGGTGGTCCCGTCGGTTGAAGTCAATACGATGTGATCACCGACGACAACGAATGTGCCGTTTCCGTACGCCACACCATACAGGTCCTGGGTAGTGGTGCTGTTCCTGGTAGTCCAGTCCTGCCCGTTTGCCGATGTAAGCAATACGCCGTCTTCGCCCGAGGCTACAAAAAGCCCGTTGGCATACACGATCCGGACCAGGTTATTGGTAGCGCCGCTGCTTACCGCATTCCAGTTGATACCGTCTGCAGAAGTGGAGATCCTGCCTTTCTCGCCGGCCGATACGAAAATCCCGTTGCCGAAACATACGGCCGTCCGGTTGTCAATTTCAGCGATGTTTTTCCAGGAAACCTGGGAGAAGGATTGCGCCGTGAACGCACTGCCGGTAGCAAGCAGCATCAGCCTTAGAAGTAAAAAGCGAAAGTTTTGCATAGGAGTGAAGTTAAGGATGTCCTTTGCAAAGCTCCCGCGGATTTTGTTTACGCAAAATACTGAATTTGTAGTAGTCGGCAAGACTGCTTTCCACGCGCACTTGTTCGTGAATCAGCGGCTTTAGCCAAGCCCCGCCTACTTCTCTTCCAGCAATCGCTCCAACCCGGCTTATCCCGCCCACCCTTCATAGCCGGCTCCTATATGGGCGTGAGGCTCAATAAAATGATCTTTTCCCGGTAATATTCCGGTGATAATCGCCCGTTACTTTTGACGGTATGATCAAGGCCGCTCTACTCATCATCACGGTCCTGCTGACCTGGCTGTTATGGCTGGCCGTTTCGCAGTATCTGCTGTGCCCACGTTACCAATTTGAGCAGTCGCGCCCCTTTGAGGGATCTGTTATTTACAATCCCTATCACGCCGTCGACTCGGGGAGCTGGTTTAAATGTAATTTCCATGCGCATTCGCAGGCCTGGAACCGGCTGACGAATGGGCACGGGACCGCGCACGACGTACACACAGCCTACCGCCGCCTCGG
Source organism: Cytophagaceae bacterium SCN 52-12 (assembly GCA_001724175.1). Lineage (GTDB taxonomy): Bacteria > Bacteroidota > Bacteroidia > Cytophagales > Spirosomataceae > Ravibacter. The sequence continues at coordinate 24,632 of MEDT01000008.1, read as the reverse complement.
ATATGATTTTCACTGCGTTTCAAACTATCAGCAGCTTGATACGACAGGCGCCTTTTCCGATCTTTTTATACCGGTCTACGAGCATGGCTATAATGTCAGGAAGACCCATCAGCAGGTATTGGGAAGCCGCAAAGTAAAGTGGCTGGACTACCTCATGCCCCAGACGACGCACAACAAACAGCGGGTCCTGAACGCGTTGCGCGAGCCGGATAACGTGGTGATCCTGAATCACCCGAAGGTACGTAATGGATATACGCCGGAAGATCTCCGGCAGCTTTCCGGCTTTGATTGCATGGAAGTTTTGAACCCAGCCGGCATCTCGACCGAAGCCTGGGACGCGGCGCTGTCGTCGGGGAAGAAGGTTTTTGTGGTAGGGAATGACGATACGCACGATGTGATCAGGAAAATACGGCTGGGAGTAATGTGCACTTTTATCAATGCACGCGAGAAAAAAGGAAGCCGGGTGCTGGACGCCCTGAAGGCCGGCCAAAGTGTAGGGGTAATCATCGGAGTGAAACAGGATCCCGATTCTATTCCGGTACTGAGAAATATGGAGGTATCCGGGGATTCGATATGGGTGACCATGAGCCACCTCCCGGATAGCGCCGAAGTAACCGGTCAGGACGGGAAGGCGCTCGGGTTCGGGCTGAAAGAAAATTCGCTTAAATTCCGGCTGCAAAAGGAGGATCATTATGCACGCAGCACGTTTTATTTCCCCGGAGGTACGGTTCTTTTCCTGAACCCGGTCTTTTTTATGAAAGATTCAGGCTATGAGGAACGCTCTGCAGTGTTTAACGGGGCGGATACCTTCCTGTACCGGTCTATGGGCGCGGCTGTACTCACGCTATGGGTGGCCCTGCTCGCCAGGCTCTTTATACGCCAAAGCCCGCCCCGCTATGGTTGGAAGGAAGCCGGCTGACAGATCCCTTCTCCTTTTTTGCATCTTAACGCCCCGCCGTTTGAAGGTTTCGTTAACGTATATTATTCTTCTTTCCTCATTGGTCAGGTGTATACTTGCCTCCTGCCTGGATCTGGGTATTGACGAAGTCTATTATTTTACCTACGCCGTTCAGCCCGACTGGAACCATTTCGACCATCCCCCTATGGTCGGCTGGCTGATCCGGTGCGCTACGCTGGATCTCCTGCTTACCGGGGAGCTCTTTATAAGGCTTCCGGCAATAGCGGGCGCTGCGATAGGCACGGTCCTGATCTATCACTGTGCGTGCCTGATAGCAGGTAAAAAGGCAGGTCTCACGGCGGCCATCCTGTACAATACTTCCTTTTATTTCGGAATTATCTCGGGCCTTTTTATCCTGCCCGATTCGGTGCAGCTGATTTTCTGGCTGGGGGCGCTCTATCTCATGATCAGGTTTACTATGGCGGCTCCCGGTAAAGAACGCAACCTGCTTCTCCTCGGCATCGGCATCCTGATCGGGCTGAGCATACTGTCGAAAGTGCACGGCTTGTTCCTGTGGATCGGTTTCCTGGGGTTCCTGGTTTTCCACCAGCCCGGCATTTTAAAATCAGCTTATCTGTATGCAGCCATTTTCCTCGCTGCGCTCATTGCATCGCCCATTGTGTTCTGGAATATTCAGCATGATTTTATCACGTGGCGTTTCCACGGCGAAAGGGTGATTCCGGGGAAGTTCGCCATCGACTGGTTTTCATTTGTCAGAACCTCGCTCGGACAGGTGTTGTATGCCAATCCCGTCCACTTTGTTGTCTACCTGGCCGGTATTAAAATGGCGCTTACCTGTGATGCGCGGAAGCCCCGGCAGGCGTATATCGACCTGCTCCTGTGGTGCAGCCTGCCTATTATCTCCTGTACCACCTTTTTGTCGCTGCTCCGGGATACCCTTCCGCACTGGTCCGGGCCCGGATTTTCCGGGCTGCTGCTGGTATCGGTAGGCGTAATGTACCGGTATGGCCGTGCGAGCCATCTGAATTTTCTTGAAAAGGCCGTTAAAGGATCGGCTGTCGTGACGGTCGTTGGTGTGGGCATCGCGTTTTTTACCGTGCTTTACTTTCCGGGAACATTCGGATCAGGCGCTTTCCAAGACCGGGGAAGGGGAGACTTTACGCTGGATATTCATGGCTGGAAAGCGCTGCGGCACGGTTTTACCCATATACGCGAGGAGGATGTCCGCACAAAAAGAATAGACGCCAATGCCCCGCTCGTGATCCATAAATGGTTTCCCGGGGCACATCTGTACTATTATGTCGCGTATCCTCTGGACATACCGCTTATCGGGATGGGCGCCCTGAAAGATCTGCATAAATTTCACTGGTTTAATTCCCGCTATGACGGCCTGCAGCCGGGGGATGACGCCTACTTTATTTCACCCTCTAACGATTTTACTTCTCCTTACCAGGTTTATGGCGACCGTTTTGATAAAATCGAGCATGCCGGAATAATTCCGCAATACCGGAACGGGCAGGTCGCGCGCTATTGGCAGGTGTACCGGCTCAAGGGGTATAAACGGGAAACCGTTGTAGTGCCGTGAGTATCCCCTCCGGAATTTCTCAACATTTCGCCAGTAAATCCCGGCCAATTAAGCCTTAGCCATTTTAACAGAAAAGCAGCAAAACATGAACAGAAGATCCTTTATTCATACAAGCATCGTAGCCGGTACGGCTTTTTCCTCCCTGCCGCTGGTGGGTGCAACCAGGAGGGTTTCCCCTTATCGTACAGCGCTCGTAGGCAGCGGATGGTGGGGAATGAACATCCTACGCGAAGCGCTGGCCTCCGGGGAATGCAAATTGACCGCCCTGGCCGATGTGGATGCCAGCCAGCTGAAAAAAGCGACGGAAGAGCTGGCGTCGCTCACTTCCGACAAGCCGAAGACATACGCCGACTACCGGGAGCTGCTGCAGAAGGAAAAGCCCGAGATCGTGATCGTCGCGACGCCGGATCACTGGCATGCGTTGTGCTGTATCGCGGCCATAGAAGCGGGCGCGCATGTGTATGTGGAAAAGCCCATCGGGCATACCATCCGGGAAGGTAGCGCGATGGTGAGTGCGGCCCGGAAGCGCAACCGCATCGTGCAGGTCGGTACGCACCGGCGTGTTTCGCCGCACAATGTATCAGGCATGGAATTCCTGAAATCCGGGAAAGCCGGCAAAATCGGGATGGCACGTGCGTTTGTGCACTACGGCGGAGGGGCGGGCCAGAAAGCGGTGGAAGAAGCTCCGCCTGCCGGTCTCGACTGGGATTTCTGGTGCGGTCCGGCACCGCTGGCGCCCTACAATAAAACCATCCACCCGAGGGGCTTTCGCCAGTATCTCGACTTTGCCAATGGCACGCTCGGCGATTGGGGTATCCACTGGCTCGACCAGGTGCTGTGGTGGACGGAGGAGAAGTATCCTAAAAAAGTATACTCCACCGGCGGCCGCGCCATTAAGCAGGACAGCACCAATGCGCCCGACCACCAGGTGGCCGTCTACGATTTTGAAGGCTTTACGCTGGAATGGGAGCATCGCCAGTTCGGTGGGAACAACGCGGAAAAGACGCACCCCAACCAGGCGGTAGGGGTTTATTTCTATGGTACGGAAGGAACCTTTCACATGGGCTGGCTCGACGGGTGGACGTTCTACCCGGCGGATTCTAAAAAACCGGTGATTTCTGAAAAAGCTAGTCTCCACGAACCTGATAATCAGAATATCAAGGAGCTATGGGCCGATTTCCTGGCTTCTATCAAGACCGGGAAGCTGCCGGTTTGCGACATCGAGATCGGCCATCGCTCTACCAACCTGGCCCTCCTGGGAATGCTGTCTTACAAGCTGGGGCGGAGCATCGAATGGGATGGGGAGAAGGAGCTGATCAAAAACGATGAGGCCGCCAACAAGCTGCTCGAAAGGGATTACCGTGGGCCGTGGGTGTTTCCGAGGGGTGATTAAATAGATTTCTGCGGAGACGTATAAAGCCCTCCCTCTTTATCTTTGCCCTGGAACGGAACCGGTTTCATACGATTCCGGGTTTACCTGCGTTACTACTTATTATAGTAAGCTCAAAAATTAGCCATTACATTATGCCATTACATCGCCTGTTTCTCCTGTTCGTATTGTTGACTTCTTCTGTCATTTCCTGCCGCAAAAAAGATGACCCTGAACCGTCCCCGGCCTTTATCGTCATGGAAGCCGAAGGGGGCTCTGAATCGGTAAAGCTGGGTAGCGACGGCTGGCAGATAGCAGGTGTAGTGAACAAAAGCGGGGGGCAGCGGATTTTTGGAGATATCTATACGTCCGACGGGTAGAAAGTCCGGGAAAACAGCCTGCTGGAGCTCGATGGCCCGGGCCGTCTCGAAGGTATGGGCTTCGTCAAGGGGTTTAGTATTGCATATGACCAGGACGAGATTCAGGTAACACTGCTTGAAAACACCGCGGACGATGCGTTCAGCTTCACGATCGTGCTGAAAAAAGGAAACGAGACGAAAGAGATCTCAGTAGAGCAGAAGGTCTCGCAGGGCTATACTTTCCGCGATATTACGTATGCCCTTGAAGATGGCGACGGCGATTCGCTCTATGCGAGATACGGTACGCGGTACGAATTCAACCTGGTCTCGCCCCGGCAGGTGTCCGTCAATCCGTTCGGCGGCATCGATGTCCTGAGGACGGCTTATTTTGAAAGCGGAGCGCGCGATGCATTCTCCTGGATCAGGAACGACTCCGTACAGGTTCCCGTTCCCCTTGAGATCAGGGACGGGAGCCCGGTCCTTTCAGAACCCCGGGATATGTACGGGGCTGTCGCCAGCGAACCCTATAGCCCCGACGCTGTCGCATTAGTTGATGTACCCGCGGGAGGAGCCAGCTTCAGGTCAAAGCAGGAATGGCGCCGCCGCCGGATCTCCTACCGGCTCACGCTGACCAACAACCGTACCGGGGAGCCAAAGGAAATCACAGGCAAATGGATAGAACAAACCCCTACCGGCCGGTACGAGATCGTAAAGGATTTCTGATGCGGCGGGGCAGGGCTGTTCCTGTCTTTCTTAGTCGTTCCCGGCTCTTCAATTGTAGCATACAGGCACACGGACAAGGCTCATAGCGCCGCCGCCGGGGTTCCATACGTTGCGGAGCTCCCACCGGATTTCATTGCAGCCGCTTCCGCTGTCGCCGCCGTCACCTGCCGGCGGTGCATTCGGATCTTCACGCCGGCCGGTGTGCTCGAAACGGAAGATGGTTCCCGCCGGATATCCCCCCTGCGTAGGGGTCAGCCGCTCCACAACCGTCTCGATCCGGAACTCTGAAGGCGAGAGCGTACCGCTATACGCATAGCGCTCGTCGCTGGTTTCCATCCCTCCCGAAACATTGCCGTTCCCGTCGATTTTCAACTGCATCGGATCCTTGTGGAAGCTCCATTCGGTGTTGGCGGCGGTACCGTCGAGGACAAACCCGACGTCGCCGGCCTGTCCGCCTTCGTCGTCTATGGCGCCGAAAAGTATCAACCGTACGATGTTGTTGGTGCTGTCGAGCAATTGCAGGCTTGCACGCCCGTATTCCTGCCTGCTGCTCTCCCCGGGAACTTCGATCGCCGCTTTCACGCTGCCTACATAGGGCTCGCCGCCGAATTTGCTGACGAATGTTAATTCCGCATCTTTTTCCCGCTTGCAGCCGCTTGCCAGTAAGGCGACGACGCCGAGGATGAGAAAGTGTTTCATGGTGATAGCGGTTTGTGGTTATTAAAACTAGTTGTTGTTTTAATAACGGATGAAGTGGAAGGCTTAGGGTGAAGGGGAGGGGAATTGTGATGTGGGGTGCATACCGCTGAAATCCAGGGGCGGTAAAATATTCCGGGAAATCGCCTATCTAAAATCCTGTCTAAACAAAAAGTATAGGAATTCGGGCGGGCGTTCGCATCTCAGCTTAGTCTCGCTGCAAACACCTTCGTATCATAATTGATTCCGCTATTTCTGTATCAGCACATTATCATAGAATAACTTGCCGTTTACTTCAAGGTATACGCGGTAATACCTGTTAGTGAATTTCGAAGTATTAATTGAAATTGCAGACGTGTGGGAGCTAAGTGTAATGTTGAGTTCTGACAGCCTGTCAAGTGTTTCTTTGGTCACTGCCGGTATATTTTCGGGAGCTTTCTCATTCCATTCGGCGGGAACTATCCATAGTTTCTTTTGGCTGGATTCACTGGGTGATTTAATGGTTATTACAAGCTGATCTCCCATACAGGGATTTGGATATGAGATCATATAGTAGTCTGAACTTGCAAAGTCGTTACCGTCGCCGAGTCTGGTATTGGGATTCCCTACAATTTCCGGGTCACCTCCATTTACTCCGCCCCCAGTAATACTTCTCTGATAGTAGCCTGTAATGACCGGTTTGCCGGATTCGGAAGATGGTTCGTCTTTTCGGCAGCTCGTTATCCCTGATAAAAACAATAGTAGAAATAAATAGTAATGTCGCATTATGTTTATCAGTTGTATTATCTCCACTTACCCGCAAACACCTTCGTGTCATAATTAATCCTTATCACGCCGTTTTCCTGGTAGCGGTCAAAGAGCGTTCTCAGGTCGGCAGACATAGCCTCGTAGCCGGCGTCACTCCTGGCAGGTATATAGGAGGAGGAAAGCAGCCGGCCTTCCAGCCCGTTGAAACCGAAATCCTGGTGATTGGGAAAAACTTTCAGCTCTACCGTAGCCGGATCAAAAAACACTTTGATCTTTTCCAGGTCGATGTTCCGGTGGTCTACCTTTACGTAGTCTGTAGCGTGCCGGATGATCAGCTCGTCGTATTCCTTCTCAAATTCGCTGGCCGTCAGGCGTTCGTTCCAGATGAGCGCCACGATCCCGCCGGGTTTTAATATCCTGGTGAATTCCCGCCTGGCCCGGTCGCGGTCGAACCAGTGAAACGCCTGGCCGGCTATGATCGCATCGACGCTGCCGTCGGCCAGACCGGTATTTTCGGCCGTACCGTCCACTGCGGTAAAGCCCGGATCGCCGCCGAGAAGTTCTGTGGATTTTCCGCGCATCTCTCTGTTAGGCTCTACCCCCGTGACCCGGTAGCCTCTTTTGAGAAACAGCTCAGACGAAATACCCGTCCCCGAGCCGATGTCGGCAATCAGATCGCCTTTCCTGAGGCCATATTCATTTTCAAGGAAACCGACAATCTCCCGAGGGTATCCCGGGCGGTAGGCGACGTAGTCTGCCACGCGGTTGCTGAAGCGTGTCTTACTGTTCTGTTCCATATCCAAAAAAAAATTCAATCAGTTCTTTACTGCTTTTAAAGATAACTTTCCGTTTGGTGTAGTAAGCCGGTAGACATAAACGCCGGCAATAAGTGCACCTCCGTCAAATGGTACCTCATGCCAGCCCTGTGATAAAAAATCCTCGTGACAAAGCAGGTCGGCCGGCAGCAGGGTGCTATTGGGGGCGGGGAAGTTGGACGAAATCCGGATCTTATCCCGGCGGTAAAGCAGGTAGGTATTATGATTTACGTCGACGGCCAGCCGGTAGACGAGCGGCTCGCCCATAGTGGTCCGCGCCGATTTCAGCCTGGCGATGTCCCCGAAATACCTTTCCAGTACAGGGATCAGGGTGCTGTCGGCCGTGCCGCACTTTAGCGCAGGCCGGGCATTTATAAAGAAAGGCAGTGCCAGGAATAAAAGGAGAAAGGTTGCGCTTCCTGAACGGAGGGAGAATAGTGTAGCCAAGTTATTATACAATTTCCATGATCACCCCCATGTTTTCCAATTGCTTGACAATCTTATCCGGTATCTTATCATCAGTGATCACCCGGGAGATAGCCTCAAACCCGCAGATTTTTCCGAAACCGTGCCGCGAGAACTTGGAAGAGTCTGCCAGCACGATGGTCGATTCGGAAGCGTCGATCATTTTTTTGTTCAAACGGGCTTCCGCCAGATCGGTGGTGGTCAGCCCGTGGATCAGGTCGATTCCATCCACGCCCAGGAACAGCTTGCTGCATACGACATGGTCGAGGAAGGCTTCGGCCACCTGGCCTGTAACAGAGCCGGAGCTGTGCCTTACCGGGCCGCACAGCTGGAGCACATTGATCTCCTGGTGAGGGAGCAGCGTCAACGCCACATTCAGAGAGGAAGTGATGACGGTAAGGCCCGTCTGCGGTACCATTTCCCTGGCCATGGCATGGATGGTAGTCCCTGAAGCCAGTATGATGGAATCGTTAGGCACGACGAGCTTAGCCGCCGCTGCCGCGATACGCTTTTTTTCGACAGCAGATAGCTGCTCTTTTTCCATGACCGGCCGCTCCCTGATATAAGGAGTATACCGCGAAGCCCCACCATGGGTACGGTATAAAAGCCCTTTTTCTTCAAGCAGGCGGAGGTCTTTACGGATGGTGACGGCAGATACATTCAGTTCTTCGCACAACTGCAGTACGTCGATAGACTCCTTTTCTTCAAGTTGCTTCAATATTTCAGTATGCCGCTGAAGGTTGGTCATGGTGCTCATACCGTAAAATTAGGGAAACTTGGACAGATATGCTAACGGCCTACCTGCCTCAAAAGACTTGTTGACGTCCGCTGATCCGGGCTGGTTCGGGCGCTAGCAAAATATTTATAGAAAAAAACAAAATAATATGATATGATATAATGTGAAATTCCTTGTTATATTTGTGAAATAAAATGAAATACAACGAAATTAAATGAAACCACCCTGTCGCGTTGATGGGAAATTATTCGAAAGGCGGGATTGGTTTAGAATAGTTAATTTTTTGTTAACAGTACGATAATAAAGCACAAATACATTTGCACCCGATGAAAAGAAGCCAAAGAGCGAAGTTGAGGGACCTGGTATCAGTTGTTTTTTTCCTGCTATTTGTGGGATTTACCGGGTGTCGTCCGAACAACAATGCCGAGCCGGACAAGAATATCCAGATCAGTGAGGTGTCGGTTCCTTCTGAAATCGATGTTGCCGCACGCGGGGAGGTCAACATTTCAGGAAAAGGATTTGCTGCCGGGGATAAGATCAGGCTGATACTGGTTACAGACGAAAGCCGGTTTTATATAGCCGATATCATTTCTTTCGACGACCATTCGGCAAAGTTCGGGCTGCCCGACGGGTTTACCGCCGGCAGGTACAAAATTGTGCTCATACGCGGCGGCCAGGAGCTAACGCTGGGCACCAGCTCGATCAGCATCATTATTGGTGGGAACCTCCCCGATAAACCGGGCATGGCCATTAAGGGCCTGGTACACAGCAATGGCGCGGGCGTGCCGGGCGTGGTGGTCTCCGATGGCTACGACGTAACGGTCACGGACGAAAACGGGGTATATTACCTGGCTTCGGAGAAAAAGAACGGTTTCGTATTCATTTCTGTTCCGGGGAATTATGAAGCGCCTGTGCAGGATAACTTCCCGCAGTTCTTCAAGAGGCTGACCGGCGGCACCGCGGCGGAGCAGAAAGATTTTTCGCTTATCCCCGCAGCCAACAGCAAGCATACAGTCCTTGCTCTTTCCGACTGGCACCTGGCCAACCGCAACAACGACCTTCAGCAGTTTGGTTCGGGATTTCTTCCCGATGTGAATGCCGCGATCAGCGAATATGCGACTGCCGGCTCGAAGGTATACGGCCTGGCGCTGGGCGATATGTCGTGGGATG
>MEDT01000008.1:0-15037 GCA_001724175.1 Cytophagaceae bacterium SCN 52-12 | reverse complement strand
TATGTCGTGGGATGCCTACTGGTACGAAAACAATTTCGGACTTGTTGAATATGTGGCCGAAATGAAGAAAGTGAATTGCGCGATGTTCAACGTGATCGGCAACCACGATAACGATCCCTACGTGCAGGGCGACCTGGCGTCGGAAGTCAAATACCGGGAAATTATAGGCCCTACCTACTATTCCTTCAACCTTGGGGAAGTCCACTACGTTGTGCTCGACAACATCGAATATGTGAATACCGGCGGCGCGCAGGGTCAGATCGGAGAACGCAATTACAACGATGTGATCACCGCCGACCAGATCGAGTGGCTGAAAAAAGACCTGGCGGCCCTTAAAGACAAGAGCGCCCCGGTCATCATCGCCATGCACGCGCCGCTGTACCGTACGCCGACCCTGGATGCAGACGGCAGGCAGGTGAACACCCTGTCGCTGAACAATGCCGGGCAGTTTCTCTCCGCCATACAGGGCTTCCCGGAAGTCCATATTATTACCGGACACATACATACGAACTATACCGTCGCGCATTCCGAGGCGGTGACGGAATACAACATCGGAGCCGTATGCGCCACCTGGTGGTGGACGGGCAGAAGCGGCTATGCCAACAATCACATTGGCAAGGACGGTTCCCCGGGCGGCTACGGCGTGATGGAGATCGATGGTCGTAATGTAAGATTCTATTACAAGAGCATCGGCAAGCCCGGGAATTACCAGTTCAGATCGTATGACCTCAACAAGGTGCACATCACCGCCGAAAAATATGCGCCGAATGCTGCCGGTGAGGCATTGGCAGAATATGCCGGGGTGTACGCTTCGCCCAATCTCAATAACGAGGTGCTGATCAACGTATGGGGATACGGTCCGGGATGGAGCATCGAGGTGCGGGAAGGCGATACCCCGCTCCAGGTAAAGCAGGTTTCCGGCCTGGACCCGCTTCACATCATATCGTACGAGGCCAAAAGACTGAATGCCGGTGCTGTGCCGACCGCTTCGTTCGTATCCGGCAATACGGTACACCTGTTTAAAGTGATGGCGTCGAGCCCTGTTTCAACGCTGGAGATCAAAGTGACGGACCGGTCCGGGGCGGTATATTCAGAAAGCATGGTACGCCCCAAAGAATTTACTTATACAATAGATTAACGTGTTTCGAATGGATCAAAACAATTACTTTTTATGAAATCAAAAACAATCCTTACGCTGGTTACAGTATGGCTGCTGTTATCGGCGTCCGTGCAAACGATGGCTCAGGAGCGGGTTGTGAGAGGAACGGTGCTCGACAGCAAAGACCAGACGCCCGTCGTTGGGGCTTCTATACTGGTCAAGGGCACCTCTTCCGGAACAATCACGGATGTAGACGGGAAATTCACGATCAGCGTGCCTGACAGGAATTCCGTGCTGGTGATAAGCTTCATCGGCTATACCGGACAGGAGGTGACGGTAGGCAACCAGTCGGTGATCAACGTTACGCTCGAGGAAAGCGCGACGGAGCTGTCGGGCGTTGTCGTAACTGCCCTCGGACTATCGCGCGAGGAGGCGTCGCTCGGCTACTCGGTTACCAAAGTGGACAACACTGCCCTTACGCAGGTTCCTACCAATAACTGGCTGAGCGCTATGAACGGGCGGGTGGCAGGACTTACTATGAACGGCGCCGGTTCCGGACCTATCAACTCGGTAAGGGTAACGCTCCGCGGAGACCAGTCGCTTAACTACGGCGGTAACGAAGCGCTTTTCGTGGTCGACGGGGTGCCGGTAAGATCGGGTACGACGGCGACCTCATCGAGCAGCAGCTACACGAACTCGGGGTCGGATTTCCCGGTAGATTACGGCAACGGGGCCAGCGATATCAACCCGGAAGATGTGGAAAGCGTCACCGTGCTGAAGGGACCGGCCGCTACCGCGCTTTACGGTTCGCGCGCCGCCAACGGGGCGATCATCATCACCACGAAATCGGGACGGAAGACCAAAGGCATCGGCGTAACGCTCAGCTCGACATTCGTAGCGGAAAGGGCCGGCTACTGGCCCGATTTCCAGACCGAATACGGCTCGGGGACCGATATGGGACAGAACGAATACAACTTCTGGACACTGAGCCCTGATCTGGTAGGCACCACCGATTATCCCCCGCGAAATATCTCCCGCTATGCATGGGGGGAGAAGCTTGATCCCAACAAGCTGCGCTACCAGTACGAAGGCAAGAACTGGGAAACCGGGAAAATCGAAAAGACGCCTTTCGTGTACCAGGACGACTGGTTTACCGGTATCTTCAAAACCGGCGTTACCTACAACAACTCCATCGACGTGAGCGGCAATAACGGGAAAGGCACCAACGTGCGCGTATCCCTGAACCACAATAAAAACGAATGGATATTGCCCAATACCGGCTTCGACAGGAAAAACATTTCATTTTCACTCGAATCGCCTGTAAACGACTGGGTCAAATTCAAAACCAAAGTCAACTACTACAGGACGACCAGCGACAACATGCCGATGGCAGGATACCACCAGACCACGGTTATGTACGACCTGATGTGGGGGTATAATACCAATTCGATGAGCAACTGGAGAGACGAATATTTTCAGGGCAGGTTCAATGCCACCAACAGGAATGCCACCATCTCTGAAAATGGAAACAGCCTCGTTTTTGCCGGTACCGGTTCCTACAATCCCTACCGGGTGCTGTACGAGGAGCTGAACTCGATGAACAAGAACAGGGTATTCGGTTTTGCGGGCTTCTCTGTCGACCTGGCAAGGGTGATGGAGGGCCTTACGCTGGACTTCAAGTCGGGCATGGACATGAGCACAGACTTCCGTACGCAGAGAAAGCCCAAAATGACGTTCGGTTGGGAGAACGGCTTTTACAGGGAGCAGTCGCTGACGAACTACGAGTTCAACTCCGATTTCCTGCTGAAGTACCAGAAGGAGTTCCTCGACAAACGGCTCACATCCACGATCGCTTTCGGCGGCAACAACATGGTCAACGAATACCAGAGCGCTACGGTTCAGCTCAATGAGCTGGACATCGACGGCGTATACCATACCTCGAACGTTCCGACCGGCGTCAATCCCGCCCCGTCGAATTACAGGAGTAAAAAAGTCATCAACAGCCTGTACGGGTTCGCGTCGTTCGGCTGGGACAACAAATACTACCTCGACCTCACCGGGCGCAACGACTGGTCGAGCACGTTGTCGCGCAACAACTGGTCTTATTTCTATCCCTCGGTCGCTGCCAGCGTCCTGCTCGACCGGGTTTTCAATCTCGAATCGACCGTTCCGGCCATTTCCCTGGCGAAGGTTCGCCTGTCATGGGCAAATGTAGGGAACGATACCAGTCCCTATGCGCTCGACCAGTACTACAATGCTTCGTCTATAAGCGGAGGATATACGCTGCCGGGTACCATTCCTGATCCCATGATCAAGCCTGAGAATGTGGAAAGCTGGGAGCTCGGCCTCGATACCCGGTTTTTCCACAACCGCCTGGGCCTCGACCTTGCCCTGTACAATTCCGCTACGACCAACCAGATCGTATCAGTAGCGGTAGACCCTATCGTGGGAGCTTCTTCCATGCGGATCAATGCCGGTAAGATCAGCAACAAGGGGATAGAAGTCGCATTGTCGGCCACGCCGGTAAAAAGCAAGGACTTTACATGGAACATCAACCTGAACTGGTCGAAGAACATCAACAAGCTGGTGAGCCTGCAGGACGGATGGGATCCTGAAACGCCCCTGGAAACCGATATGGGAACCACCATCGGCGGAAGGCTCCACGTATACTCTTACGTGGGCCAGGAGATGTACAAGCTCTACGGGTTTGCGATGAAAAAAGCGCCTGAAGGATCCTACTGCCTGGATGAGAACGGGAACCAGTACGATTGCTCGGGAAAGGTGGTCCTGGATGCCAATACCGGCCTGCCGTCCCTGGTATCGACGGCCGATCACTACCTGGGTAAGGTAAATCCTGACTGGCGGGGCGGTTTCAATACCTCTTTCAGGTACAAAAACTTTACGCTGAATATGCTTTTTGCTTACCAGTGGGGCGGTAACAGGTTCTCGGTAACGAACGGCATCCTGTCGTCCCAGGGCAAGCTGAAGAATTCGCTGGAAGGCCGGTATGACGGCATCGTGGCAGACGGTGTAAACCTGGTCTCGGGCGATGAAAACGGGGTAGGGCAATACAAGCCTAACAACACGGTGACGAGCAATATTTACACCTATTACCAGGCCCTTACCCTCGACCGGTATAATGGAGAGGCCCATACGTTTGACACTTCCTTCCTGAAGTTCAGGGAAGCCAGGCTTGAATACAATCTGCCGGCTGCGTTTTGCAAAAGGACCGGGTTTCTCCAGGGCGGCAGCATTTCGGTATTTGCCACGAATATTTTTTCATGGGACAAATGGCCGCAATTCGATCCTGAAGGGGGTATGATGACGGGTACCAATGTTTTCAACGGCATAGAAGCAGGTACCTACCCGATGACCCGCACACAGGGCGTTAACCTGAGATTGTCGTTTTAATCATTGAAACTGATAGGAAATGAAAAGTTTGAGATATATCATCATCAGCGGGCTCGTATTGGGGTTGCTCACCGCATGCACCAATAACTTTGAGGAGGTCAATACAAATCCAAACCGCACGACAGTGGGTATGATCCAGGCCTCGGGCCTGTTCGAGCCCATATTGTACAACTCGGCCAACCAGTGGCTGAACCGTACCTGGTACTACAACAACGAGCTGATCCAGTTTACTGCATTTACAGGAGGTGTCACCCGCAGGGAGCATTTGTATTTCCTGGAAGACTCAAGGGACTGGTATGGGTTCTGGAACCATTATGCTTCATATGGCAACAATGTGAACCATATGTACCAGCTGGCCCGGCAACAGGGCAACAAGTCGCTGGAGGCCATCGCGCTGACTTTTAAGGTACTGTTCCTGTCCAATATGACGGATATGTTCGGAAGCATTCCGTACGAGGAAGCGTTTACCGGGAGGGAGATCGGCGGGACCATTACACCGAAGTTCAATACCCAGAAAGAAGTGTACGAATTTCTCTTTGCGGACCTGGAGGCGGCAAATGAGATCTATGTCACAAATCCCGTTTTCGAGGTGCCGGCAAGGGACGGTATGTACGGCGGCAACATGGCAGCCTGGAGGAAATTCAATAATTCGCTATACCTGAGGCTTTTGTGCCGAGTGAGCGGCCGCTCCGAAATGAACGCAGGCGCCAAGATCGCCGAGATACTGAACAATCCAGGCAAGTACCCGGTCTTCACCTCGAACAGCGACAATGCTACGGTCAAATTCTCGGGGAACGATCCGTACATCAGCAATTTCGGACTTACGACAGAAAGTGAGTTCACCTCGAGCGGAAGAAAGCTGACCCGGCAGCTTCTCGGCATGACCGTGCAAACGGATGCGAGCGGCAAGCAGGTGTATGTCGATCCGCGCCTGCCGATTATCGGCAAGAAAAATACGGTTACGCAGGTCAATCCCGACAACATCTGGATCGGCACCAAATCGGGCTGTACCGACGAAGAGCGTAATATCGTCGACAGGGGTACTTCCTGGCTCAACTACAAGGTTTTCTGCCGCAGGGACGCACCTGCTACGTATATGGACTATGCAGAGGTGCAGTTTATCTACGCGGAAGCCGCCCTCAAAGGGCTGATACCGGGCGGAGAGCAGGCTGCCAAAAGCTATTACGAAGCCGGTCTGACCGCTTCCATGCAAAAGTGGTCTGCGCAGGGCGCTTATTCTGAAACGCCGACGTCCATTACGCAGGCTGATATTGCGACTTACCTGGCCTCGCCGCTCGGCTCATGGGACCTGGCTGCCGATAAGGCTCAATTCCTGGGGAACCAGAAATTCCTGGCCCTTTTCTGGGTTGGGATGGAAGCCTATCATGAGTACCGCAGAACAGGCTACCCGGTGCTGACCATCGGCGAAGGCACGATCTATAACGACCGTGTGCTTCCCACGCGCTTCGGGTACCCCAACACCACGATGTCGACCAACAATACCAACGCGACGGAGGCATTGCGCGGTATGGGCGGCGATAACAATATGAAAACACCCGTATGGTGGAGTAAGAAGGCAATTTCTGGGAATTAAAACAGCTATAAGCTGTTAGGTATTAGGTTTTAGGTAAAGTATACAAACGATCCGCCAAGCGGCTAAAACCTGACAGCTAACAGCTAAAACCTTTTAAACATGAAACCCAATAATTTATTTTCAGCAATACGCGCAGGAATGCTTGCCGCCGCGCTCCTTTTCGCCTGCACATTTTTCATGCAGTCATGCAAGGAAGATGACGGGGTGAAGGGAGATCCCGCTTTCGTGATCGAAGGCAACCCGACCGGTATGAAATCGGGGGTAGCGGGGAAAACCGAAAGCTACGTGGTACGCTCCAATCGTCCGTGGAAAATAGTAGCGAAAGACCAGGGCGACTGGGTGAAGACGTTTCCCGACGAAGGCGATGACGACGGTATTTTCAAGATCATCGTGAGCGCCAACAAGGGCTTCGCGGAGCGTATCATGAATTTTGCCTTTGTGGTGGATGGCCAGGAGCAGCCTGTGCTCTTCCGGGTAGAGCAGGAAGCCAACGTCCCCTACATCAATCTGCCGCAGGCAGTGACTATCCCTTCTGCCGGGGGCGCCTTCGTTGTAGAGGTAGGCGCCAACGTAGGATGGACGTATTCCCTTGCCGATAACGACTGGCTTTCCGGCGGCTCGGTCACCGCGACCGGGATCACCCTTACCGCAGCGACGAACAACGGCCCGGAAAGGTCGGTGGCCCTGACGGTTACGGCAACCGACTATCCGACGGTTTCAAAAGTGATTAACCTGGTACAGTCGCCCGGTTCTATTATTTTGGAAGAAGACTTCAACTGGCTGTCCTACGGCAGCGCCGTGCCTTATACCACCACCGGTGAGACCATCATTACCAACTGGACTGCCGAGCAGCAAGGCAGGGGCTGGACAAGCTCCCTTAACCCGATCAGCAACGACAGGCCGTGCTATGCCCGCCAGGGTTTTGTAAAGCTTGGCAAGACCAACTACGGCGGCGATATCATATCGCCGAAGCTGTCGGGCATTGCCGGGACGAAAAATGTGAAGGTGACGTTCAAGGCGGCGGCCTATGTTTCGGCGGCAGGAACGGTAGTCGACTCGCGCGACCTGGTCATAGAGGTGCTTGGCGCCGGTACGCCGAGCGTGGGCCTGATCAAGGTGGAAAATGTGCCCAATACCCAGCCGGAGGATAACGAAGGCAAAGTAAACAACATATGGGATCCTGCCAGGGCATTTACTTTTACCATTTCCGGGGCAACGGCCGAGACGCAGATCAGGTTCCTGGGTAAAGCCTTTGACCTGCGTAATGAGACGCCTACTACAAACCGTATTTTCCTGGATGATATCAAAGTTGAGATCATCAATTAAAAGCCTGTAGAACAGGTCTGTGCGTTACTATAAAATGCACAGACCCGTTACTACCTGCATTCCCTTAAAAATCGGCTATTACTTCTTTCAGCCGTCTGATCCTCCTCCGCCATAGTCGTGAGAGCAGAGTGATCTGGATCGCAAATACTACGGCTATTAATGCAAGCAGCCGGTACCGCTGCGTGTCGAGTGTGACAACGGAAATAAAGAATATGCACACGCAGGCCATGATCAATACACGGGATGTGACTGATATAACAGCGTAAGTTTTTATGCGGGAAAGGCGTTCTTCCAGCGAACGCCTGATACTGCTGTCTTTTACCCCGCGTCCTGCGAGCCGGTACCCGGCTATGTTATGCCCTATGACAAGCAGCATGGCGCCTGCCAGCAGCAGGTTGGCATAAAGCGGCTTCCGGTCGCCGTCGAAGAAGTCGTAGTAGACAAGGAGAAAAAGCGTGAATCCAATGGTTTCGAACAGGAGCTGGCGGCGGATGCCTTTCAGCACGGGATGATTGCCTTCCTCCATTGCCGATTTTAAGTCTGTGCTGCTTTTCCGGGGCGTTCTGATGTGCTGCCAGGCAGATTTTAATGCGTCATTTTCCATAGGTCAGTTTTTTAAAAGTTGCTGGATTTTTTGTCTGATACGGCTGAGCCTTACGCCCACGTTGTTTTCGCTGATCCCCGAGATCTCCGCGATTTCCTGGTACGACAGGTTTTCCAGGTATAGGGTGATAAGCGCTTTATCCGCATCGTTTAGCTGCCGGAGCGCGTCAAATAATTGCTCCCGCTGCCCGTGCTCCTCACCGGGTTCCTCCTGCTCATCGGGCAATGCGGCGGTATAGCGGATATCCGGTCGCTTTTTCCGGAAAGCCGAGATCGCCGTGCTGAGCGCGATCCGGTACAGCCAGGTGCTGAATATTGCCTCTCCCCGGAAGCCCGGAAGCGATTTCCAGAGCTGGAAGACGATTTCCTGGAACAGGTCCTCCCTGTCCTCGCGGGAATCGCGGTATAGCCTGCAAATCTTATAGATAATGCCCTGGTGTTCGTTGATCAGGTGTATGAACTGCGCTTCTTCCATGGCCGGCTTTTCAGGATTTGTTTTTTGGGGGTTAGTTGCAGCGCATTAAAAAAACCTTACAGGCGGAAAAGGATTTTTCGACAAAAAAGCTCATACACATCGTAAGAGGCTCCTTCCACGAAAATTTAAAGAACATTCAGGAACTAATCTCCGCTATGAACCTGTTGATTGGAATATCGAGAAAAGCCGATATATCGATAAAGTGTTATCCCGAATTATACCGTCGTAAAAAAGGCTGAAAAATGGATCATCTGGAAATTTTCAAAGCACTCTCCAACAAGACCAGGCTGGATATCCTGAGCTGGCTCAAAGAACCGGAAGCCAATTTTCCCGAACAGGAGGCTGAATGTTTCCGGCACGGCGTCTGTGTCGGGCAGATCCGGCAGAAGGCCGGGCTGACGCAATCCACGGTATCCGAATACCTGTCGATCCTTCAGCGCGCCGGGCTCGTGAAATCGACCCGTGTCGGGCAGTGGACTTACTATCAGCGCAATGAAGAGGCTTTTCAACACCTGAGCCGGCTCATCGAAACAGGAATATAATAAGCATCATCTATCTCTCTATAATTATGCAAACAGATTCACTTTTCAGGCCTTTCAGCCTGAAATCACTGAATACGCGAAACCGTATCGTGATGGCGCCTATGACGCGCTCTTTTTCGCCGCAGGGCGTTCCTACCGACACCGTCGCAAGCTACTACGCCAGGCGCGCGCAGGGCGAGGTCGGGCTTATTCTCTCCGAAGGCACGGTGATCGACCGTGTATCTTCTTCCAATGATCCCAACGTACCGCATTTCTATGGGGTGGAAGCACTGGCGGGATGGCAGAAGGTGATAGACCAGGTACATGCAGCCGGGGGAAAAATGGGTCCGCAGCTATGGCATATGGGTGTGATGGACAACCACCGTTCGGGTTGGGTGCCTTCGCAGCCGTTCGAAGGACCGTCGGGTATGGGAAGACCCGGTTTTGTAAATGGTAAAGCCATGACCGACGGCGATATCGCAGCTACCATCGCCGCTTTCGGCCGCGCTGCGGCAGATGCCAGAAGGCTGGGTTTCGATACGCTGGAGCTGCATGGCGCGCATGGCTACCTCATCGACCAGTTCTTCTGGGAGGAGACCAACAAGCGTTCCGATATTTTTGGCGGGAAGACGTTGCCGGAACGCAGCCTTTTTGCTACCGAGGTGATCAAAGAAGTACGCCGGCAGGTAGGGGAGGATTTTGTCGTGATCCTTCGCCTGTCCCAGTTCAAACCTTCCGCCTATGACAACAAGCTGGCAAAAACGCCTCGGGAAATGGAAGCCTGGCTGAACCCGCTGGCCGACGCCGGAGTCGATATTTTCCATTGCTCGCAGCGCCGCTTCTGGGAGCCGGAGTTTGAAAGCTCCGACCTCAATTTTGCGGGCTGGGCCAAAAAGCTGACGGGGAAAGCGACCATTACCGTCGGTTCGGTAGGGTTGACCGGGGAATTTATGGCGGCATTCAGGGGTGAAAGCTCCAGCCCCAGCTCATTGAATGAGCTCGTAAGGCGCCTCGACCGCGGTGATTTCGATCTCGTGGCAGTAGGGCGCCCGTTGCTGGCCGATCCGTCATGGCCCAGGAAAATCCGGGAAGAGCGTGTCAGCGAGCTGAAAGGCTTCAGCGTGGAAGCGCTCGGCGAGCTGGTGCTGGACTAATACCTCCTTTGGATGATAATAAATGGTATTTTTCCTTACGGTCTACCCGGCTTTTGACTAAATTTGGTCAAACGCCGGATATTCATGTTTTACATCGCAGACCTGCACCTGCATTCACACTACTCCCGGGCTACCAGCAGGGATCTTAACCTTGAAACCCTCTACCAGTGGGCGCGGATCAAAGGCATACACGTAGTGGGAACGGGCGATTTTACCCACCCCCTGTGGTTTAAAGAGCTGAAAGAAAAGCTCGAGCCGGACGGAACGGGTTTTTTCCGCCTGAAAAATCCTCCGAAGAAAGATGTCTCCGGCTTCGCATGTGCCGATATCGACGTGCGGTTTTGTCTTACATCAGAGATCAGCTCTATCTACAAGCAAGGCGATAAAGTACGTAAAAACCATAACTGCGTATACGCCCCTGACTTTGAGACCGTAGCCCGCATCAACGCAAAGCTGGGGCAAATCGGGAACCTGGCGGCGGACGGGCGTCCCATACTCGGATTGCCTTCGCGCGACTTGCTGGAAATAGTGCTGGAAACGTCCAACGATGCGCACCTGATCCCGGCCCATATCTGGACACCCTGGTTTTCTATGTTCGGCTCCAAATCGGGGTACGACAGCGTGAAGGAATGCTTCCGCGACCTGGCGGACCACATTTTCGCGCTGGAAACCGGCTTGTCGTCCGACCCGGAGATGAACTGGCGGCTCAGTATGCTCGATAAGTACACGCTGGTATCCAATTCGGATGCGCATTCTCCGCAAAAGCTGGGAAGAGAAGCGAATCTGTTCGATACCGGGCGAAGCTATTACGGCATGTTCGATGCCCTGAAAACAAAAAGAGGGTTCCTGGGTACGTACGAGTTTTTCCCTGAAGAAGGTAAATACCATATGGACGGTCACCGTAAATGCGACGTGTGCTTTGAGCCTGAGGAGAGCATAAAGCATAAAAATATCTGTCCTAAATGCGGGCAGCCTCTCACGATCGGCGTGCTGCATCGCGTAACCGAATTGTCGGATCGTACGCAGCCGCAAAGACCGGAAGGCGCCGCCGATTTTCACTATATCATTCCTTTGCCCGAGATCCTGGCCGAGATCAAAAACGTCTCGCCTTCCAGCAAGGCCGTGAACCAGTCGTTTCAGCAGACGATTTCTTCGTTCGGCAATGAGTTCGCCCTGCTGAAAGAGGCGCCGGTGGAGGATATCGAAAAGAAGGCGGGATTTGTGGTAGCCGAAGCCATCAGGCGGATGCGTATGAGACAGGTCGATCCGCAGGGCGGCTACGACGGCGAATACGGCGTCATTAAAATTTTTAAAGACGGCGAGCTGGCACAGCTTACCGGTCAGATGAACCTGTTCGGCACGGCGCAGAGTACCGGCAAACGTAAAGCCAAAGAGGGCGTGATCGCCAGGCAAGAGCTTCCTGCAGGTATGGAAATCCGCATTACTTCTCTTAACGGGGAGCAGCAGGCGGCCTGTGAAGCCGAAGGCGCGGTGTTGGTGACGGCGGGGCCGGGAACAGGGAAAACCAAAACGCTTATCAGCTGGATAACCCGTTGTATCCGGGAAAGACATGCCCTGCCGGAGGAAGTCCTGGCGGTGACGTTTACCAACAAGGCAGCCGATGAAATGAAAGAACGCCTGGCCGCCGTGCTGGAGGAACGGTCGGGGGGCATCACCTTGGGGACGTTTCATTCGATCTGTTTTGCCGTTTTACAGGAACATGATGAAAAGCTGGACAAGGTGTATGACGATAAAAGCCGGGAAGTGATCCTCGGTATGCTGTTCCCGGAAAAAGAGGAAAAGGAGATCAGGGAGTTGTCTGCCGGGCTGGCCCGCTATTTTGAAAGCAACCACGAAGAAGGAGAGACCGAAATAGCCCGGATCGCGGCTGTCTACCGGGATTTTACGCAGCAGAACGGAGGTATTGACCTGGCGGATATCATCGGTAGGGTCGTACGGCTATGGAAGACCGAACCGCAATACCTGCAGGCCTGCCGTGACCGCTACCGCTACATCGCCGTAGACGAGCTGCAGGACATCAACCCTTTGCAATACGAATTTTTAAAGCTGCTGGCAATGGGTAAAAATGTGTTTGCCATCGGTGACCCGGATCAGAGCATTTACGGTTTCCGCGGCTCTGACGTGCGGCTGTTTTTCCGGTTCAGCGAGGATTTCGGAGCTTCGGAAATTACATTGCAGAAGAATTACCGCTCTTCCCGGCATATCGTCGAGGCTGCCTCGGCTCTTATCAGTAACAACACGCAGCGTAAGCCTTCGAGGCTGATAGCCGTGAGAGAGTGAAGGATTTGTGACCATTAAGGGATTAAGAAACTAAGAACCTTCTTAACTATCCTTAACTTCTTAATGGTTAAAAAAACACGAACATGACCCAAAAAATAAAACTCTTTACCGCAGGCGACGAACACAAAGAAGCCGCTTTTCTCATCAGCGAAATCGAAAAGCTGGTAGGCGGATTCCACAACCTGACCGGGGACAATACACACCGGGACAGCAGCTATGGCTTTTCCGATATAGCCGTGTTGTTCCGTACCCGCGCCGTGGGGCAGTCGCTCCTCGCGTCTTTTAAACAATCGGGTATCCCTGTACGCTTCGGCGATGCGTCCTCCTTTCTCTCGGAATACCCTTTTCATCTCATCACCGATGCGATAAAGCTATACCTGAACGCTAAAGACATGATCGCCCTGGACTGCCTGCTGACCAACGGCTTGAAAATGGGCAAAAAAGAGAAGCAGGAATTTCTCTCGGCGCATCCTGAAGAAAAACGCCTGGCCGCACTTCTGGGTGAGCAGGATCTTGCAGGGGCTGGAGCAGAAAGCACTGTCAAATGCATCTTCGAAAGGTTCATCCCTGAAGATACTTTGGACGATACCGGACTGCTTCGGAAGGAAGCGATCCTGGCTACCGCTGCGGAATACGGAGCCGATATTGAACAATTCCTGTATAAACTGCAATTGGATACCTATACCGATGTAGCCCGTATCAAAACCGATGCCGTCAGCCTGCTCACTTTCCATGCTTCCAAAGGGCTCGAGTTCCCTGTGGTGTTCATTGCCGGCGCCGAAGAAGGTATTACCCCGGTGTCGCGGAAAGATACGGATATCGAAGAGGAGCGGCGTTTGTTTTATGTAGCCCTGACCCGGGCGAAAGATACCTTGTTCATCACGAATGCCAGGCGACGTAAAGGCTTCAGGGAAATAGAGGAAAAATTCCTGTCCAGGTTCGTAGGCGAGATCCCTTCTTCATTGACAGAGAATGTGCAGGTAGTAAGGAAACCACCCAAACCTGAACAGATGCGGCTGTTTTAAGTTTTGTGACTGCTATGCTTCCGGTTAGGCGCCTGTCTTGCCTGTCCGTTTTTTCCCTTCTTCAGATATTGCAAAATTCCGGGTGAGGGTCTTTATGTACACGGTTTTCCTGAAACGCAGAGCGCTCCAGTCTTCATCGATGGCGACCTGTCTTACCCCTTCAAGATTAAATTTCCCGAGTTCATCCCAGCCGTGGTCCCTGTTGAAATCGCACTTGTACTTTTTGGATGTGCCTTTGGGATAGCAATACCAGAGTACGGCATCCCCTTCCAGCTTCGGGTATATTTTCCGGATGCTGTCGTCGATCTCGTTTTGCCGGGTTACAAATACGATGACAAAATCAATGGCAGATACATCGCTTTCATCTTTGTAGATAGTGGCAGACCCGGCCATCGCCGCCAGCTCGCTTTCAAACGATTCCGGCGTATTGACTGCCAGGATTCCGGCCTGGTTTTTAAAGTTCAGTTTTTTGAATAACGGCGTCATTGCTATCATGGTCAGGCTGCAAAGTTACCAATTGCAGGCCACAGGTAGCTTCGCTATTTTTGCTTATATGATTTTTTCTTGACTATTTTACAAAAAATGGAGGTATAGCGGGTATTTCAGAGCCTTTATCATCTTGTGATGGGCTGTTCATGCAGCCGAGACTTGAACACGATGAAAGACACAATTGTAAATGATGCTGAACTGGTTCTGCTTCTGGAAACAGGAAACGAGCATGCCTTTCAGGAAATTTACGACCGGTATTGGCATAAGCTTTACCGGATGGCAGTCGGCAAAGTCGGGTCGCAGGAGAACGCAAAGGAACTGGTCCAGGATGTTTTCCTGGATTTGTGGTTCAGGCGCGGTGAAGTCCGTATCGGTGAGCTCGACCGGTATCTTTTCAGCGCCGTAAAATACAATGTCCTGAATTTCATAAGAAAAGAGATCGTCAGAAAGCAATACGAGCTGTCCGTATTCGCAAAGACACCCGATACGGACTGCAATACGGAAGACACGCTGGCTTTCCAGGAGCTCCAGCAGGCAATAATGACCGGGATAGAGCAGCTTCCCGATGCCTTTGTTTTCAGGGAAGTATCCCTATCAGCCGTACTGGAGAAGCTGGAAAAAGCTTACGGCGTTGAAATAGAGGTGAGTAACGAAAGCTTGAACAATTGCCGGATTACGGCAGACCTGTCAAAAGACGACCTTTACGGCAGGCTCGAGATCATCTGCGCAGCTGTAAATGCCCGGTTTGAGTTGGCTGACGATAAAGTGATGATAGCAGGCCGCGGTTGCGATATTTAATAACCTAAATCCACCTTCGGGGCTGATGCGCCTGGACGGTCAGGAGTGGGGAAAATCCTACCAGGGCAATCTTTTCAGCGCAGAGTTCAATACCGGTCGTATCATGCGCCATGAAGTGAAGCAGGAAGGAGCGAGCTACAGCACGACCGATTCGCCTTTCATGACCTCCTCGGTGGCCGACAGCCACCCAACCGATGTGCTGATGGACGCCGACGGGAGCATGCTGGTGGTGATCACCGGC
>MEDT01000007.1 GCA_001724175.1 Cytophagaceae bacterium SCN 52-12 | reverse complement strand
TATGGCACGCGGTACGCACCAGATAGAATTATCCGCCAAACTGGTAGCTTTCCTCAAACGTAACGACTGGTCTAATCAACGGATTGGTGAAGAATTGGGGATGGACCCTGACGAAGTGTTACGATTAAGACAGATAACCGGGCTGGCAGAAGCCTTCCAGGACAAAGAGTTCTCACGATCGTGGGAAGTGTAGGCAGTATCATAAATCCTCGAATGCGTGCCGTTGAGGCTATTTTTCTGCTTTCCTGAATAGTTAGCCACGAATTCACGAATTAAAATAATTCGTGAATTCGTGGCTTAGACCGGGGCTACCGCGCCCGCCCCCCTTATGCCGCCTGTTACCTGTCAAGGCTTCTCATTTGGCCTTGTCCAGGTTCCTGATATGGTCAAGATGTGATTTAAGGACCGGCAGAGTCTTATCTATGAAAGCCCTGATCTCAGCGTCCTTCACGTTTTTCTGTCCGTTTTCAAACAGCTTCACTGTCTTTTCGTGATCCTTCACCATTTGCCGGATATATGCCTTGTCAAAATCCTTCCCGTTTTTTGATGAAATATCGGCAACCATCTTTTCCATGTCTTCGCCTGGCGCGGCCGGCAGCGTAATGTTCTTGCTGGCTGCAAGCTCCTTGAGCTCATCATTTGCTTTGGTATGGTCGTCAACCATCATTTTGCCGAACTCCTTTACCCTCGGATCAGTGCCTTTATCTTGCGCCACTCTGCCAAGCTGTACTTCCGTCAACCCGCCGTTTGCCGCATCGACGGCAAACTCAGCGTCTTCTTCATCCGCTACGTTCAATGTATGCGTATCCCTGGCAGCATCTGTTAAAGCTTCATTGGCACTATCGGCTCTTGCTTTAGAGTCTGTGTTTGACGAGCCGCAGCTCCATAGCAGAGCGGTTACGGCAAGTATCATGGATGTTATCAAGGTCTTCATCGGAAAATTAGTTTAAGTTCATAATCATGTGAGTATCCAACATCAGCTCTTGCAATTATCGTGCATAAGATCTGCCCGGCAGATCGAAACTCTATGAAAAATCCCTTTTTATTAAAATTATACGCACCTTATACGTGCCCATCTTACCCAGGCTGACTAATGTATATTTTGACAAACAGGACTCTCCGGTGACAGTTAGTGTGTATCCCCCGAGAAAATCTGTAACATGTTGAGGCATAACTCTACGTATCGCGGCGCAGGCAAAGCTGCTACAGTAAAAAAAAAAGCCGTGGTAAAGCCTTTTTGTCCTAACGAGGTACAGAAGCCATACTACAAATAGATATAAAAGCACATTTTGCCGGGAGTGGCATATTTTTAACTACATGATTAAAGACGATCGCAGGTTTGCTATTTACACGCAGCTTCTATAGAATTTACAGGAACCCGGCAAAAATCCCGCGATACCTTATTGACATCACTAAAAATCAACGTTATGAAAATGCTAAATCGAATATTGGCGCCAGCGATGGCAATAGCGCTTCTCTGCCTGACCAGTTGCAGCTCTGGCAGCGACAGAGGCAACACCAGCAACAACAGAGACAGAGGTGACGGCACAAGGATTGAACGTGAAAATGACCAGGCTGAACGCATGGATACCAATCGCGATCATATGGACGGTAATACCCGGGGAAACATGGGGCGGGATAGCCTGAGAGCACAGCCTCGGCCCACTCCATAAACGACTTTGAGCTTTCAGTATCCGGCCGGGTATGCCTGCAGTCCCTGCAGGCATACCCGGCCTCCCTGGAATCGTTTATTAGTTTTTACCCGTTTCCCGTACGACGATACAGCACGATCCATCCAATGCAGCTATTATGCCCGTTTCCAAGCATGCTGCAGCCCCAGCCTGGAACGGTTTTTTCCTTAATTGCTGCTGTTGTCGTTACTGAGAATATCATGAGTTGAGCTACTTCGCCGGTACACCAGGCCGGAAGCGGGAGGGATAAAAAGCCGCCCGGAAAACTCTTCACTGGCCGGTTGTTGGCCTCCCCATTTTATGGCCTGAGTATCCCAGATTTTTCCCCAAACCTGCTTGTCACCGGTGACCAGTTCCTGCGGAGAGGAAGAGAAATTCATCACGCACATCAAGGAGCCCTGCCGATGGGCCAGGTGTAGAAGTATCACTTCTTTTTTGTCATTATATTCGGCCTTAAGATCCGTCCTGCCGGCTACTTTAAGGTTGGTCTTGCGAAAGGCAATTAGTTCTTTGTAATATTTAAGCATTCCTGAATAAGGCTCTTCATCCTTTTCATCCCAGTTCAGAACCGCCTCTTCAAACGTATGGGCCGCCTGGGGATCGGGAACATCCCCTTCTCCAAACATAGCCTTAAATTCACTCTTCCTGCCCGAACATACCGCTGCAATAAGATCATCGTCGCTATGGCTCACAAAATACTGGAAGGGTTTGGCTGTCGCCCATTCTTCGCCCATGAAGATTAACGGGACATACGGGGAACACATTACGGCTAACGCCATCAGCCTCAGCATTTCCGGTTCATACAGCGCGCTGCTTCTTTCACCGTTTATCCTATTGCCGATATGATCATGATTCTGTGAAAACACTATAAATTGCTCTGCTGCCAGAGAGTCGGTATTGGTGCCGAAAAATTTTTTACGGAAATCGGAGTAGATCCCGTCGTACACGTAGGCGTTTTCATAGGCTTTTGCCAGGTGGGACACGCCTTGAAAATCGCTGTAATATCCTTTTCTTCTTTCGCCTGCTGCTACGCGGAGCGCGTGATGAAATTCGTCAGCCCATTGAGCATCCATACCCATCCCGTTTTTTTCCACCGGATCCAGGAAGCGCCGGTCATTCAAATCGCATTCGGCTATTAGATAGTGCCGGCTGCCGTTTACCCGCATCCATTGATCAGTTTCGCTTCTTATTTCCTGAAGGATATGCGGGGCGCCCATGTCTTTGATTGCATGGACCGCATCGATCCTGAGCGCATCTATATGGAAATCCCTGAACCACATAAGGACATTTTCCAATACAAAGTCGCGGATGCCGTGGCAAAGTGCGTCATCATAATTGACAGCGGCGCCCCAGGGAGTCTGATATCTTTCTGTGAAGTAAGGCCCGAAGTTCGAAATGTAGTTCCCTTCTGGTCCGAAATGATTGTAGACAACGTCAAGTATGACTGCAATTCCCTCCTTGTGAGCGGCATTCACCAGCTTTTGCAAACCCCTCGCGCCGCCGTATGAATTTTGTACGGCAAAAGGATAAACGCCATCATAGCCCCAGTTCCGCTCGCCGGGGAACTGCGCCACAGGCATGATTTCTATTGCTGTGATGCCAAGCGCTTTCAGATAGGAAAGGTGCTGAATAACGCCGTCAAAATCATGCGTTGGAGTAAAGGTTCCTACATGCAGTTCATAAATAATGTAATCTTTCAAATACGGCGGCTGATAGGAATGGTCTTCCCAATAAAACTGGAGATCTGCTACTTCCGAGGAGCCGTGCACGCCGTCGGGCTGAGAGCGGGAGGCGGGATCGGGAAAGTAATTCTCATCGATCGACAAAAGGTAACGGTCACCGGCCCGAAGACGGGAAGTCCGCGCGTGCCAATAACCATATTCTCCTTTTTCAAGGCTTAATTCTCCATCAGCGCCTTCAATCATGCACGTTACCCGCTCTGCAAAGGGAGCCCAAACGGTTATATAAGCTTCCTGGCCGTTGAGCCTGATACCCACCTGTTTTATTCCTGTATTCCTCATAAATCCATCCTTTCAAATTTTCAGATTGCTCCCCGGCTTCCATTTACTCTTTTTTAAAAATAAGCGCGCATGCAAGCAGCGCCAGATTAATCAGCACCGAGAACCCGTTGGACAGAATAATAGGAAGCTCGCTTTTTAGTATGCCGTAGTAAGTCCAGAGTCCTACACCCGCAATTAATACCAGGATCATAGCTACCGACAAATTTTCAGTTTCTCTGGTTTTCAGCACTTTAGTTAGCTGCGGGACCATAGCTGTAGAAGTAAGGAGGCCCGCCGACAGGCCTATCAGATCCTCGAAGTTCATTTTTATTCTTTCCGTGATAAGTACTTTGATGGATATTGAGCCGCAATATCGTTATCCGCAGAAGTTACAGGCGCAGTCCGGTCCGGATTGTACTCCGTCCTATTTGTATTCCGGATCAATGCGGCGCCGATTTCCAGCTGCCGGCCTGCCAGTTCCACTGCAGACGGTAAATGAAGCGTCCTGCCGGGCTCGTCCCACAAGCCGGAATGGTGCCAGTCGTCCAGGTTGTCCCAGTCAGGCCGATCGAGGACCGGGTATAGGCACACGCCCCATAGCGGGTAGTTCCTGCTTATAAGCTTCGAAACCTCGTCTGAGACATGACGGAGCCAGTCGGGCCGTTCAGCTCCGTAATGACTTGTTTCGGTAAGCGCAAAAGGCCTGTCATAGCGATCAAAGGCTTCCTGAAGAAGTTCGGACAGCGGTTTGTACTGAGCGTCAAACCCGGCTTCTTTCCAGTCCAACCGCTCGTACGGAGAATGCACCCATTGGTTGCTGCAATAATAATTGAAACCCAGTATATCAAGATACTCGGGCTTCCCTCCCAGCTCCGGGCAGATGACGCCCGAAAGCATATCGAGCGATTGAAACTGGAGCTCATGGACCTGCGCGGCATCGAGTATCTGTTCCATTGTCGCCTCCGTCGGCGGCGTTATGTTCACCAACGGTTCAGTAGTTAAGATGCGCGTATCCGGATCTATTTGTTTGAATGCCTCAATTCCTTTGATATAGGCTTGCATAAGAGCATACTTCACTTCCCACCCGTTCCGGCGGCAAAAGGGAGAGGTAGCGGCAACCTCCCCGCCGAGCCAGGAGATGAAGCTTACTTCATTAATAGGGGTTACAATAAGCGGTTCGGCAAAGCCGAATGACTTATAAAACTTTAAAAAAGCTTCGCACAAGGCAGCAAACCTGTCCGGAAATTTCGGATGAAGCGGTGTCAGGTCATCAGGAAATCCGAAATGGCAGATATCCCATATCTGCTGTATTCCGTTTTCTTTTCCGGAACGCAGCATCCTGCCGAGCGTCTGGAAATTATAGCGATAGGGCGATACTTCCACCCGGCTCCATCTTACTCCCTCCCTCACTGTTTTTATCCCGAATTTGCCGAGGAGTTTGTAATCCATGTCAATCGCATCCAAATGGCCCGTCACGTGCAAAAAATCAACGCGATCTCCATGAACATTCAATTGATCCGTACATTCATATCCCGCCATCCAAAATGATTTGAAAGGATTCTCAATGCTTCCCGGCATCATGATGGTGCTGCATTTAATATTTCGATAGTTTTTACAGCATGTAATACGGCATCCGCCCGGCGATCGTCTCTATCTCCGACAGTGCTGATCAACAGCGAACGCATACCATTGAACGTTTTGTCCCAGGAATTATCCGACAGGAACTGGTCGACGCGCTGCAGCCATTCCCGCTTATCGTAGATTTTGATTTTTGATTCTATAGCAGCTATGAAATCATCTGAGTCCGTGGCAATATCAATCAGCCCGTTAGATTCGTAATGAAAGATAACGTCCGTAATCGGTGTCGATACAACGGGCCTGCCGGCTGCCAGGTACTCCGGGGTTTTGGTCGGACTGACAAAACGGGTCGATTCATTGATGAGAAACGGAATAAGCGCCACGTCCCAACCGGATAGAAATAACGGGAGATCGTTATACTCCTGAGATCCCAGATAATGAATGTTATTTCTCCGTGGTAAGGTTCCGGGATCGATTTTGACTATCGGTCCGATCAGGATAATTTGCCACCCGGGCCGCTTTTCCGCAATCTCCCGTACCAGGTCTATGTCAAAACGCTCATCGATGACACCATAATACCCTATTTTCGGTCCGGGAATCACCGACTGGGAAATCGGCTCCGCGTTACAATTCCTCGCTTTTTCGAAATGAGCCTTATCGATGCTGCTGGGGAACGGATGAATATTGGAATGGTCGTTGCGCTTGGCTTCGTAAAGTGAATACCCCCCGGTGAAGACAATATCCGCTTTCTGAAACAGCTTCCGTTCTTCACTTTTCAAAGTAGGAGGCGCAAATCTGAATGTAGATAATTCGTCCATACAATCATAAATGACAAGCTTTGGATTAAACGACCGGCTAAAACCAAGCGCCATGGGTGTATAGTACCAGAAAATAAAATCCTCCTGGCGCTTCTTCTTAAAAAAGGAGCACAACAGGAACATTTGAAGCGCGTTAATTTCTTCCTGATTCTGACTTTCAGTCAGGTGCGGGACGCAAATCCACAGATTAGGCTGTTTCTGTATGTAGGCGATATAACACTCTCCGCCGGTTGTGAAGATAGGCTCCTCAAAAAAGTACACTGTTAAAAACCGGGAGAATCTGTTCATCAGGTGTTGCGGGCGCTGTACTACAAAATCCCATCTTAAATGTGAAAAGCATAATAAGTTTCCAGGTAGTTGGTCATTAATCATATCAATAACGTTTGAGTGTGAATACAGATGCTTTCAGGCAATAACCTTGCCGGTAAGACCATATAAGCACACTTTCAGACCCACACCCCCTTTTAACAGGTGAGATGAAAAATAATCAGTTGTTTGCCGGTAATACAGTGGGCACTTATGTGCATGTAATTCTTCAAGATGTTACAGGGCTCCCCATATTCGAACGCCGTTCGAACATTGCCTGGACAGGTTCGATAAAGAGATTTCCTGCCTTCCGGATAGGTTGACGCAAGATCGTTTTGTGATACTTACCGGAATACGGCAATATTGTTTAGAATTATTAAAAATAATATATTACCTTTGAATGCCTCCTTAACACGGAGATCGCACCCCGCTTTTAAATTTTAAGAATCAACAGGCGACATGAAGCAAAGACAGATTTTACACCCCGCGCCCTCAGCAGCGATGCCGGAAATACCCAGGCACGATTCCTGCAATTTACCTACCGTCGTAACCGGAAGGATCCTGGATGAAAAAGGGATGCCGGCTACGGGAACCAAGGTGAGCTTTTTTGGAAGAGAATCCAGGAAAAACGGCATTCATATAACTTTCGATATCGTACAGCGCGTAGCGGCCGACGGCTCTTACCGGATTGCAACGGTCATTCCGCCCAAAACGGGCTCTGCCATATTGCGGATCGAATTCTCTGATTACAATTTCTTTTTATATACTTTCGACGTAAAAGTGAACGGCGAGCTGAAAGGCAGGAACAATTCCGTTGAAATAGCAACGGAGCGGCATGGTAAAAAAACAGTGGCTGATTTTCAGCTCAGGAGATTGTAGCTGCGCCTTTTTCCCTCTTTCGGTTGATATCCGCCCGTTACCCGGATGCAGAGAATACGACGCTCTACATCCGGGACAGCTTTAAACCGGATATGGCTGGTTATCCGGTTATCTGGCTACGACGGCCCCCTTGCCGGAAGCATTAGGAGTGCGGTTGGCCAATCCTACCAATCCGAGTGTGCTTGCTATGTTGATGATGCATCTTCTGCCTGCCTGCTGCATATACGACGTCACGACCCGGCTGCACAGCCAGGTCCCGTTGACGTTCACTTCCATAACCC
Organism: Cytophagaceae bacterium SCN 52-12; assembly: GCA_001724175.1. Lineage (GTDB taxonomy): Bacteria > Bacteroidota > Bacteroidia > Cytophagales > Spirosomataceae > Ravibacter. The sequence goes on along the minus strand of MEDT01000007.1, from coordinate 14,964 downwards.
TGGTAAAATCTTCCGGGCTGATTTCGCCGATGGGCCCGCGAATATTGATCCCTGCACTATTGATCAGGACATCGATCCGGCCGAAAGCATCTGCAGCCGCCCATCAGCGCGGGGAAGACCCGTACCGCGCCGGCCAATAAGGTGGTGAGAACATTAACACCACAGTGAGTAATAACTCCTCACTTACCGGCAGCCGGCCTGAGCATCCGGATTGAAGAAGTGATATTTCTTTTGAGCCTGATGACGAAGCGCTCTCCCGGAGAGGAAAACTTCGCCTGAAGAAGATGCGGAGCAAAAAGCCTCTCCGGGAAGCCTGCCTTTTCCCGGATTTGCTCTTTAGGCTAAAAAATATGCCTGCCGGTTTTCAGACAAGCTGGTATACTTCTTTGAAACTTTACTTATGTCTTTTTTTGAAACTTTACTTATGTCTTTATTTTACTCATTATCGTTATGAAATCATTATCAACCGGGTACCGGGTAGTAAAACCGGGTGCTTCGTCGCCATAGCATCGTACCCCGTTCCGCTGTTACCATTACTTGTCGAATTGTATTTGTAAAACCGGCGCCATATTTATAAACGCACCGGATCCGATACCCGCATGCAGTCAATAAGCATCGGGCTATCCTGTATCGCCGCCAGCCTGCGGTTGCCTTAATACTATTTCACTCTGCTAAAACACACAATATCATGAAAAAAATATTGATTACGGGCGGAGCCGGCTTTATCGGCTCTCATTTGTGCGACGAGCTCATCCAAAACGGCTACGAGCCGATTGTATATGATAACCTCGACCTGCAGGTGCATGGGTGCCGGGAGGCCGCCCCCGAATATCTCCCCAGGGAAGCAACGTTTATTCATGGCGATGTAAGAGATGAGTATTCGCTCGCCAGGGCCGTAGCGATGGCCGACGCCGTCGTCCATTTTGCCGCGAAAGTAGGAGTCGGTCAAAGCATGTACCAGATCGAGCATTATACGGATGTCAACAACCGGGGTACCGCGCTGCTGCTCGATATACTCAGCAAAACCTCGCCTAAAAAACTGCTGGTAGCTTCCAGCATGAGCATTTACGGAGAAGGGTATTACGAGCTTTCAGGCCGGAAAATAGAAGTTCCGCTGCGACCGCACGATCAATTGCAGGAAGGCAGATGGAATATCCGCCGGGAAGGCACGACACTATACCCGGTACCCACCGACGAGGAAAAGACGCCCATGCTGGCATCTGTATATGCTTTATCGAAATATGACCAGGAACGCATCTGCCTGATGGTAGGCGATGCCTATAATTTCCCGGTAGTCGCGCTCCGGTTCTTTAACGTATATGGAGAGCGTCAGAGTCTTTCAAACCCTTATACCGGGGTGCTCGCCATATTTGCAGCGCGATTGCTGAGCGGTAAAGCACCCGTTGTTTTTGAGGACGGGCTCCAGAAACGTGACTTTGTAAACGTACGCGACGTGGCAGTGGCCTGCCGGCTGGCATTGGAGAGCGACGATGCCAACGGGCAGGCCATCAATATAGGAAGCGGGAAAAGCTACAGCATCCTCGAAGTAGCCCGGCACCTGTCGCGCGTGCTGGGAAAAGAAGATATTGCCCCGCTGGTGACCGGCAAATACCGGACGGGCGACATCCGGAACTGCTTTGCCGACATCTCCAAAGCGCGGGCCCTGCTCGGATATGAGCCGGCTGTAGGGTTTGAGGAAGGGCTGACCGTCCTTGCAGCCTGGCTGGCGACGCAGCAGGTTTCCGACCAGGGCGAAAAAGCGACGCTCGAACTGCTGGAGCGGGGCCTCACCGTCTGATCCGGTCCCGGGCTCAAACCCTGATACAGGCGTTAAATGCACTGATACCAAACCTACGCTATTGCTATGAGCACAGACGAAGAACGGCTGGGACTGCTGGAATGGTTTCACATCGGAGAATATGAACGGGTGGAAGCGACCCTGCCCGAACTAAGACGCCTGCCGTTTAAACGGCTGCGAACGGGTATTTCATGGGCCGACTATCATTCGGCGGAAGGCCGGGCCTGGTTTGACTGGCTGATCCCCAAGCTGGCCGGGGAAATGGAGTTACTACCCTGCTTTCTTTATACTCCGCCCTCGATGGGGATCGTTCCCAAGACTTCCTCGCCTCCGAAGCAACCGAAAGCCTACGCCGATTTTTTGGATGTGGCGGTCAGCCGCTACGGACAATATTTCGAATATGCGGAGCTATGGAACGAGCCCAACAACCTGAGCGAGTATGATTTTACGCTCGATCGCGACTGGCGCTTGTTTTGCGAAATGATCGGTGCGGCAGCCTTCTGGATGAAACGCCGGAAAAAGAGTACCGTACTGGGCGGCATGGCGCCCATTGACCCGAACTGGCTTCGCCTCATGTTTGCCCGGGGCATCATGGATTACATCGACGTAGTCGGAGTGCATCATTTTCCCGGAGTTTTCGAGACCCGCTGGGACGGATGGCCTGCCATCCTCGAAAAAATCGGCAGCGTCATAGAAGAGCACGGGGGAACGCAACGGATCTGGATTACCGAAACCGGCTATCCTACCGTTCACTACCGGGAATATGAACAGCTTCTACGTTTTGCAGAATGCTCGGAAGCGCCTGTCGAGCGGGTTTACTGGTATGGTCTGAAAGACCTCGACGAGAAGTATCCCACTGTCGACGGTTTCCATCTTGACGACCGCGAATACGCCTTCGGCATGCTTACCGCCGACGGCCGGAGCAAGCTGCTCCACCGCCAGCTCGTTCACGAACCGCTGCATGTATGGAAGCGCCGTTTCAGGAAATGGGGATATCATCTTCCCGGCGAAAGCGCAACCCCTTACATACTGCTTATCGGCGGGGCAGGCTTTGCGGGGGCGCATCTGGCTGCGTCGTTCCTGAAGGAAAACCGGCCGGTCGAAATATTCGGTATACCGGAAGACCCCGCCGCCATATGCAACCTGGAAGCGCTGCACAAGCGGTTCGGGCGCCTGCTCAGGATTTCGATAGCCGGCATCCGCAACCGGCACCAGCTTGATGCGGCCGTTTCGCGCGCGTCATTTGTATACTACATGCCGTCCTGCGAAGATACCGGCCGGGAAGATCGTGCTTCCGGCGATCTGCACGGTGCTCTCAGCCTGCTGGAGCTGATCAGCGCGCGACGCCCCGTCCTTCCGGTTGTCTATGTGTCTTCTTACCATGTATACGGCTCTCTCGGGGACATTGTATTGTGGGAGAACGACACGAGCTTCGAGCCTATCCGTGCCTGCGATATGAGCATCAGCGAGTCGCTCCCCCTGCAAACGGCCTCAGTCCGCATGGCTACGCTGCGGTCGGTAGAAAATTACTTTCTGGCTTACGCCGCAGGCTGCGGTATGCAGGCGGTAGTGCTGCGGACCGGAGAGCTATACGGGCGTCATTTTTGCGGCGCTTTGCCTGATAGCACACTCACCCGGATTCTTTCCGGGTGCGCAGCGCAGCGGAATAAAGCAGCTAACCTTAAAGATACCCGCGACTGGCTGGCCATCGAAGATCTGACGCAGGGGCTCCGCGTGGTCAGAGACTGTATGCCCGGCCTGACCGGCGATGTTTATAATATAGGCGGAGGAATAAATAACCGGAGCAGCTACCTTGAGATCGCCGCTTTTACAGGATCAAATCAACGAAGCGTACCGGAGTCCGAAGCCGATGCCCGGACTTCAGAAACGCCGCGGTATTTCGTATCCGATATCGCCCGCCTGAACCGGAAAACGGGCTGGACGCCTTCCATCCCGGTAGCAGAAGGCATCAAAAACGTTTATGTTCCCCTTGACCTGGCTAAAACAGAAGATTATGAAAACGCTGTATGATGATACTCCCTTCCCCGGGGCTATCGCCCGGAAAATATATTTCGCCGCCCGGATAAACGCACCTGGCGAGGTCGTGCTCGGGCAGGCGCTGCTTCGTCCTCCTTCCGATAACGAAGTGCTTGTGCGCCTTGAGGGCTGCGGCTTGTGCGCCTCCAGCCTTCCGCTCTGGGAAGGCCGGGAATGGTTTCAATATCCCCTGGAAGAAGGCGTTCCGGGCCATGAAGCGTGGGGTGTGGCCGAGCGCGTAGGAAGCGGTGTGGAAGAGGTCCGGGAAGGTGACAGGGTGGCGCTTCTGGCAGGCAATGCGCTTGCTGAGTTCAGGTATGTAAAAGCCGCGGAGTGCGTGCGGATACCTGATGCGCTTAAAGATATTCCTTTCCCCGGAGAACCTCTCGGATGCGCCATGAACATCTTCTTCCGGAGCCGGGTTGGTAGGGACCAGGTAGTGGCCGTTATCGGCGCGGGGTTCCTGGGCGCCCTGCTGATACAGCTGTGCAAAGCGGCAGGCGCCCGCGTTATAGCCGTTTCCCGGAGAGCATCCTCCCTGGCCGCCGCCGTTGAAGCGGGAGCCGACAAAGTCGTCTCCTCTGACCGGGATGACGTCGCCGGCCAGGTAGCGGCGTTTACGGAAGGTGCAGGATGCGACTGCGTCATAGAATGTACGGGGAAGGAAGAGCCGCTCAGCCTTGCAGCAAAGCTCTGCCGTATACGCGGCCGGCTTGTCATTGCAGGCTACCATCAGGACGGAGCCCGGACGGTAGACATGCAGCTGTGGAACTGGAAAGGACTCGATGTGATCAACGCACATGAAAGGGACCCGGCAGTATATCGCAAAGGGATCGAAAGCGCTGCTCAGGCAATTATAGCAGGCAGCCTTCGTCCGGACGGGCTTTATACCCACCGGTTCCCGTTTACTGAAATCAAAAAAGCCCTCGATGTACAGGCCCTTGCTCCTGAAGGGTTTATAAAAGCGCTCATCACCTTCGACTAGCATAAAATGGAAACAACAGCACTGCCTCAGAAAGATGATGTCAAAAGCCCGGCAACCCGTCATGCGCCGGCCATCGGGTTTGTCGGCCTGGGCCATATCGGCCTTTCCCGCATGGAAATGCTCGCCCGTATTTCCGGCAAAAGCATTCTCATGGCTACCGACGTGATACCCGAAAGGCTGAAACAGGCTGCCGGGGTGCTGCCGGACGTTATTATTTACCCGTCTTTCGACGACCTTCTGGCAAAAGGAAAGCCGGATGCTGTCGTAATATCGACTCCCAACTCGATGCATGCCGCTCATTGTCAGCGCGCGATGGAAGAAGGCATTCCTGTCTTTTGCCAGAAGCCGCTTGGCAGAAACACCGGTGAAACGTCTTCTATCATCGAGATGGCGCAAAGCCGGAACCTGCTGCTGGGAATCGACTTCACCTACCGGTATGCATGCTTTTCTTCGCTTAAACCCTTATTGGAAAGCGGGGAAATAGGAAAACCGGTCGCAATTGAAATGTGCTTCCATAATGCCTACGGTCCTGATAAAAACTGGTTTTACCATAGGAGCAGCGCCGGCGGCGGCTGTGTGATCGACCTGGGGATCCACCTGATAGACATGATGCTCTGGCTGCTGGATTACCCCGGGGTGGAGGTAATTGCTTCGATGATGTCGTCGAAAGGGAAACCCCTGACGGCTGAAGGACAGGAAGTGGAGGATTTTGCGCTGGCGCTGCTGTGCGCAGGCGGGAACCTTCCTGTCAGCCTCACCTGCTCATGGCATTCTTCGCCGGGCGCCGGCGCAGACTTCAGCTTCCATCTGCACGGAACTTTAGGTGCATTATCTTTCCGTAATAAAGGCGGCTCTTTCTATGATTTCGAAGCCGTCCGGCTTCATGGCGATAAAACAATACCGGTCAGCGAAGAAACCGGGATATGGGGAGGGAGCGCCATCGCCCACTGGTTCAGGAAGCTGGGAGAATCAGCCGCCTTCGATCCCGGAAGCATCCGGGCTGTCCAGGTGGCTGAAATTGTAGACGAAATCTACAGAAAAGGGATTTCCCACTGATCTCTGCGGCTCCGCTCCTTCACGAGGTTTTTCACGCAGAGGTGCAAAGTCGCAGAGAAGTTATTTGAAATTTTATACACATGAAAATAGTCCTGTTTTACCATTCCGTGATATCCGACTGGAACCACGGGAACGCCCATTTCTTACGGGGAATTGCAACCGAGCTGCTCAGGCGGGGCCATAACGTAATTATCCTGGAACCGGCCGACGGCTGGAGCCTGTCCAACCTGGTAGCCGAACGCGGAGTCCAGGTCTTCAGGGATTTTGAAGGGAGCTTCCCTCAGCTGATCCCGTTTTTCTACAATCCTGATCGCCCCGAGCTCGACCACCATCTGCTGGGAGCCGACCTGGTAATTGTGCATGAATGGAACGAGCATCCGGTAGTGGAACTGCTCGGGATCAAAAAAAAGAAGTTCGGGTACAGGCTGTTTTTTCACGACACTCATCACCGGGCTGTCAGCGATCCGGCGGCTATGATGCGCTACGACCTGAGCTGCTATGACGGTGTGCTTGCCTACGGGGATGTGATCAGGGACATGTACCTCCGGAAAGGCTGGGCCCGGAAAGCGTGGACCTGGCACGAGGCGGCCGACGGCGCTGTTTTTTATCCCCGGCCGGCGCGGGAAAAAGAGGGGGACCTGGTATGGGTGGGCAATTGGGGCGACGATGAGCGGGCAGAAATGCTCGATGAATTCCTGATTAAGCCTGTTCGCGACCTTGGGCTTTCGGCTTCGGTGTATGGCGTCAGGTACCCGCAGGAAGCGATCCTGAAGCTGGAGGAAGCGGGCATCCGCTACAAAGGTTACCTGCCTTCCGTCGAGGTGCCGCATGTATTTTCCAGGTACCGCTTCACCGTTCATGTACCCCGCCGGCCTTATGTCAGCGAGCTGCCGGGAATTCCCACCATCAGGCCCTTCGAAGCCATGGCCTGCGGCATCCCGCTCCTGAGCGCGCCGTGGGGCAAGGCCGATACGGTATTCACACCCGGAGAAGATTTTCTTATGGCCCGCGACGGCGAAGAAATGAAAAAGTATATGCATCAGCTCCTCCGGTTTGAGGCTATGGGAGAAAGGTTAAGAAAAAGCGCCTATTCGACTATCAGGTCGCGCCATTTATGCGCGCACCGCGTAGACCAGCTGTTTTCGATCCTTAACCGGCCCGAAAAAGAAAGCTGTCCCGTCACCTACCTGAACTCTTCATACACATGAAATAGCCATGAGCTATCAGAAGTCAGCTATCGGCTGCGCAGTATACTGCACACCAACCGCCGATGAATAAGGGCGGTCCGCCGCGCGGCTGATTTCTGAAAGCTGAAAGCTGATAACTTTATTCAAATGAAAACATCACTGAACATCGGCTGCTTCGGCTCCAGCCTTTTATCGGCCTACTGGAACGGAGCCGCTACCTACTACCGGGGCATATTCAAAGAGTTGGCGCGGCTCGGGCATTCCGTCACTTTCTTCGAGCCCGACGCCTACGGCCGCCAGGCTCATAAAGATATCGAGGCGGTAGAAGGAGTCACTTCAATAGTCTACGAACCCGAGGAAGACACTGTCAGGCAGCTCGTACCCCGGCTGGAAGAATTTGACATCCTCATCAAATGCAGCGGGATCGGCGCCCTGGACGAGTTCCTGGAAATGCTTTTTCCGATGATTGCCCGCAAAGGCCAGTTGCTGGTGTTCTGGGACGTCGACGCACCCGCAACCTTGAGCGGCCTGAAAAATAACCCGGGAAGCGCTGTTCACCAGATGATTGCCCGCTGCGACCTTGTCCTGACCTACGGCGGGGGCGAAAGAGTGGTAGCCGGGTACAAGAGCCTGGGAGCGGCCGACTGCATACCCGTATACAACGCAGCCGATCCTGAGACACATTACCCTGAGGTCGATCCGGGTAATCCCAAGTCTTGCGATCTCCTTTTTATCGGCAACCGTCTTCCCGACCGGGAACAACGCGTCATGCACTTTTTCGAGGAAGCCGCCAAATTACTTTCCCGCCGCCGGTTTGTGATCGGCGGAAGCGGGTGGGATACCCATCAGTTCCCGCCCAACGTGATCAGGTTGGGCCATGTCTACACCCGTGAGCACAACCTACTGAATGGCAGCACGCTCGCTGTCCTTAATATTTCCAGGCAGGACATGGCCGAATCCGGCTACTCTCCCGCTACACGGGTCTTCGAGGCCGCCGCTGCCGGGGCCTGCATCATCACCGATGAATGGGACGGCATCCCGTTTTTCTTTGAGCCCGACGAGGAGATCCTCGTCGCCAGGGACGGGCTCGACGTCGCGGTAATCCTGTCAGACCTGACGCCGGAAAAAGCGCGCGGCATAGGAGAAGCAGCCCGGGCACGCGTGCTGAAGGATCACTGCTATTCACACCGCGCTTTACAGGTTGAACAGCTTTTTAAACATCATTTTTTCCAGACCACAGACTCATGAAAAAACTGAACATCACCGTTGTGGGACTCACCATCACGTCGTCGTGGGGTAACGGGCATGCCACCACTTACCGGGCGCTGCTTAAAGAGCTGGCAGCGCTCGGGCATAAAATCCGTTTCCTTGAAAAAAATACCCCCTGGTATCAGTTGCATCGCGATCTGCCCAGGCCCGGGTATTGTGAAGCCGGCCTGTATGAAAATATGCAGCACATCACAAGGCAGTACGCCTCCTGGCTCGAAGAGGCAGACCTCGTCATCATAGGCTCCTATGTGAGCGAGACCGCCCCGCTGACAGAGTGGCTGATGAGCCACACAAACGCGTTGCTGGCCTTCTACGATATCGATACGCCGGTAACCATGGCAAAGCTGGAGCAGCACGATTACGAGTATCTTACTCCGTCGGTTATTCCCGCGTTCGATCTTTATTTTTCTTTTTCCGGAGGGCCGGTCCCGGACCGGATAGCCGCTCTCTACGGAGCTCCCTGCGTCAGACCGCTTTACTGCTCCGTCGATACGTCGCTATACTATCCGGAAGATGCCATACCGGCCGGCCACGAGGCCTCGCCCCGGCTTGACTTGGGTTACCTGGGGACTTACAGCCGCGACCGCCAGGATTCGCTCGACGAGCTGCTGCTGCGTCCTGCCAGATTATGGCAGACCGGGCGCTTCATGGTGGCAGGCGCGCTCTATCCTGCCGATATCTGCTGGCCGTCTAATGTTTACCGCGTAGAGCATCTGCCCCCTTCCGAACACCGGCGCTTCTACAACAGCCAGCGTTTTACGCTCAATGTCACACGACAGCCCATGATCGGCGCCGGTTATTCTCCCAGCGTCCGCCTGTTTGAGGCGGCAGCCTGCGGAGTCCCGGTGATCAGTGACTACTGGGCGGGAATCGAAGAATTCTTTGAGCCCGGAAGTGAAATTTTAATTGCCGAAAGCGGCGCACAGGTGCTCGATTACCTCCGGAAGATGGACGAGGAAAAACGCAGGGACATCGCCCGTCGGGCCAGAGAAAAAGTGCTGAAAGCACACAGCGCCGCTACCAGAGCGGGAGAACTCCTCGGATATGTCAGTGAGCTAATGGACGATTATCTGCAGGTAAACTCCGCACATGAAAGGAGCAATTGAAAACAGCAGCCCGGCCGATACGCCGCAGCGCCAGCGCAGATACAATTGCAGAGTGCTGATGACGTCGGATGCAGTGGGTGGAATATGGAGGTATGCCATCGATCTGGCCCGGGGGTTTGCTCCCTATTCCATTGAAGTGCATCTTGCTTTGATGGGCCCTCCTCCCGACGCGACGCAGCGGAAAGAAGCTGCTGCACTGCCGCATCTTGTGCTGCACGAAAGCTCCTTCCGACTGGAATGGATGGAGGCCCCCTGGGAGGATGTGGATGCGGCGGCGGACTGGCTGATGAAACTTGACGCTCAGATCCGGCCTGATGTAGTACATCTCAATCACTACAGCTACGGCACGCTGCCGTGGCGGTCGCCGGTCGTTATGGTCGCGCACTCGTGCATTTACTCCTGGTGGTCGGCCGTATACGGTCACGAACCTCCCGCGCATTACGGTGAATACCATCGCCGGGTGACCGCAGGCTTATCGGGAGCCGGCGCACTGGTAGCTCCCAGCCGCTCTATGGCTGATGCGATCGTCCGGTTTTACAAGCCGAAAATCCCTGTCCGGGTCATTCCGAACGGGACGACGCCGACCGGAGGACCGGTGGAAACACAGTCCCGGGAAAAGATCGTAACGATCGGACGGCTCTGGGATAAAGCTAAAAATATCGCCCTGCTTCAACGGGTAGCACCGCGTCTTCCATGGCCGGTAGTAGCGGTAGGCGACCAAAGCCTGGAGGACGGAGCAAAAAAAACGGACGAAGAAGAAGGCTCCATGATCTATACAGGCCGGCTCGACCCCGACCGGGTATCCGGCTTGCTGGCTTCTTCAGCGATTTACGCGCACCCTGCCCTTTATGAACCCTTCGGGCTGTCGGTTCTCGAGGCCGCACAGGCCGGCTGCGCGCTGGTGCTTTCCAGGATCGGCAGCCTGGTGGAAAACTGGCGGTACGCCGCCCTTTTCGTAAGGACGGACGATGGCGGAAAAAGCCTTGAAGAAGCCCTTCTTGCGCTTTCAGGGTCGCCGGAACTGCTAAGCTTCTACCAGTACAAAGCAAAAGAGAGAGCCACAAAGTTTTCGATCAGCAAGACGGCATTTTCCTATTGGAAGGTCTATACATCCTTATGGGAAAAAGCATAAGCGCCTGCGTGCTGCGCACCTGCCTGCGCTTGGCCCGGTAGCCGTTCACACCTTCAATCCGTAGCTGTTTTCAGTTTTTCGGTCAACCTCTCCAACACGAAAATATGGTCTTTCAGTACCCGGTTCGTTTCTGTCTCTTCGAAGTGCTCCAGAAGCTTGGTATATTTTTTCAAAAGCTTATGCTGTTTATCCTTTAAATAGCGGATCAGGTGCTCAGCCGACGTCTTCCCGGGTATCTCGAACAAGCCTGCTATCTCTTCGGCCGGAAACTGGAGCAAGTCATCTTCAACCGGGGATTTAAGGTGATTGTATATCGCCGAAATTTCGTTCATGCAAAGGGAGGCAATCAGGTATCCCTTCCCGCATAGGTCACGCAAATCGCCGGGCAGTTCCTCCCGCATCGCCGTCTTAAAAATAAACCTCTGAGCGCGGTGTAACCTCCATAATTCGGCCACTTTCTGTGCAGCGCGCTTAGCCATAGCTATAAGTTCAAGCGTAAAACTTTTAATGATACATCAAGCGGCTCTTTCGCCGGTATCACCCCTACCCCTGTTCATATACGCTCTGTCAAATCTCCTGCCTTCTCCGGAGTAAATTTATTCCATGGTATTAAACAGCTTCCAGAACCGAATCAGCCAGCTTCTGCCATTGGATCCCCGGCATTCCCGTGGCAGTGGTTGCGGCTGCTCCGGCAAACGGGTTTTCAGGTCGGTCTGAAAGGTTATCTTTCACTTCGACGTTAGGTTTAAGATGCCGGTCATAAACAGTGCAGACCACTTCGTTCTTTTTCCTGTACAATACGAAGATGCCCGACGAGCCGAGAGGAAAAAAGTATGCGATATTGCTTTCTTTCCCTGAAGGATTTTCGACAGGCCTTACTTTGAAATCCATGAAATCGAGCTTCTCCGTGAACCCTTCCTCCAAATCGTCTATGATACCCCGGCCATAGCCGGCGGATATGCCCGCTCCCAAGAAGTCGACCTTGATCATCAGGCCTTTCCGGGCCTTTCCCTCCACCGGCTTTCCTTCCCGGTCTGTCAATTGAAAAACCGCCGCTGTGTCCCGGATACGGGCAGTCCACCGGTTTACATCCAGCAAACGTTCCCGGGCTCTGGAATAAGCTATTTTTGCAGTATCGGCATCCAGGAATACCCGCGAGCTCTGAGCCGCCAGGGCCCTTCCTTCGTATCGCGCCGGAATAATGTCCGGTTCAAAAATCGATTTTCTGGTAAGATCGTTCATAACGTTGAATAGCTTAAGAATACAGAATAGTAAAATGAAAATCCCTGCGTAAGGGAATCTGCTGATGGGACTGGGGATCGTCACACACAATTTGTTGAAAAAAAGACCATGGACATACCCGATAAAGAGGGAAAACGGTAATCAGCGGAGGCCGGTTGAAGTGACCTCCGCTGAAAATCAAAGTGTTATTCCTGGGCTGCTTCCTCATTTACATAATTGACAGCGATCTCGGTGAGCAGCACGTCGGCTTGCTTTTCCTCTTCAAGCGTTTGTTCCAGCAAACGCTTGGCCTCGTTAAGGTTCAGCGTACCCGCAAGCGTTCTTAAAGTGCCATAGGTGGCGATTTCATAGTGTTCTACTTTTTGAGCAGCGGCGATAAGGGCGGCATCTCTGACTTCGGTGCCTTCTTCTGTCTCTTCTATCAGCTCCTCCGCTTCAGAGATCAGCCCCTCCATCGCATCACATTTCTTGGAAGTAGGCCTCTTCCCGAGCGAGGTAAATACTTCTGCCAGCCTTTCGACATGCCCTTCCGTCTGTGTGGCATGCTCTTCAAATGCGGCGCGAAGCTGATCGGAAGTAGCCGCCTTTGCCATTTTCTTCAGGCTTTTCACCAATTGCTTCTCCGCCCAGTTGATATCCTTGAGGGAATTGACGAAAAGTTCGGTCAGCGCGCTTTCCCGCGCTGCGCTCCTTCCGCCTTTGTTGTTATTGGTCTTTCCTGAATCGGTGCTTTTCATCGCTGAGTTACTTTTTGAGTTTGGCATGATCGTGTGTTTTTTTTAGTTTAAATAATTAGGTAAGACGTCGGACGGTTTCCCCGTCGTATAATGAAAAAAGAGAAAAAAAAACTGTGCCGTATTTTAACAGATCCGGCTGGTATCAGGGCTTCAATACCACCTTGACGCAGTTGTCTTCTTTTTCTTGAAAGATCTTGTAAGCGTAGGCAGCCTCCTCAATCGGCAGCGTGTGGGTAATAATGTCGTCCAACACTACTTTCCTGTCCCGGACAAGCTCGACAAGACGATCCAGATAATTAAGCACAGGTGTTTGTCCCTGCTTTATCGTAATACCTTTGTCAAAGATGCGGTGAAGAGGAAAATTGTCATAGGTCGAACCGTATACACCCATGATTGAAACGGTTCCCATTCTTCGCACCGCCTGGAAGCATGCTTCAAGCACTTTCATCGATCCTTTCTCGAAATTGACGGCCGCCTTCATTTTGTCCATCAAATTCCGCTCAGGCTCAAATCCCACCGCGTCGACACAGACGTCTGCTCCGCGCCCCTGCGTCATATCCCGGATTACTTCAATTACATTGACTTTATTGGGATTGAGAACTTCAACGCCGTTAACAGCCGCAGCTTTTTCAAGCCTGTAATCCAGCGGATCGATGGCAACGACCCTGGCCGCCCCGTTCAGCCATGCCGCCTTCTGCGCCATCAGGCCAACCGGCCCGGACCCGAAAATAGCTACCACTTCTCCCCCTTTAAGCTGAGCCCAGTCGATAGCCGCCCAACCGGTTGGAAAAATATCGGTCAGGACCAGGATTTCCTCGTCCGTGACTCCTTCCGGTACCAGCCGCGGGCTTACATCCGCGAAGGGCACTCTGACGTATTCGGCCTGCCCGCCTGAATACCCGCCATACAGGTCGGTGTACCCAAATAGTCCGCCGCCTTTCTGGCCCAGCAAATCTCCGTTGGGACCATAGTGCTTAAGATTGGAATTTTCGCAGGCCGGAGAGGCTCCGTGGGTGCAGAAAAAGCACTGCCCGCAGGCTATCGGGAAAGGGACAAGGACCCTGTCTCCCGGCTTCAGATGATCGATCGAAGCACCGGTCTCCTCTACTATTCCCATAAATTCGTGACCCATAACCAGGTCCTCGGCCTGAGGAACGGACCCGCTCAGGATATGCAGATCGGATCCGCATATGGCGGTGGAAGTCACTTTCAGAATGATGTCCCGGCTGTCCGAAATCTGCGGATCAGGAACTGTCTGTACACTTATATCTCCGGGTTTGTGAAAAACTACGCCTTTCATAATAGTGAGATGGTTAAATGAAAGAACCAACTTGCCGCGACTTCACGCCGGGATCTTCCTTTTCTTTTCCCTGTGCCAGAATCTATGCCGTGAAATGGCTTTCACAAACAGGTCAGCGAGCATTTGCGGGTCGTCGCTGATAACGATCCCCTCCATGAGCGCGTTTTCCTCAGTAAACTCCCCGGCAAGCTTGTTAGCGAAATAGGTCGCCTCAATCACCTGCATGGCGGAGGCATCTGCTGCTATTGCTTTACAGTGCCTGAAAGCCTGGTTAAGAAAGTGCACGGCGTCGGCATCCGCTTCGACAGTAGCCACGCTATTAGCTCCACCCGGCACATATACCGCATCGTATAGTACGGAAGCAGCCGTTAAAAAGCTATGCTGGACAGGTATTTCATCATCTCCGGCCGTAACGACAAAACCCTGCCTGGGCGCAATGAGGTCGACAATACCTCCGCCGGCCTCCAGGATATTTCTGACAACCTCGATTGAACCTTCATCTACCCCGTCAGCTACTAAAAAAGCGATCTTCCGGGTGGCAATGGTATCCTTCACCGTATTGGCCATGCTCAGCGCAGCGGATTCGGCTAAAGAGCTTTCTACCTGTAAGGGCTGGTACTCTTCCGGGACGGCATCGGCGGGGAAACTATGATTGATGGGAAATTCCGGCTTCGCGGGAACGGGCACCCGCAAAGCCAGCGCTACCGCCGCCGCCAGGCTTTTATCAATCAGCGAGAGGATGCCTACCATCCGCTCTCTCACCGCGATTGTTTTCACCTTGCCGAGCTCAAAACTCAACGCATCGATCAGGTGGTCTTTCTCAGCATCCGACTGGCTGTTGAAAAACAGCCGCGCCTGGCTGAAATGATCCAGAAAGCTCTTGCTCCTAGCCCTTACCTTCCCGGCGTCGATCTTCTCTGCATAGGAAGTAAAGCCTCCTTCCGATACCCGCGTTTGCCTGGGGTATCCGTCTCCAAGCGAATTGGGATGATAGCTCGATTTTCCGCGGTTTATCGTTTGCCTCATGTACCCGTCGCGCTGATTATTGTGTACGGGAGCAACCGGCCTGTTGATCGGGATCTCGTGAAAGTTGGGGCCGCCAAGCCGGATGAGCT
>MEDT01000006.1 GCA_001724175.1 Cytophagaceae bacterium SCN 52-12 | reverse complement strand
GTTCGGGTGCGATGATTCGGCACAAAGGGAGTTTTTGAACAAGCGTAAACGGAAAGGCGGCATCGAAGGTCCGGGACAATCCAACTCCAATCTTTGGTTTACTTCGCCCGATCGCCCGGACCAGCTGGGTCCCAATACTGCTGAAGGAGCGGTCTGGCTATCGGAGAATGTACCCGCAGGACAGGCATCTGAGCCCTTCCTCTTTACCGGTTGGGATCAACGCTCTGCCTGGCTGGCCAACGAAGGAACGCAGGAAGTAGAGTTTGTGTTCGAAGCCGATGTAAAGGGTAATAACCAATGGATGGAGGTGCATAGGGCGAAGCTTGTCGGAAAAAGCGAAGCGAACATCGTATTCAGCTCAAGCCAGAAAGGCGAATGGGTCCGCGTCAAAACGGATAAAGCGACCAAAGCGACGCTGCACTTTTCCTACACCGATACCAGCCGCTTCAAATCTAAACAAGACAGGCTGTTTGCGGGGCTGGCAGGCGCTACCGCCGATACCTACCAGGGAGGCTTGCTGTATGGACTGGGAAATAACCGCCGCGCGCTCGGTGTACTGGCCGGGAATATTTCCAACGGAAAATTTGAAGAGTCGGGCTACTATGAGCTTGACGGGGCCATGAACCTTGTCAGGAAGGAAGACGACAGCACCGCTACGTTTATCCGTGAGAAATTCGCGATCCCTTCCAACGTGGTGACGGTTGAAAGCTCTTCTGTGCTCGTAGTAGACGACAAGGGCCGCAGGTGGAGGCTGCCATTAGGCAACCCGGCTCTTACGGGTCTAACTAACCAGGCAGCTATGAGGATTTGCCGCGAGGTTGCCACCGAGCGCGACCTGCTCAATCTTCACGGCACTTTCTATGAGCTGCCGGCGGAAAATGCCGACGGCTTCGCCAAGGTAAGGCCGGTAGCCACTCACAACCTGCCGATCCACGACTATGCATCTTACAGGGGATTGCTTATCATGACAGGTATCGAAAACGGGAAAAGCAACAACTCCAGGATTATCCGTTCGGAAGACGGCGTCGCCAGCGTATGGGCTGGCACCATCGACGACCTCTGGGAATTCGGCAAGCCTGTAGGCGAAGGCGGCCCCTGGAAAGACAGCCAGGTAAAGGCCGGGACACCTTCCGACCCTTACCTGATCGGCTTTTACGACAAGAAAAGCCTGAAGCTCTCGCACAACAGTTCGCAGGCCGTCACCTTCAAAATCCAGGTGGAGCCCATCGGTCATGGCCCGTGGATGAACTATAAAGAGGTGACGGTCAAAAGCGGGGAAACGTTTGAATTTGCATTTCCGGAAGGGTTCCAGTCGCGATGGATACGGTTTGCGACCGATCGCGATTGCAAGGCTACGGCATGGCTGAGTTATAAATAATACCTTAACCGCAAAGTTCACGCAGAACACTAAGATGAAATGATAAATCTTTGATTTTTGTGAGCTTTGCGGTTAATTAATTCCATTACAGATTTTTCTACCTGCCGGCTCGACGCCTTTCGGACAGGGCTTCAGCGAATCTTCCCATCTCAATCTCTTTTAAAATCGTATTGGTCTAGTCTGGTTTGTTTTACTTTGTCAGAATTATTTATATTTTTGTCCAAAATTCAGATACAATACAACCGTCGCCCGTCAGTGAACCAGGAGTATACTATTCAGGACAAAGCCCGAATGAAATATCTGCAGTTGGCAGAGTCGATTATCACACAGATCAAAAACGGTGAGCTCAATATCGGTGACCAGCTTCCATCGGTCAACCAATTGTCATCGGCATATGCAATGAGCAAGAGCACGGTCCT
The DNA here is from genome assembly GCA_001724175.1 of Cytophagaceae bacterium SCN 52-12. Classification (GTDB taxonomy): domain Bacteria; phylum Bacteroidota; class Bacteroidia; order Cytophagales; family Spirosomataceae; genus Ravibacter. Next base: position 21,380 of record MEDT01000006.1, on the reverse strand, counting down.
GATGGGCCTGAACCATTTGAGTGAAAAGGGGATAATAGAAGCGGTATACCGGAAAGGCTACTTTGTGAGAAAAAGCAACGTAGACCACGACTACCGTATTTTCTTCCTTATGGATAAGATTACGGTTTTTAAGGAAGAGCTCTACCAGGCCTTTTTCAACCGGCTGAAGGACCAGGCCGACATAGATGTCTATTTCCACAATCATAACTACCGGATCTTCGAAAGGCTTATCCTTGAAAACCTGCACAATTACACGCATTTCGTGGTCATCCCGATCCTGAAAGAAGATGTAACCCGGACGCTCAACCAGATCCCTCCCGACAAGAGGATCATTCTCGACTATAACCAGGAAGGATTGACCGGAAACTACTCGGCTGTTTACCAGGACTTTGCGGGCGATCTGTATTCAGCCCTCCGCGAAGTACGCGACCGCATTGAAAAATACCGGCGCCTTGTGCTCGTGCTGCCCGATAATATCTACTACGGGCATCTTGTCAGGGAGGGGTTTGAGAAATACTGCCGGGAGTTCGGACAGGCCAGTACCATTATACCCAGGGTGAGCGCCGATAATTTCGCCGCCGGCGACGTTTACATCACACTGAACCGCTACGATATAGATGATGTTAATATAATCAAAGAAATTCATAAGCGTAAGCTGCAGCTGGGGAAAGATGTAGGGCTGATCTCTTATAATGACCTCTATATGAAGGAAGTGCTGGAGGGAGGCATTACCGTGATCAGTGCCGATTTTACACGGATGGGGGAAGAGGCGGCTGCCCTGATCAATGAAAACAGGATTGCCAAGATCAAGAGCCCGAGCAAGCTGATTATCCGCTCCTCCCTGTAAAAATTTTTTATTGATCTGTACTGGTTTGTATTGGTTTGTGTGACATTGTCAATATATTTGCAAGAGATGCTATAAAAAGCAGATTATATAGTACAAAATGCCCAAGTATAGCGTAAGGAACTGTTTTTATTTAAAGATTGGTCTGGTCTGTTCTATTTAGATAAAAAAATCATGAGGTACAATCGATTCCCTGGTATAGCCCTTCTTATTGTCTTCCTTGCCGGGATAACCCGGGATTTACCTGCGCAGGAAACAGGATTGTTTACTATTCCCAAAACTGTCACCTCTCAAACCCTGCTGACGCACAAGGACCTGGAAGGCAAAAACTATCTTGCCTTTCCCGCCTTGCTGAGACTGAGTGAAGAAAAAGTCCTCATTACCTTTAAACGCGGTACAGCCCACGGTTCGGACCGGGAAGCCGATTGTGACGCGCTTATATTCAATACAATAACCAACCAGGTAACAGATCATTTCAGGCTTGGGAGCATTCCCGCAAAAAAATTCCAGCTGACCGTCCCGGTGAAAACGGCCGACGGGACCATACGCCTGTATACCGATATGCAGAACCAGGGGCAGGATAACAAGAACTACCGCGAAGGCATGCATTACTCCGCGCTGAAAGCAGACGGCAGGAGCACGGAAGAATGGAAACGGCTGCCGGAGATAGGCGGGATTGAATATGGATACCCGTTCGATTTTATAGTCGAGGGAAAAACCGTTTACATGCTGGCCATGTCTTTCGGCTACCGCCCGGGCAGCACGTGGTCGGTAGCGGTGCTGCGCTCTGACGACGGAACAGCTACCTGGAAATTCGTGAAAGATATCACCGCAGCGCTGGGCGGAGGCCCCATCAACGAAAGCAGCTTCGTAAGGACGGGAAGCGATTTTCTTATTGTCTGCAGAGGGTATCCCGGGCAAAGCACGCGTATTGCACGGTTCGATAAGAGCTTTAACCTGCTGAAGGTAGCCGACCTGACGGGAAGCGACAAGACGCTGAGCAATTACATAGGCTGGCCGCGTATTTTCCTCAGGGACGGTCAGGCATACGTGCTGGGCAGGATCTGGCCCAACCTGCCCGGTCAGGCGCAGCCTCCTGTCGGGATGAAGGACAGCAGGCTCGGGCTGGTCCGCATAGATCCGCAATCGCTGGTGGTAAAAAATGTATCGCTGCTGGACAACGCCGAAGGCCTTCTTCCGGTGAAGGACGCTTACTATGCAGCTCCTTACTGGCAGGAAAGCGGGGGCAGGACCTGGTTTAATGCCGTTACTTATCGTTGTGCGGGCACAGCCGAGGCGCCTGATATTATCCGTCTCGCATTTCTGTGGGATGAAGTGAAATAAAAATGCACAAATACCTGATCTTCTTTCTTTCACTCCTCCGGCCGGCTTACGCCTGCGCACAGGATGTCACCGAGCGGTTCGAACACCTGAGCGGCCGCCTGGTCTACATCGCGCGGAAAGGTGAAAAGCCCGCAACGCCTGCCGCCGTACTGCTGGCCCTTCACGGCAGCGGGAGGTCGGCCGACAGTTATGCCCCATCGTCCACCCGGGGCGTCCCGTTTTACGTACACCAGAGAGACCTCGCCTTAAAGGCAGGCTATCTGTTCGTATCGATATCCAACGGGAAAGACACCTGGGGAACCGACGAGGGCATGAACGCGATCCTGGAGCTGGTCCGCTTCGTGAGAAAAGAATACGAGGTAAAAGAAAAATGGACGCTCTGGGCCAGCTCCGCCGGCGGCGTCATGCTGGGCCGTATTGTCAGGTACCACCCGGGCCTGGTCTGTAAAGCGCTGGGTACCTTCCCTGTCTACGACCTGAACGACAGCTATCAAAACCTGAAAAGCGCAAAGGAAGCCTGGACGTCCCCGGAAGCTTTCAGCAAAATCGATCCCTCAGGATACCCGGACGCCTTTGCCAAAATCCCTTACCTGGTCTTCCATGGAAGCGAAGACAAGGCAGTACCTCTTGACAAGCATTCGGAACGGCTCCGGAAAGAAGTAAACGCCCTGGGAGGAAAAGTATCCCTGCAGGTAGTCGGCGGCGGGCACAGCACTCAAAACTTCAATCTCTATGACGATGACCTGATATTGAAATTTCTCGACGCACCTTAATTGATATTTTTTCTGTACTGTACTGGTCTGTTTTAGGTTCAATTGATTTTTAAACCCAATTTCTCAAATATGATGAAACCAGCAGGAATACTCCCTGGAAAGGGATGGAAAAACCGGTCGCAAGCGCTTGTCATCGGTGTCATGATCTATTTATGCGGCCTGGGCGCCTGCCTTGCACAGGCGGGCGATAAACAGCAGGTATCCGGCAGGGTGACCTCTGCCGGGAACGGAGAGGCATTGCCCGGCGTGAACGTAATAGTGAAGGGTAGCACTACCGGCACGGTTACGGATGTATCCGGCAGCTACCTGATCGAGGTTTCGGGGAATAACCCGGTCCTCGTTTTTTCCTTCATCGGCTTCCAGCAGCAGGAAATCCCGGTCAACCGGCAGACGATGATCGATGTGAGGCTGGAAACCGACATACAATCTCTTGAGCAGGTGGTCGTGATCGGTTACGGATCGCAGAAAAGCACGCGCGTTACGGGGGCAATAGCCAGTATAAAGAGCACCGACCTGGAAGAGCGTCCCGTAGGCCGCCTCGATCAGGCCCTGATGGGAAAGCTCGCCGGGGTACAGGTACAGCAGACCAGCGGCTCTCCCGGGAAATCGCTGGCAGTAAAGGTGAGGGGCACCAGCTCTATCAATTTTTCCAATACTCCGCTGTATGTGGTGGACGGCTTTCCCATTTCCGGCGATCTCAACAACATTAACACCCAGGATATCGAATCTATCGAAGTCCTGAAAGATGCCGCTTCCGCAGCCATATATGGCTCAAGGGGCGCCAACGGGGTGGTGTTGATCACTACCAAAGCCGGAAAGGAAGGAAAGCCAGCCATCCAGCTCGACATATCCAGGGGCGTACAGACACGTTTCAGCCGCTACGATGTGCTCAACAGGGACGAATGGATCGAATATGCCATTGAAGAAAGAAACAACAGCTGGATGCTCCAGGGCGGAAAAGCATCAGACCCCAATTCGGCCAGGACTAACTCCAACTACTGGATAGACCCGGTCTGGCTGACAGACCCGACATCGCTGCCGGATAACGACTGGCAGGATATCGTAGACCGCACCGCGTCTGTCTCGAATTACCAGCTTTCCGCCTCCGCTTCGAATGATAAATTCAAATATTACATATCCGGTAATTACTTCAACCAGGACGGCATCATCATCGGGTCCGATTTCAAAAGGATGAATTTCAGGACCAATGTGGAATCGAAATTATCGAAGGTTGTCAACGTGGGTATGAATTTCTCCGCCGGAACTTCCATCAGGAATGACCCTCAGACCGACTGGAACGGAGGGCCTGTCAGCCGCTCGCATATTATGCCTCCGGTAGTCGGGATCACCCAACAGACCGAGAGCGGGGGCTACTATCCCTATGTGCTTTCGGCCCTGATCAACCCGCTGGCTATGCTCAACGAGTATACCAATGAGATCAAAACCAGGCAGTTCCTGGTAAACGCCTATGCCGACGTATTCCTGGCGCAAGGCCTCAAGCTGCGTTCCTCGTTCGGGACCGAGCAGCGAGCGGACGAAACGCTTTACTTTATTCCCAACAACATCAACCGCAACAACGGCGCCCAGGCTACCGCCAGCAATTCTACTTTTGAAAGCTACCTTACAGAGCACCTGCTGACCTACAAGCTGACAAAATCTTCCTGGGACCTCGACCTGCTTGGCGGGTTCTCCTACCAGGAGGCGAAATCGGGCAACTGGACGCTGACCAAAAGCGGGTTTGCCGACGACGAAGTCCGTACCCTCAATGCCGGCACGGTGCTCAATTCCGGAAGCTCCGATAAAACGCTCTGGAACCTCATGTCCTTTTTCGGACGCGCCAACTTCTCTTTCCAAGACAAATACATGCTTGCCGCGACTATCCGGCGCGACGGAAGCTCCCGCTTCGGGCGAGACAACCGGTGGGGATGGTTCCCTTCCGCATCGGCCGGGTGGCGCATCCTGGAAGAATCTTTTATGAAAGATATCAGATGGATATCGGAGCTGAAGCTACGGGCCAGCTACGGGATAGCCGGCAATAACAACATAGGTAATTTTGCCTCCATCGGAACGCTCGGGGCGGCCAATTATATAACCGGCACCGGCCAGCAAAAAATACCGGGCTACAGTCCTTCGTCATTCAGCAATACCATGCTGGGATGGGAGAAAACCACGACCACCGACATCGGACTCGACCTCGGGATCTTCAGGAACCGCCTCCAGGTAGCGTTCGACTACTACGTTGCCGATACAAAAGATCTCCTCCTGAATGTGCAGATCCCGGAAGTAACGGGCTACACGACCGCCCTTCAGAACATCGGGAAAGTCAGGAACCGCGGGGTGGAGCTCGAGCTTACTTCTCTGAACATCGACAAGGCCTTCAAATGGACTTCCAGCTTCAACATCTCGGCAAACAGGAATAAAGTGCTGGAGCTCGGGCCCGACGGCAGCCCGGTTTACGGCACCAACGAAGGCTACAGGGTTACGATCACGCAGATCGGCAAGCCTATAGGCAGCTACTACATGCTGGAGCAGGAGGGCGTATTCATGAACCAGGAAGAGCTGGACTCACACCCTCACTACCTGAGACAGAATGTAGGCGACATCAAATACAAGGACTACAACCAGGACGGGGTGATCAACCAGGACGATATCCACATCGTAGGCGATGCATTCCCGGACTATTTCTGGGGATTCAGGAATACTTTCTCCTATAAGGGTTTCGACCTGTCGGTATTCATGGATGGTCAGCAGGGAGTGAATATCCTCAACATCGCCAGCAGGTCCAACATGCAATCCCGCCAAAACGTATGGGGAATGTGGCGCGACCGCTGGCGCTCGCCCGAAAATCCGGGGAACGGAATGGTGCCCCGCGCGGCCGTCACCGACAACATGACCACCGCATCCAGCTTCTGGCTGTTCGACGGCTCTTACTGGGCTATCCGCAATATCACGCTTGGCTATAACATCCCTTCCGGCTTCCTCAGGAAAGTAAACTGGCTGAACGGGATACGCCTCTACTCTAGTGTGGACAACGTATTCATGCACGATCATTACCACGGCAATCCACAAACCGGCAATCATGCGAATTCAAGCCTCACACCCAATATCGACAGCGGCACAAGCTACCCGCTGGCGACTACCTGGACTTTTGGCCTAAGCGTTAAATTCTAACCGAAAAAAGATGAAACGGATATTATTTGCAATACTACTGATCCAACTGTCGGGCTGCGATACGCTCGACCTGGTACCGGTCTCACAGAGAAGCGTGGAGGGATTTTACCGTACGCCCACACAGCTGAACCAGGCGATTATAGGCTGCTACAATGGTCTCAGGAATGCGCTGGTCTCACAGCAGTATTCCTACATGCTGACCGAATCGCGCAGCGATAATACTTTTCAGAGCCTCGACTACAACGACGGCAACGTCACCCGCTTTTCCGAAACCGCGTTCCTGCCTATACTTTATACGGCATGGAGCAATTCCTATAACAAGATCCAGCGCTGCAACAAGGTGCTGGAAGAGCTTCCCAACGTATCGCTCTCCGAAGACCTGGCCAGGCAGTATGAAGGGGAGGCGAAGTTCATCCGCGCGCTGCTGTATTTCGACATGGTCCGTTTCTGGGGCGGGGTCCCGGTCGTGACGACATCGCTCACCATCGCAGAAGGCTACGCCGTATCGAGGAACAGCGTGGAAGAAGTATACCAGCAGATAGAGAAAGACCTGGCGGATGCTACACAGCTGCTCCCGGCTTCCTACGACAATACCAACCGCGGACGGGCTACCAGGTGGGCGGCAAAAGGTTTCCTGGGCAAGGTACTGGTCTACCAGAGCGGGTATCCCCTCAATAAAAACCGCTGGAGCGAGGCTGCCGGCGTTCTGAAAGAAGTGATCGATTCGGGACAGTTTGAATTTTTCGAAAGCTACGCAGCAATTTTCAGTCACCAGAACGAATGGGGAAAGCAGTCTGTCTTTTCCCTGATATTCAAATCGGGTGCGGAAGGCGAAGGCAACCCTTTTCCTACCCGGAACGCGCCCAATTTTATTTCAAAAAATGAAGTCCCGTTCGGAGGAAGCCCCTACCAACTCTTTTTATCTGCCGACCTGGTAGAAAGCTTCGAGCCCGGCGACCTGAGAAAAGATGCCGCGATCACATCTGAATGGACGCATACCTCCGGAGAAGTTATCAAAACGATGCCTTTCAGCCGCAAATACCTCGACGGACCGGTGGTCGCGGCAAATGACTGGGACATCAACTGGATAGCGCTGCGCTACGACGACGTGCTGATGCTCTATGCCGAAAGCCTCAATGAAACAGGATACGACGGCAACGGCGAAGCTTTCAGCATCCTCAACCGCATCAGGCAGCGGGCCGGCCTGCAGCCCAAAACAGCATCGGAGGTTAGCAATCAGCAGGCGTACCGGCTCTGGATGGAAAACGAAAGACGATGGGAGTTTTGCTTCGAAAATCAGCGGTGGTTTGACCTGGTCCGCACCGACAGGGCCCTGGAAGTCATGAAAGCATTCCTCAATGACTACGGGCTCGAAACCGCCATGCAGTCCAGGGACAGGTATTACTACCCGATTCCCCAGTCGGCTATCGATATCAACGCTAAGCTGGTTCAGAATCCAGGTTATGAGTAACCCAGCCGGTCACTTCATCAGGTAAAAATCACACCGGTCCCGGCGACGCTTTCCCGCCGGGACTACTTTAAAACGATAAAAATGATTTTAGTAGAAGCAGAGAATTTTGATAATTTAGGAGGATGGGTCGTAGATCAGCAATTTATGGATCAGATGGGGTCGCCGTTCCTGATGGCGCACGGACTGGGAATCCCGGTAGCAGACGCTACTACAAAGGTCAGGTTTGACACGCCGGGGACATACCACGTTTGGGTACGCACGCGCGACTGGTCGGGTCCCTGGAAAACCGACGAAAGAAGGGCGCAGGCGCCTGCTGAGGACTATCCCGGGCGTTTTCAGCTCAGCATCAACGGCAATTCTCTCGAAACTGTCTTCGGCACCGGCAAAGCGGATTGGCACTGGCAATACGGCGGAGCGGTAAGCCTGCCGGAAGGGCCCGCTGAAATTGCGCTGCACGACCTGACAGGCTTTAACGGAAGGTGCGATGCCATCATCTTTACTACCGATGAGGCCCCGGCCCTTCCCGATGATGGTCCTGAGCTCAGCTTGCTGCGCAGGAAGCTGACGGGCTTCGACGGAGAGCCGATCAGGGCAGGGCAGTTCGACCTCGTGGTAGCAGGAGGCGGCATTGCCGGCATCTGCACGGCAGTCTCTGCCGCCCGGCATGGTCTCAGGGTAGCGCTTATCCACAACCGGCCGCTTGTGGGCGGCAACAACAGCTCCGAGGTAAGAGTACAGCTCGGCGGAAAAGTGAACCTGCCGCCTTATCCCCGGATCGGGAACCTTGTCAACGAGCTGGATCCCCAACAAGGCCAGAACGCGCGGCCCGCAGCCGAATACAAGGATTACCTGAAGCTGGATCTTGTTCAAAAGGAAGAAGGTGTAGCGCTTTTCCTGAATACCCAGGTTACGGAAGCGCTGATGGAAGGCAATCGCATCAAAGGAATCGAAACTCAGCATACCAGGACCGGGCAGCGGCTGTATTTTGAAGCCCCGCTGTTTGTGGATTGTACCGGCGATGCCAACCTGGGGTACCTCGCCGGCGCTGATTTCCGCGTAGGGCGGGAGTCCCGGGCGGAAACAGGCGAGTCGATAGCGCCGGAAGAAGCCGACCAGATGACGATGGGCAGCTCGGTCATGTGGTATTCGGTCGAGGAAGAAGGACAGCGCTTTACCTTCCCCGAAACCAGCTGGGCGCTGCAATTTACCGACAAGACAAGCCAGAAAGCCAGGAAGGGCGATTGGGACTGGGAGACCGGCCTGGGCAGGGACCAGATCAAGGAATTTGAATACATCCGTGACTACGGCTTGCGGGCGGTGTTCGGCAACTGGTCGTTCCTTAAAAACAAAAGCCAGCTGCAGGAAGATTTCAGGAGCCGGCGGCTCGAATGGGTAGCTTACATAGCAGGAAAAAGGGAGTCCCGGCGACTGATGGGCGATGTAGTCCTCCAACAGCAGGACATCGACAACAGCACCGTTTTCCCTGATGCCGCCGTGACCACAACCTGGTCCATCGACCTCCATCACCCGAAAATTATCCCGGATTTTACCGACGAACCGTTTCGGGCACGGTGCGTCAAGACCAAAATAGAGCCTTATGCGATACCCTACCGGTGCTTTTATTCCCGGAATATCGGCAACCTGATGATGGCCGGCCGCAACATCAGCGTCACGCATGTGGCACTTGGTACCGTGAGGGTCATGAAAACTACCGGGATGATGGGCGAAGTAGTCGGGATGGCCGCCTCAGTCTGTATAAAGCACGATGCCTCTCCCCGGGAAGTATTCGAAAAATACCTGGATGAATTGAAAGATCTGTTAAGAAAAGGTGTGCCGTCGGTTTCGCCGGAGGAAGCGCTGACCGAGAAGCAGGAGTCGCTATGAATTATATTAAAATTCCACTACTGCTGATATTCCTGAATCTGATCTTCTCCTCATGCGGCAGAGCAGAAGATCCTGAAGACAATCATGTTTCTAAAACCCTCCGCACTAAAGCGGTGAACGAGCTGAAGCGGGTACTGGATGATACCTTGCGGTGGGAAAAAGTGCACGCTGCAGAATACCTGATGGAGCTTCAATACTTCGACCAGGTAGGAGAGATTTTTCTCCGGGAAGAAAAAATACGGGGAGAAGAGCCGTCTTACCGGGTAGGGATCTGGCGGGTACTGGCGCAGGTACCAGCTTTGTCTGCCGAACGCAGCCAGTGGATCGATCGTATATATGATGTTTACCGGGACGTGCGATCGCCCGACCGCGCCCAGGCAGCGGAGTCGCTGGCCAAGCTGAAATATCCCTTTACACCGGTTGAAGGAGAGAAAGACCCGGTTGTGAAATTGTTTGCAGAATGGGCGGGTGCATACGCCTCTCCGAAAGCCGCGGAAACGGCAAAGAAGGAATTAATGCAGCTGATCACATCAGGCAGCCGGGCTCCCCGCGAAAGAAAGCTCGCCGCCTATGCCCTGCGGCACCTGGGCTCCCTCAATGATACGGAAAAGCAGGAGATCAGTGACCTGGCGCTGCATGAGCCCGACAGCTCTGAAGTCAAGGTTTATTTGCTGAGCGCTGCGCTCCACAATACCTCCGGTGATAGCCTGAGCCGCAATCACGCGATTTATGATGAGCTTATAAGGCTGGCGTCCGGCGGGAATAAGGCTGCACGTTATGAAATGGAACACGCCCTGGCAGCTAAGGGCACACCGCGCGATATCCCTTTGCTGACCGGCTTTCTCAAAATCACCGGCGACAGCGGGTTTACTCCCGCAGAGCAGGCTGATATCCGGGCGGGCGCGTCTTATGCGCTGCTCAGGATCGACCGCCGCATAGTGCCGTCGCTGGCTTTGCCCGATTGGGTGGTAATAGGAGTTTACGGTCTTTTGATGCTGTGGATAGGCTGGTACTATTCCCGGCGCAACAAAACCCGTGAAGATTATCTCCTGGGCGGGCGAAAAATGAACCCTGTAGCGGTCGGCATTTCGTTGTTTGCCACTTTGCTCAGCACGCTCAGCTATCTCTCTTACCCCGGCGAGATGATCAAGAACGGTCCGGCCATATTTGCGGGGATGTTTGCCTTGCCTTTTGTCTACTTTGCGGCAGGGTGGTGGCTCATTCCGCGGATCATGAAAATGAATGTCACCAGCGCCTACGAGATACTCGAGCGGAAATTCGGGCTGCCCGCCCGGATGATGGCGACCTTTATGTTTCTTTCGCTCCGGTTCCTGTGGATGGCGACCATCATCTATGTAACGGTAGAAATAGCGTTGTTTTCGGTCGTTCCTTTCGATAAAGCCTACGCTTTGCCGATAGGCATCGTTCTGATGCTCATTACGATCGTGTATACGGCAATGGGCGGGCTTAAAGCCGTGGTAGTCACGGATGTGCTCCAATCGGTGATATTCCTGGGCGGGGCGCTGATCAGCATCCTGCTCGTATGCTATCATTTCGGCTCTTTTACTTCCTGGTTTCCCGACCGCTGGCCGGCCTCGTGGGATCCGCCCCGTTACGGCTTTGATGCCAGGGAAAGATCGACGGTCGGCAATGCGATGCTGATGCTGTTTGTGTGGTACATATGCACGACCGGCTCCGACCAGATGGCCATCCAGCGGTACCTGTCAACGAAAGATATCAAAGCGGCAAGAAAGTCGCTCGGCGTATCCCTGTATACGAACCTGATCGCCAAATGCCTGCTGGGGTTGGTGGGACTGGCGGTATTCGCTTTCTTCCATCATAACCCGCACCTGCTTACCGACGGTAAAACACTGCAGGAACAGGCAGATACGCTGTTCCCGAGGTTCATCCTGGTGGGGCTGCCGGTGGGTTTGTCGGGGCTTGTCATTGCCGGGCTCCTGGCCGCGGCCATGTCGAGCCTGTCTTCCGGCGTCAATTCGGTATCTTCCGTTATCTCTGAAGATATCGTACAGCGGTTCAGGAAATCCACCTCAACCCGGGAGGGCCTGCTGAAGCAGGTCAAGCTGTTGTCCTACCTCACCGGCGGCTTTGTGATGGTGCTGAGCATATTCATCGGGAACGTGGAGGGCAATCTCTTCGATGTGGTCACCAAAGTGGTCAACCTCTTCGTCGGTCCGCTGTTTGTGCTGTTTTTTATGGCTTTGTTCGTCCCTTTTTCCACCCAGGCTGGGGCCATACTCGGAGGTATTACCTCGGTTATAGCTGCCTGTGCAGTGGCCTTTTACGGCGTCTTCGGCATTACGGTATTCTGGATATTGCCTCTTTCGCTGCTGGTGGGGATCGTCTCCGGAACGCTCGTCAGTTTTATAGAAACGAATTTTATCAAATCAAAAAATCATGCGGAATAGCAGGACACTCGCCAAGTGGCGGGCAGGGAAGCCGGTGTTAGGCACCACCCTGCACTTTAACGATCCTTCGGTATACGAAATGGCCAGCCTCCTCGGCTTCGATCTGCTCTGGATGGACCTCGAGCATCATGCCCACAGCCTGGAAACAGCCGCCAACCTGATGAGGGCCGCCCGGGTAGGCGGCGCCGATATCCTGGCCAGGCCGGCAAAAGGCGAATTTTTAAGGGCGGCCAGGCTACTGGAGGCCGGCGCTAACGGTATTATCTATCCCAGGTGTGCAACTGCGGAAGAAGCGGCAGAGCTGGTTCAGAATTTAAAATTCCCGCCCATAGGTATACGTGGTCTTGACGGCTCGGGCGCTGACATGCCCTACGGGATGATCCCGCTGACGGATTACCTCGAAAAGGCCAATCGCGAGACTTTTATTCTTGTACAGGTAGAAGACCCCGCCGGGCTGGAAAATGCGGAAGCTATCGCAGCAGTCGACGGGGTCGATATGCTTTTCTTCGGGCCGGGAGACTACAGCGTACAGGCAGGGTTTCCCGGGGACTTCGAAAATCCCAAATACCACGACGCAATACAAAGGGTGGCAAGCGCCGCAAAAGCCGCAGGAAAATGGTGGGGTACGCCTGCTTTTTCCCCTGAGCATGCCCAAAAGCTGCTGGATATGGGCGCGATGCTGGTGACCAGGGCCGGTGATATTACCTTGCTGCGACTGGCATTGACAAAGCTCAAAGAGGATTTCAAACCTCTCGGATTTACGTTTAACGACGATCCTTCGCGAAATCCGGGACTTGGCTTGTAGCTGCATGCGTCAAAGCTGTGACGGCGGCATCCTTCAATTGTTCAAAAAATGTAATCTTATTCAATGATGTAAATAATTCATCATGTCCCACATGGACAATGAGCTTGAACCGACTAAGCTGAAACCAAATGATCTGTCTTCCCCGGAAATTGTTATTCCTTAAGGTGAAGATGGACCGATAGTTTAAATGATGCATCACTTCCTGAAGCCTCTCCATATACTCTCAGCCAATTCCCGAAATGCGAGATCCTGGTGAAATAATGCCCCGGCCGGGTAATTTTTTCAAAAACAGCGCCTTCCGGTACCCAGTTTATCCCATCTGCAGAAATTTCTACCCTCGCGTCGAGTACCGGGTTTTCGCCAAGCGTTTCCTCCACGATGAGGAAAAAAATTGCTTCTGAAGCCCAACCGGCCTCCATAGGGTGCGACTCAAGTCTGTTGTTGATATAAATACGACGTTCGACGGCAGAAGCCTGAAAGTGTCTCATTTTGTAAGCTGCTTTATTCCTGATAAAATATATTGAACTTATATCGGGGCGATACACTATTCCCCTGATATGACCACCGAGTCAGCATGGAAAAATACTCTTCTGCTGGTGTCGTTTTCTATCCACATCCCGGGGTTGAACAGCCCCTTTATCCGGGCATAGGGAGCGGTTGGGGTAGCCGGGATCCCCCGGAGGTCGAACACACGGTCGCCTGACTGCAGCTCGACGTACTCTCTTTTTTCGGTATCTATCAGCAGTCTCAGGTACGACCAGTTGATTTTGTCGTCGCTTTCGTTGTAGCAGAGGTCCTGGTAGCCTCCGGGAACCCAGATATAGCCGTCGGTGGATCCGTCGGCGTAGCGCTTTCCATACCACATGTTATCGACGCCTCTTTTGCACCAGTCGTTCTCAACGCCATAGGCCCATTCCGTATCGGTGACATTGGCGGCCTGGAAGAGCTGCCAGCGCCTGATCATCTCTCCGTTCACCGAATTGAGGTACCTGGCGCCGATGAAGTAGCGCGCCTCCTCGTCCTGGATGTCGAAGAAGATCCCGAAGGCGCGTACATCCTTTTCGCTTATGCCCTGCCGGTCCTGCTCCGGGGTGTAGCTAAACCAGGTTTCGAACTGCCGCAGCCCTTTGGGCAGGTGTGTGGTAAGGCGCTTGATCGCGTGCGACATGCTGCCCGGGGCGGGCGGAAGTTCGTACGGGTTGGCCACAGGGCGTGTGGCCAGCTTGAGCGAGTAGGTGCCGTCCATCGATCCGTGGGTGCCGACGAAGCGGTAGCTGGCCGAGCTGATCATGACCGGACCCCATTGGGTTTTTTCTACCTGGCTGTGTCTTAGCAGGTTGAAATTTTCTCCAACATAGTTGGGGTGGAGGTCCATCCAGCCGCAGAAGCCGCGGTCGAAGTCGTCGTAGCAAATGATCTGGGATAAAGGCTGATATTTCGACAGGCCGGCGTCGATAAGCTGTATCCGGGGGATGGGTTGTTTCGTATGTCTTCCTGGTGCTGTGGCAGCTCCGTTAAATGGATTTTCGCGCGTTGTCATTGAAAATAAATTAAGATTTTGACTCTGAAATATTCCCTCCGGCAGCCATTGAGCTGTCCTCCGTCATGCGGCTCAGGCCGGAGGGACCGGCGTCGGGCTCACTTGCTTTTTTCCCTCGCCGGACAACTGCGTTCCAGCTGAAAACCAGCTTCAATTGGCCTGTACCGGGTTTTTCCCCCAGCAGCATACTGGTAAGCAGCCCGACCAGGAAGGTCAGGCTACCGCCGATGGCGCTGTACCACATGTACGATACACCGGTAAAGCTTGCAACTGACAGGACGGTCAGGAAACCGGCCATAAACCCGGTCAGTGCGCCTTTGGGCCCGGCCCTCCTGCTTAGCATTCCCAGCAGGAACACGCCGACGAGCGCGCCGCCGAAGAAGTTGATGATCGACGTAGCGGCCTCGAGGATATTGCCGAGGTAGCCGCCGAGGCAGGCCAGGCCGGTGGAAAACAGCCCGATCGCCAGGGTGACGGCCCGGGCCAGTGAAACTGATGCTTCCTTGTCCCTGAACCGGTTGTAAAAGTCGGACAGGTAAACCGTGGTCAGCGAGTTGAGCACCGAGCTGATGGTAGACATGGCCGCTGCGAACAACGCCGAGATCAGGAACCCCCGGAAGCCAACAGGCAGCTCGTCGATCACGAACCGGATGAAAACCTGGTTGGTTTCGATGTCGGTCCGTCCGCGCTGCTGGTAAAAGGCAAACAGGGTAGCCCCTTCGAAGAAGATGAGGAAGCCGAGCAGGGTAGCCACCAATACCGAGGCGATGAAGGCGTACCTGGATTTGTTCAGCGAGTCGACGGTGAGGAAGCGCTGCATCTCCGCCTGGTCGGTGCCGAACTGGGAAATGATGAGGAACGTGCCGCCAATGATCCCGCTCCACACGGTGTAGGTATCGGTAAAGGAGAGGGAAAAGTTGAAATAGTTGAACTTCCCGTGTTCTTTTCCCAGCGCCAGCACTTCGGCAAAGCCCCCGTCTATGCCGTTTACGGCAACGATAATGACCACGAAGATGCCTCCAAGCATGATCAAGAGCTGCGGTACGTCGGTCCAGATCACCGCCTTCATCCCGCCCATGAGGGTATAGACCGTCGTCAGCACACCGGTGATGAGCACGATAAGCACGATGTCGAGCCCGGTGAGCACGCTGATGATGATGGCGGGCGCGTAGATCCCGATCGCCAGGAAGCAGCTTTTAAAAAGGATAAAGAGGCCGCTTCCGACCAGCCGGACGGCGAGGCTGAATCGTTTTTCCAGGTATTCGTAGATGGAGTAGACCCTGAGTTTGAAGAAAAACGGCAGGATGACGACGCATATCACGAAAATCGCTGCGGGCAGGGCCAGCCGGTATTGGAGAAAGGAAAAATCAGTGCTGTATCCCAGGCCGACCGCGCCGATATAGGAAATGGCGCTGGTCACGGTAGCAATCCCGGCCACGGCCGCCGCCCACCAGGGAATGGTCCCGCCGCCCATCAGGAAATCTTTAAGCGATTTCTGAGACCTGCTGAAAAAGCCGGCCAGTATGACGACCCCCAGGAAATAAGTGATTAGTATAATGTAATCGATGGTATGCATACAAGACCGGCTGTTACTGAATAGTGTAGCTAAAGAGATCCCCGCTTTTTAAATAGAACCGGATGCGGAAGGCCCTGTTTTCGGGTAATGTGTTTTTGTTGCGCCACCCGATGGGCTGTCGTACCGAATCGGCCTGTACCGGGACGCAGTCCTGCTTTGCGTAACCTTCCAGTGGTTGTCCGTTCTCATCGGTCAGCTCTGACAGCAACATACCGCTTCCGGCATCGACGTTGACGATCAATTGCCTGCCGTCAGGCTTTAAAAGAACAGTTTCAACAAATCCTTCCTCTTTTTCCGCCCGCAGGGAAACCATGCCGTCTATACGCCAGGAAGCGCGGGCTATAGACATTACTTTGTCGGGCAGGTATCCCCCGTGGGTAGTCGTCATGGCGGTATAGTACATCCACATCTCATCACCCTGAATTACAGGCGTATTACAGACGCCGAGAATGCTCCCGGAATCGTAGGCATAAGGCCCCAGAGCAATGACCGGGCTTCTGTCCGAACACCGGTTCCAGCTTCTGCCGTCGCGGCTGTGAACGAGCTGGATGTCAATGGGACCTTCTGCATTGCTCTGTGCCCAGCCCGAGCCTTTTTTTACTTTCGGTTCTCCTGTACGCCTGAAATGGGTGACCAACCCAAGCCATTGGCCGGCATAAGGGAAAGCGGACATGTTGTAAAATTCGGAATGCGTCCCGTCCGGGAGCCGGCGCGCTTCCAGGTGATCAGTTTCATCGGTCACCATGACCGGCTCGGGGGGAGACCAGTTCTGCATGTCATTGCTGACCGACAGGAAGATTTGTCTTCCTTTGATGCCAGGATACTTGTAGGTCTTGTGAAAGGCCAGGTATTCATGTGTAACGGGATCCTGGGCCAATGTGATCGTATCGCTGCTTTCCAGGATCGGGTTTTTGGGATAGAGCTTCCAGTTGATGCCGTCGGCCGAATAAGCAGCCATGTATCCTACTTTATTTCCCGAGCCGACCGCCTTGTAACGTTTGGAAGGGTCTTTTTCCCATTGGTCATAGATGAAGCTGGGGGAATGAAACTCGAACAGGTTGATCATGTTATTTTTTTCGACGGGGTTCACTACGGGGCGCTCCCAGTTCACTCCGTCCGGCGAGGTGGCATAGTAGCTGTTACGAATGCGGTTATACCACATTCTGAAATTCCCCGATTCCTGATCTTTGAGCACCGTGCCGTATATATAGATCCGGCGGTCCCTTTTTCCGTCGATCATTTCTCCCTTCTCCCAGGGTTTGTCCGCTTCCAGAACGGGTTTTTCGAGCTTACCTGCAGCATGCGCTTTGCGGTGAAGCCCTTTCAGCACGTTGATCATCCGGTCGTCTGCAAATATTTGCTTTTCGCCTGCTCCGACGGGCGGCCCGAACGGCGGGATAAGCGCACCCGCGTTGGACGCTCCAAAAACAGGAAGATTTAATGAGCTGATCCCGGCAAGCCCGATACTGTTTCTTACAAACTTTCTTCTGTCGATTTTCATAATTTAGTTTTTTAAGGGCAAAATTGTGCTGATCCGGATTTGTCAACGGGTTATTTCCATTCCGGGTGCTGCTCGAGTTTTGTTGACTGATCGATCGCCGACTGCGGGATAGGCCACACATAATGCCTTGCCGGGTCGAAGGTGCGCACCTGCACATTTTTTTCGACAAGGAATGGACTGCCGTCGGGTTTCTTAGGGCCGTCTTCCCACTGGGACAGGTCCATGCTTTTCAACTGAACGTTCAGGACCTTATCTGCTATTTTCCAGCGGACGATGTCGTCATACCGCAGTCCTTCGCCAGCCAGCTCTACCCTTCTTTCATTCCTTATAAAGTTTCGCAGGGCAGACTGGTCCGGGTACCTCTGCCGGTCTGCCGGCGGCATCCCGGCCCGCAGACGAACCTGGTCGAGCGCCTGGTAAACCGATTCGTCGGGCCCGGAAGCCTCGTTCCTGGCTTCTGCATACATCAGCAGCAGGTCAGCATAGCGGAACAGGTTCCAGTTTAAGTGCATAGGCCTGAAACGGTTCCGGAAATCGACGATTCCCTTTTTGAAATACATATAGGTAAAAGCAAAATTGGCTTCCGTACCGGTCAGGTCAAGAGGAGGATATGTTTCGTTCAGCGTCTGCCCATGCCACAGAAAGGTATCATAAAACCTGGGGTCCCGGTTATCAAAAGGTTTCTTCGGGTCGTACAAAGGCGATTCTGTTATGGAATAGCCATCGATCATTTCGAAAGAACTGACCAGCTCCGGGGAGGGTAAGATCAATGCATGCGCATTATACAATACAGGGGCAAATCTCAGGCTGATATCGTGTGTCTTTACGTTTTCGACATACTGTAGCTCCAGGATAACCCCATTTTTCCTGTTATTGAATGCAGTCAGGTAAAGCTCGTTGAACCGGGGATGCAGCGAATATATTCCCAGGTCCATTACCTGCGCGGCCGCGGCGGCAGCTTCGCTCCATCTTTCGTTATACAGCAATACGCGCGTCTTGAGGAAAAGCGCTGCTCCTTTGGTGATTTTCCCGGTCTGGTTTTCCGGCCAGGTTAACGGTAGTGCCTCTATGGCTTCATCGAGCTGCTGAAGAAGGTATTCGAGCACCTGCGCTTTGGGGGTTACGCTCACATCGCTCTCGGCGATAGAGACCACTTTCGTGATAAGCGGCACATCGCGGAAACGGGTGATGAGCTTGAAGTATTCATAAGCAAGGAAAAACTTCACCTGGCCGGTCAGCTCCTTCCGCTTTGACTCCGAAAGCCCGGGGACCCGGTCGATATTCCCGAAGAACTCGTGACATAACCTGATATTGGTATAATTCCACGCATTCTCCACTCTCGCGTCATTCGGTTGAAACGTACCGTTGGCGATATTGTTAAGCGCATCCGTCGCGCGGCCATATGCATTGTCACTATAGGCTTCCTGGGTAGTCACATGCACCCCTCCCAGTCCGTTCATGCTGGCTCCCCCGAAGCTGTAAAGGTTGTTCACCCACATTTCGGCCTGCTCTTCGGAAGTCCAGAATGTTTCCATTGAAACCTGGCTCAATGGGGCCTTTTCCAGGAAATCGTTGCATGAAGTCAGTAAAGTACAAAAATAGAGAGCTATTAAGATACCGGCTTGCTTTTGCGCTTTCATGATCATAAACGGGTTTAGAAATTAACATTGACGCCCAGGTTGTACATCCTGGGCAGCGGGTAGATGGCGGCACCCGGAAGCTCCGGGTCGTAACCCAGGTATTTGGTAATGACGAACAGGTTTTCTCCCCCGACATATATCCTGATCGGGTTTGCATTCCTTTTGCCGTCAGCCCTGGTGTTCAGAGAATAACCCAGCTGCAGGTTTTTGAGCCTGAAGTAAGAAGCATTTTCAAGCCAGAAGCTGGAGAACTGCGTGTTTACATTATTCAGCTGCCCGTTCCTTGTTTTCGGAAATCTTGCGTTAGGATTCTCGGGAGTCCAGCGGTCGAGGTGGTAAGTCCGGACGGTAGAATTATCCCGGTCGAAATTGAACGCGGTATGTCCCTGGCTTAGCTGGAGATTCTTCATGACACCCTGGCCGAATATCAGCAGGTCAAACGCCTTGTAGCTGAAATTCATCCGTATGCCAAAGGGAAGCGGGGAATCGGACCGACCCAGCCGCACCCTGTCGTCGGGAGTGATCCGGTTGGGGTCACCGCCGTTTTCCTCATACCGGAGATCGCCCGGAGAAGTAATGGCATTCTGAAAAGAGGCATTGGCCACCTCTTCTTCGGTCTGGAACATGCCTGTTGCCTTTAAGCCGTACCATTCGTTCATCGGCCTGCCCTCTTCGGTAATCTGGTTCCCGGCGATCCTGGGGCTTGTCCCTACCATGTCGATTACTTTATTGGTAGCGTCAGACACCTGCAGGGTGATGCCATATGAAAAGTCGTTTATTTTGTTCCGGTGGTGCAGTTCCAGCTCCCATCCCCTGTTTTCCACAGTGCCTGCATTCTGGACCGGTGCAGCCTGCCCGAAGGTGGTAGGGATCGGCAGCTGCAGCAGGATGTCTTTTGTCTTTTCTTTAAACAGCTCGATGTTGAATTCCAGCAACCCGGCCAGCAGATTGCCTTCAATACCCAGGTTGATCGATTCTTTTGTTTCCCAGGTGAGCAAAGGGTTGGGCGCCCCGCCGGGCCTTACGCCCCTGAAAGGAGCTCCGTTAAAGAAAACCGTATTTTGCACCAGTGTATTGGCAAACGGATAATAGCCCGCTACATTCTGGTTCCCTACCTGTCCCCAGGAAGCCCTTACTTTCAGGAAGGAAATAGTCCGGTTGTCTTTTAAAAAGCTCTCCTGCGACAGCACCCATCCTGCCGAAACCGAAGGGAAAGTACCCCAGCGAATGTCTTTTGCGAACCTGGACGATCCGTCGCGGCGCACAATTCCTTCTATATAGTATTTATCCTGGTAAGCGTAATTGAGCCTCGAAATAAAGGATGCCAGCGACCAGTCGGCGGCGCTTCCCGAAATATTCCACAGGTTCCGGTCTCCGCTTCCGGCGTCGATGGTATACAAGCCGTCGGTTAGAAAGTCCCGGGTCTGCACATAATCATTTAATTCGCTGTACCATTCTGCCGTAGTTCCGGCCATCACCGAAAAGTGGTGCTCCTTCAGGCGCTTGGAATAGCTGGCCAGGAAATTCAGATTCTGGAAAATACTGGAAGAGTTGTCGACCGATAAAATGTTAAAATCGGTATACGAAGCTACCTCTTCCGGGCTGTACTGCTGATAGTAGGTTATTTTTTTCTGATAGTTCCTCAGCCGGGTCTGGGTGTTGGTCAGGCCGTAAGTTCCGGTAAGTGTGAGATCAGGCAAAGGATTATAATCGATGACGAAATTTCCGAGTATCCTGGTGTTCTTCAGGAGTTCCTGCCCCCCATCTTCCGACGCAAGCGCTATGGGGTTACGCCCATTGCCGGTACCTTCCGGATGCTGAAGCCATTTGCCGTCTTCGCTTTGAATGGCGTGCAGCCTCGGCTTCTGGGCTACCAGGTCGAACAGGCCCGTATAGGCCGGCGCAGTTCTGGTCGAAGGGGAGATCCCGCCTTTCAGGCTGAACTTTAATTTGTCGGAAATTTTCAGGTTTTGATTCACCTGTATATTGTACCTCTCGTAATCGCTGTTGATCACGATGCCGTCCTGCTTCAAATAGCCGAGCGATACATAATAGTCGTAGCGGTCGCTGCCCCCGGAAGCGCTGAAGTTATGGTTTTGCTGAAATGCATGCCGCATCAGTGCCTTTTCCCAGTCGTAATCCTTAAAGCCCGGCGACATGATTTCCGCAATTTCGGCATCGCTGTATTTGGCAGGAAGCCCGTCGTTGGCCCTTGCTTCATTGGAAAGAATGGCATGGTCGAGGGACGAAACCTTTTCGGCAAACCGGGAAGGGCTCTGCAGGCTGACGATCCCGCTGTAGTTAAACCGGGGCGGGCCCGACCTGCCGCTTTTGGTCGTGACGATAATTACCCCACCGGTGGCCCGGGAGCCGTAAATGGCAGCTGCCGCGGCATCTTTGAG
>MEDT01000005.1 GCA_001724175.1 Cytophagaceae bacterium SCN 52-12 | reverse complement strand
TCGATTCGATTAAGGCAGACCTGGAACGTCTGGCTAAGTCCGATAAAGTAAACGGTCAGGGCTTTTTGGGGCACGGTACCGAGAATCATGCCACGATGATGTGGGCAAGCGCCTACCTGTTCGGCCAGTTTTTCCCTGATGCCAGGTGGATCAACGGATGGACCAGCGAGCAATTGAAAGCCGATATGAAGGAACGGATGCGGAAAACGTTCCGGAATGCCTATCAGCACGGATACACGGAATACCTGTCGACGGCTTACGAAGTGATCATGAATTATCCAGTAGCCATACTCCTGGAATTTGCAGAAGACCCCGAAATGAAATCCATTGCAAAGGCATTCCTGCTTTACAAATGGTCGCTGCTGTCGCTCAATAATTTTGAAGGCAGAATGATCGCCCCTTATGCCAGGATGCTGGGCCAGGAAGATTACCATCCGAAGGAATACAGTTCTTTTAAAGTCCCCACGATCATTGCCAACTGGCTGTATTGGGGCTGGGGGGAAAACACCGGATCGCTGAGATTATCGGATTTCGCAGACCAGTCGCCAACCTCGCATGTAATTTATTGTGCGCTGTCCGGTATTGAGCCGGACGAAGCTTTCCTTCGTCTGGGCAACCTCGAAACTCCCTTTACAGGGCTGTCTTCAGCCTCTACTTTCGGAGAATACGGATCAGGTGCCCCGCATATGATGATGCGTAAGTTTTTTCGCAACAAGGATTTCGCGATAGGCACAGGCAATTTCCGCTGGGTACCCGGGGGGGATTATGCAGACCACGACACCAATCCTTTCAACATCATCTGGAAGAGCGGCGACCGTTTCAATTACATCAATTGCGCCCATCCGTATTGGTATGCAGATGGCGACGATCCCGCAAGGACTGCAGATACCTGGAACGTAGGCGGGGTTTCACCGTTTATGCAAACCGCACATTATGAAAATACGGCGATCGTTCTGTTCAATATTCCTGACCGGGATCCCTGGCCGGGCAAGCCCAACGCACAAAAATGGTCATGGCGGGACGGGCACGCCGAAAATCTCATCAAACGGGGTATGCTCCGCTATCCTGCGTCAATGGACGAAAAGGTGGAAAAAGACGGATGGGTTTTCTTGCGTGAGGGAGAAACCTATATCGGGATCAGGCCATTGAAAAGCTACTATGAGCAATCTAACCTCAAAGGAGGAGGACTGGAGGGCTTCCATGTGATAAAAAGCGACCATGCTCAAACTGGCTTCATCTTTGAGGTAGGTACACGGGAGAAATCCGGAAGCTTCCAGGCATTTCAAAAGAAACTCTTAAAAAACAATGTTCAGGTCAACTGGCAGAAATTAACAGTAGATTATACTAACACTGAAAACCACCTGATCCACATCGAATATAAACCGGGGCTGCCTGTAAAAGAAGCACGCGTTCCCGCCCATCTCTTACGGAAAGGTATCAAAGGCCTGGCAGAATCGGTTCCGTTTGTCAAAATCAACTCTGTTGCCGATATCTCATACGAAAAGTGGCCGATGATCAAAAGCCCATTTATCAATATGTCAGATGGAGTGCTGGATATAAACTACCAAAATCGGCGTATCCGGGTTGACTGGACGTCCGAATATCCGGTTATTAAATGATACAATTGAACTTGAGCGGTGCCGGGTTTATACGGTTTCAAAATATCAGCTATCTGGCATATATCCCGGATTCCCTCTATATTTAGGATTGGTAAGTAACCGTTCATTAAAGATCGTCGGTATGAAACTGCTTCTTCCAACCGTTTCACTGATCCTGCTGGTGGCGGGCGTTACGTCTTTCCAACCTTTCAGAACCACACCGGCAAACCTCCCCGATCTTTCTGCCATAGCCATGTGCGGGACGGTGACCGGTGGGGAAGCAGGGCTGTCGGACGGAGGCCGCTACATCGCTGCCCTTCCCGGATGGGGCCATCATTCCTACCCGGTAGCGACCGAATCAGACAGCTCCCAGTTCTTTTTCGACCAGGGGCTCAGCCTTTATTACGGGTATCATTTTAAGGAAGCCGTGGCCTCGTTTAGGGAGTCGGCGCGGTTCGATCCCGACAACGCCATGGCCTATTGGGGACAGGCGCTTGCCATGGGGCCTTATTACAACTCGGCCCACCTCTACACCAAACCGGCCGGGATCGGGGAGGTCCTGGTCAAAATGAACCGGAAAGCAGTGAAATCCCCGGCAAACGAAGTGCGCCTCGTCGCGGCGATGAACAAGCGCTATTCAGAAGACCCCGCCGACAGGGACCGTGCCGCGCTGAACGCCGCCTATGCGGAAGCGATGAAATCGCTTGCAGACATGGATGACGAGGCTAAAATCCTTTACGTCGACGCGGTGATGCTGATGCATCCCTGGGATTTCTGGGACCCTGACGGTACCGCCAAACCGTGGACGCCCGGGCTGATCGGATATACCACCGATGTGCTACGCAACAACCCGCAGCACCCGGCGGCGCTGCACTATTACATTCACCTGACAGAAGCATCGCGCCGGCCGGAAGTTGCGCTGGAAAGTGCCCATACACTGAAAGACCTGATGCCCGGCGTGCCGCACATGGTGCATATGGCGAGCCATGGATACGAGCGTAATGGCCTGTATCCCCAGGGAGTCGCCGTCAATATTAAGGCCGACAGCAACCTGGCCGTATACGACCGGCACGCAAAGCACCTGGGGCTCAACACGGCTTCCTCCCATTATTTCGCCGTGCAAACCTACTGCGCCTTTAGCGGGGGCATGTACGACGAAGCCATCCGTTACGCAGGCATGACCCGCAAAAGCGTCGCACCTTCGCCCGTGAACACTTATGATCAATACCTGTACATGCTGCCGGTGATGGCCCGTGTACGGCTGGGAAAATGGAATGAAATTCTCGGCGATACCGCGCCTGTCCCGGCAGACTGGGCCTATGCAGGCTTATTGTCACATTTCGCCAGGGGCCTGGCAAGCGCCTATACCGGAGACATCCCTGGAGCGGCTGCGCACCTCGGCCACCTACGGGAAAAGCTGTCCGACCCCACGCTTAAAGCCCGCCGGATCCCCTTTAATTCGACCGAACAGACCGGGAAGATCGCGGAGGCGCTGCTGGAGGGGATCGTCCTTTACGCCCGCCAAAAACCTGGGGAGGCGCTTGAGGCGATGGAAAAAGCCGTGCAGTTGGAAGATCGCCTGATCCATACCGAGCCCAAGGACTGGCCGGTTCCGTCAAGGCAATTCCTGGGTGCGTACCTCCTGCGTGAAAGCCGTCACGACCGTGCGGCGGATGTTTACCGGGCCGACCTGGCCAAAAATCCAGGCAACGGCTGGTCGCTGACAGGTCTTCAGCAAAGTCTCGAAGCTGCCCGCCGGCGCAGCGAGGCCGCTGCGCTCGCCCCTCGTATCCAAACCGCCTTTTCCGGCGCCGGCGCTACTCCTCCAGGCTCGGTATATATGGAATAAAGGTTGTCAGCGTCAGTTTTTATTCATCGGGCTTCTAAATTTATCTTTGTTGGCCTTTGCGCGCTGCTATCTGGCTTTGCAGCCATTCCATGGCCGTACAGCCCGGGCTATCTGCTGCGAAGCCGCTCAAAGGCATAAGAGGTCGAAATACTGTGTACTATATACTTCCATTCCGCATTCAAAGAGTGGTCACCGGTACTTTTCCCGCTGGAAAGGAAGCAGCTATTCGGCCAGACTGTCTTTGAGTATACCTACGATCTGAAAATGGAAAAAGCCCGGCAGCTCCTGCTGGACAGTGCCCTGAACGTATCGGAAGTCGCCTATAAATCCCTTGCCTTCTGTCTTTGCCGAAAGCCCCTCGGTGGTCAGTGGTATTTCGGCATCTTTGTGGTAGTAGGGTTGATGTTCGACTGCGCTTTCAAAACGAATTTTATAGCCGGCATTTATCCTGGATCTATCGATGTCGAGTATTACAACGGCCCGGTCTCCTCCCGCCACCGACGCCCCTGTTATGGCATCGATATTGACAGGCTTCTTTTGATAGGCGCTATGCCATGCTTTGAGATCCGGGTACCATTTTTTGTCATCTCCCATTACATAGAGCGTTTTTTCGTATTCATCATTTTTGTTAATGAGCGATACGACAATGTAGGAAGCCGGCCCCGTATAGGCGTTCAGTTGTATCATGCACTTATATTTGTTGGCGTCCAGAAAGTACATGTCTGAACCTTTTGCCAATAAATAGTCTGTGATTGGCGCATTATGTTTATGTGCAGCTACATGTAGGTATATACGTCCTTCCATAAGCGTACGCTTTAAATCGACGCCCGGCTGATCTGTCAGCAGCCTGATGACCTTCGTGGGGGCGTCATTGTTAATAGCCAGGAGAATAGGATCGGCCGTGCCGGCCAGGCTTTTAAAATCAAACCCTTTCGCCAGCTCGGCCTTCACGGTAGCAACATCGGGTTTGCCGGTCCAGAATTCCCTATTTAACAAAACACTTTCCTGCGTAACCGCGTGCAGGCCGGCAAACAGGAATGCCGTTATGAATATTCCTTTCATGTATAAAATTGCTAAATGTCTGATTGTTAAATTATTATATTTGAATTCCCGCTGCAAGCGGGATAATATGGTTGTGAAACTGCAAGTTTCGCAGAGCGGGCGCTCCTTAGGACCTGCGGTCCCGAAGCCCTATTATGTTGCCTCCGGCAACCAGCTTTATTTCATCGCGGTTTGTGCGCCGCTAAAACCTAAAACCTAAAACCTAACAGCTCATGGCTATTTCATGTGTATAAAAATTTTAATATTTTGATAATAAGGCATTTAATATTTGAAATGCTGATATCTGCCGGAAGCAGATCCGTTAGGATCGAAACATTGCCTAGCCCCGGAATTCATTCCGGGGCTAGGTTTCGCCAGTAATCCGTGAGTGCCGTAGGCACGGTCCATTTCCATTTTATGTATCGAGCCTGCGGCTTTTGGTTCTTATTAATATTCATTCCCTTTCGTGAGAGCCGATATCCGGTTCCTGACATCTGATGTCCGGCATCTGATTTCCGGCCTGCAAACGATAGGATATAAGCTTATCCTCCTGTACCTCCCGCCGAAGGATCCCGAACCTCGACATGAGCCTTAAAGTATGGTGGGTGGCAGCCCGCGAAATCGAGCGGGTTTCGCGTAGCTTTAACCAGAACGCTTCGACATTGGCGATAAATCCGGCCTGACAAACCGCTTCTATAATCCACATCCGCTGTTCGGTGATCATCAGGCCCTGATTTTTCAGGAGTTCAATAATCTCAATAATCTCAGCTTCCATAATTTACATCCACTACTCCATGCACCAATATCCTCGTGTATTTATATTTGATCGTCTGCATCTTGGCCTATTTGCGCTGCCGCAGGACGCCCTGTTGTTCAACACATTATTTATAACTGTTCTAATTTGCAAATTAAAGAAATTAAAGCGTATGCAGCAAGCAAGGGACGCTCATCTGCGGCGTTCGGGATACGAAGGACTGTCAGGATATCCGGATGACAGTTCGAAGCAGGGCCGGCAGTTATGATCCGCACGGATTTTTGCTTAAATTCCGTCTCCATTTTGATGTAACTGTTACAGAAAGTTCCGCTATCGCTATGACACCGGGAGTCGACCAGACGAATAACGATCTGTATGCTGCGTTGCCGGATGCAATGCTGGGAAGACTTCTGTTTACAGGCGACGCGAAAGCCTACGAAGCCATTTACCAGCGTTACTGGCGGTCGCTGTTCTCCATGGCCTGCCGGAAAACCAACAGCCAGGTTGCTGCCGAGGAAATGGTGCAGGAGCTGTTTATGAAATTGTGGGAAAACCGGCAGAAGACCCTGATCGAAAATCCGGAGGCCTACCTGAAAACCGCCCTTAAATACAGCGTGATCGGCTTTATCAAGGCGAAGCTGGTGAGCGCCCGGGCCGAGCTGGGCGAGGCTTCGGAGCAGGCCGCCGAACAGCTGGCCGATACGGGCGTCGATCTGGCGGAGTTGTCGGCTGCATTGGAAAACGCCCTTAATATGCTCCCTCACAAAACGCGGCTGGTGTTTCAGATGAGCCGTTTTGAGCATCGTTCCATCTCCGAAATAGCAACCCAGCTGGGGCTCACCGACCGCGCGGTCGAGTATCATATCACGCAGTCTCTGCGCCTGCTGCGGTTCCAATTGAAAGACTACCTGGCCTATACAGTTGTCGCCACTGTTCTGGCCTCCTGAGATCGCTGCATTTATCCTATGTCCCCGACGGATCTTAAGCTGATCTGTGCAGGATGACCGCGTTGTACAAACGACAATAACAGGAATGATATTTCCTTTTGTTAAAATGCATTTTGCAATTTAATTATTTCAAGATTCTTCAGATTTTATGGGTATTTGTTTTTAATTATTCAAATAACTGCAAATTTTTTTTACGGCCCGTGCCGCTTTTTTTCACTATATCATTGAGAACCATCTGATGTCGCGAAATAATGAATCGATCTACCCTTATTGACTTATTGACTCGTTATGAAGCGCATGCCTGCACACCCGACGAATCCCAGCTGGTGGAGCAATGGTATGAATTGCTGGGAGAGCCCGTCGAAATACCATTGACCGAGGAGCAGTGGGTCCTGATGGAGCAAAAGCTTTGGCGAAAGGTTCAGCCGCAGGCGCAGGAAAATGACGCTTCCTCCGCACCGTTTGTGCGGCCGTTGTGGCGTAGATTGGCGCTGGCCGCATGCGGAATAGCGGCAGTGATCGCCGTCACGGTCGGGCTGAACTGGAACGAAAGGCTGCTGCCGGGCTGGTTCGGCCGGCAGACAGCCCTGGTCGACCGGGTGGAGCAAAACGACTGGACGCAGTATGTGAACGAAACAGGCAAACCGGAGGATATCATGCTCCCGGATGGAAGCCGCGTTGTCCTCTCGCCGGAGGCGCAGTTGGCCGTGCATAAGGCCTTCAACAGGAAGAACCGCGACGTGCGGTTGCTCGGAGAAGCCAGCTTCGATGTACACCGTGATCCCGGCCGTCCGTTCCTGGTTTACTCCGGCGATATCATTACGAAAGTATTGGGCACGACATTCCGGATCCGTGCGGACGATCCGAGGCAACCCATCCAGGTGACCGTTCAAAGCGGGAAAGTAACTGTGTACTCGCCGGCGGTAAGCGACCCTGACAACCTGAGCCCGAACCGCGGCGTGATTTTGAATCCCAATCAGAAAGCAACCTATTTTCCTGACAACAAGCAGTTTGTTACCGGCCTTTCCGAAGATCCGCAGCCCATTGCGGCGCCGGCGGAAGCGAAAGCAGCAGTACCCTCCCTTGAATTTACGGATACGCCCATCGGCGATGTGATCCGGCGGCTGGAAGTCATTTACGGCATGGAAATCGAGCTCGAGCAGGAGTCGCTGCGTCATTGCCCTTTTACCGGAAACCTGACGCACCAGTCGCTGTATACCAAGCTGGAGCTGCTCTGCGGAACGATCAACGGGAGCTACGAGGTGCGCGGGACCAAGATTTTGATTATGGGAAAAGGCTGTCAGTAACCCATCCGTATATCCGTTCGCTGTATCCTGCAGAACGCCCGTTTCAGGGCGTGACAGGGCTTTTTTTGCCAGATCCTAAATAAAACTTAACAAACAATCAAAAGTATGAAAGACTGTTTACTTTGTCGATCCTTGCTCAGGGTAGTCATGAAACATTCCGTCTGCCAGCTTTTTCTGGCCGTTGTTTTTATGAGCGCCATTCAGGCACACGACACCCATGCGCAAAACCTGCTGGAACGGATCGTTACGATCCATTTCGACCAAACGGACGTGAGCACATTTTTAAGCACCCTCGAAAAATCGGCCGGCGTCGATTTCGTTTACAGCTCCAAGGCCATCGGCGCCCACCGGAAATTAACCGTTCACCAGAACAACCAGAAGCTGGCATTCGTGCTCGAGAGCACATTGAAGCCTATGGATATCGGTTTCCGGCTGGTGGATGGCTCCATTCTTCTGCACCGATCGGTAAGCCCTTCGCCGCCTGCGAAAGACGATCCGGCCGATCCGGCAGGCGCATTACCCGCAGCGGTCCCGCCGGATATCATGATCAGCGGCACTGTAACAGACGAAAAGGGAGAAGGTCTGCCGGGCGTGAGCGTGATCGTCAAAGGCACGCAGCGCGGGACGGTGAGTGCCACTAATGGCTCCTACAGCATTGGGGTGACTTCGGAAAGCGATATGCTGGTGTTCTCGTTTGTAGGATACCTCTCGCAGGAAGTAGCGGTCGGCAATAAAAGGAAGATCGACGTATCGATGACAACCGACACCAAAGCTTTGGAAGAAGTAATGGTAGTAGGGTACGGTACCCAGAAAAAGTCGGACCTGACGGGATCGGTAAGCTCGGTAAAAGGCGCCGACCTGACGCGATTGCCTACGCAGCGTGTGGACCAGGCATTGCAGGGCCGAGCCGCAGGGGTGATGGTGCAGAACACGGACGGGGCTCCAGGCGGTAATGCCACGATCCGCGTAAGGGGCGGTAATTCCATTACCGGCGGCAACAATGCGCTGGTGGTGGTAGACGGGATTCAGGGGGTAAATATATCGACCATCAACCCGAATGACATCGAATCGCTGGAAGTTTTGAAGGATGCTTCGGCCACGGCGATTTACGGAGCGCGTGGAGCTAACGGCGTGATATTGATTACTACCAAAAGAGGCGCGTCGGGCAAGGCTGTGTTCAGCTATGGGTTCAGTATGGGCGTACAATCGCTCAGCCATAAGCTTGACCTCATGAATGCGGGCGACTATGCACGGAAGTCCAACGACTGGGCCGCCACCCAAAACGGTACGCCCAGCGCTCCCATTGAGCCGGTGCTGCCTTTTTCTTCGGAACAGATCGCCAGGCTGGACGCCAATGGCGGTACCGACTGGCAGGATGAGATTTACCGGAAAGGCAAAATGCAGAACCACCAGCTGTCGGTGAGCGGCGGCAATGAGTCTGCGCGGTACTTTGTATCGGCGGGCTATATGAACCAGCAGGGAATTGTATTGAATACCAGGTACGTCCGCTACAATTTAAGAAGCAACCTGGATTTCAAGGTTACCGGCTGGATGAATGCCGGCATCAACCTGAACGTGATCAAGGACAGGGGAAATGTGCCGCCGGTGGGAGAGGGAACGCGCTTCGGGGATATCCTCGGTCAGGTGATCAATACCGTCGCCCGGTTCGACCCGATCACGCCTGTGTACGACGCCAACGGGAACTACAACACCAAGGCATTGAAAGGCGGCCCCGACGGCTCGAAGATCTATGCCGATAACGACGTATGGAACCCGGTAGCCACGGCATTGGAAACTAAGGCGGAGAAGAATAACATTACCAACGAGATCAGCACATTCCTCGATTTCAAACTGCTGAAAGGGCTTTCACTGCGGGTTACCGGGGCGGGAAGCATTAACTCCAACAACGAGCAGCGTTATTACAGCACCAAAACCCAGCCCGGACGCGGTGTAAGCGGCCTGGGCGATCTGGCAGAAAACAGCTACCAGTATTTCCAGAATTCCAACATCCTGACATACACTAACGTTTTCGCTGAGAAGCATGCATTGACCGTCACCGGTGTGGCGGAACAGCAGCTGATACAGTCAAGGAGCTCATTTATTTCCGCACAGGGCTTTTTCAGCGACGACACGGGCATCAACGACCTGGGCGGCGCATCTCAGATTAATGAGCGGTACAACTCGCAGTACAAACAGGTATTGAACTCTTTCCTCGGCCGCGTGAACTACGTATTTGATGAAAAATACATGATCACGGCCAGCTACCGTGCAGACGGCTCATCGGTTTTCGGGACCAATAACAAGTGGGGCTCTTTCCCCTCCGCAGCCGCAGCCTGGCGGATCTCGCAGGAGGAATTCCTGAAAGACGTGAATGCCATCTCGAACCTGAAGCTGCGCGGCAGCTGGGGTAAAACGGGCAACCAGGCCATTCAGCCTTACCAGACGCTCGCAACCGTCGCGTCCGGCTTCAACTATCCCTACGACGGCACCAACATTCCGAATATCGGCTTCCAGCTGGGCAGGGCCGCCAATCCCGACCTGAAATGGGAAACCACCGAGCAGGTCAACGTAGGTATGGACCTGGGCTTCTTCGGCGAAAGGCTCGTAGCGACAGTAGATGTTTACAGGAAGAAAACCAAAGACCTGCTGCTCAATAAGCAGGTGGAAGCTTATACCGGATTTGCCACCATCCTCTCCAATGTAGGTTCTATTGAAAACAAAGGGTTTGAGATCTCGGTGGAAGGCAAGCCTTTTTCGGGCAATAAGCTGCGCTGGAATACATCGTTCAACATTTCCTTCAACAGGAGTAAAGTACTTGCCCTGCTCGACGATGCTCCCCTGGCGATCCGTACCAATACCGGCGGCGGGTACCAGATCTACGGAAGCGGCTTTTCCCTGAAATACCTGCAGGTAGGGCAGCCGGTCGACCAGATGCGCGGGTATGTGAACCTGGGTACGTGGAGCGAGGCCGAAAGGGAAGAGGCCCGGAAAATGGGGCAGGCGCCCGGTGAGGCCAAATGGAAGGATGTGAATGGAGACGGAAAGATCACCCGCGCCGGCGACGGCCTGGAAGTGATCGGGAATGCGTCGCCTAAGTTCATCTATGGCTGGAACAACGGCATCAGCTACAAGGATTTCGATCTCACATTCCTGATCCAGGGCAGCTATGGCAATCAGATTTTCAATGCCGTGCGCATTAAAACGGAAAATCCTTCGAACGGCCTGAGCGCCAACCTCAAAAACCGCTGGACGGCGGAAAACCAGGATACCGATGTGCCGGTGTTCATGGGCACGCGGGAGCGGAATGAGCTGGACCTGGGATCGAACCAGACGGCGGGAATAGGCGTCGATCAGCGGTCGAGCCGGTGGGTCGAGGACGGCTCCTACCTGCGGATGAAGAACATCACGCTGAACTACACCATTCCTTCGGCTATTGCAGGCAAGATAGGCGCCGGCAGGCTGGCGGCCTATGTCACTGCCATCAACCTTTTTACCTTGACCCGGTACACCGGGTATGACCCCGAAGTAAGTTCGTTCAACGCCGGCGGCGCCGGCGGGCTGGGTATCGACCTGAGCAATTATCCTACTGCCAAAGTATTCATGTTCGGCGTCAATCTAACATTTTAACAAGGATCAGAATGAAAAAGAACTCATCATATAAGGGCAGAAGCCTGACAGCGATATTGCTGACGATCGCGTGCTTTTCCTGCCAGGGCCTGGAAGAGATGCCGGAAGGTATTTCAACGCCTCAGAACTTTTATACTACCGTGGCGCAATGTGAAGCAGCCTATGCGGGCTCGATGAATGCGTTGTTTGTCGAATGGGGAGGCTACCAGAACATCCCGGCTTTCCCCGACGGGCAGTTTGAAGGCGCCAGCCTGGATATTGCCGCGACGTCGTTCAACGATTTGTGGAGCTGGCATTACAAAGCCGTCGCCAATGTCAACGCGGTTTTGAAAGCGGTGAAACAGGGCAGCCTTTCCGGTAACCCGCAGGAGGATATCGACAGGGTCATCGCCCAGGGGCGCTTCCTCAGGGCATTCAATTATTTCACGCTGGTGCGCCTGTATGGCA
Source organism: Cytophagaceae bacterium SCN 52-12 (assembly GCA_001724175.1). Lineage (GTDB taxonomy): Bacteria > Bacteroidota > Bacteroidia > Cytophagales > Spirosomataceae > Ravibacter. The sequence continues at coordinate 12,623 of MEDT01000005.1, read as the reverse complement.
AAATCCCCTACATCACCGAAGACACGCCCGACCCGGTTTTGACGCCGTTGACACCGGACTCACGGCTCGAAATTGCGCAGGTATACGATTTGCTCGAAGCCGATCTGGCCTTTGCGGCTGAGCACCTCGGCGACTTTACCGCCGGAACGCCGGGAAAGCCTAATAAATGGACCGCAAAAGGATACCTGGCCAAAGTATACCTGACCCGCGCCACTGCGCCGCTCAACCAGACCGAAAACTATGCCAAGGCTCGCGATATGGCCGACGACGTGATCACCAACGGCCCGTATGAGTTGCTGCCGGGCTTCCGGGATGTATTTAAGACATCCAATAACCACAACATGGAAGTCATGTTCGCTTTCCATTCCTCACCGCAAACACCTTATATGCCCGGTAATACCTGGGCGCCTTCCGAAATGGACGGATGGAGCGGCGGCCCTGTGAAGATCTATTGGGCAACGAACATTTATCCCGAGCAGCCCCGCAAGCACAGTTACCTGCTCCTCGACTTTACCTCGGACATTTATGACCCTTCGGCGCCCGTTATCAACTGGTCCCAATCTGCCGACGGTGTACCTTACATCGGCAAGTACAACATGCCTAATCTTACTTATGAGCAGCAGGTAGGAGGCGGGAATTCCGGCATTGAAATGAAGCTCCTGCGATTTGCCGATATATTGCTCATCTACGCCGAAGCGGCCAACATGGCCGGCAATGGCCCTACCCAGCTCGCCGTAGACCGGCTGAATATGATCATCGACCGCGCCAATGAAGGCACCGGCCAGGAAGCCCGCGCGACGCTGGCCATGACCAAAGCGCAGTTTGACCAGAAGGTGATCGACGAAAGAAGCTATGAGCTCTGCTTCGAAAATGACCGCTATTTCGATGTGCTGAGAAAGCGTATTCTCGAGCAGGTCAACCTGCCGGACAACGCGCAGGGCTACGACGAGAACGACTATCTGCTGCCCATTCCGGCCCTTGATGCGAAAGCGATAGGCCAGAATCCCGGCTATTGATCCCGGCAGGTCATCGGAAACGGCGGCCTTCCGGCCGCCGTTTCCGATCCTACGATCCCGCCATTTAATTCATTTTCAGTATGCATTTCAAAAACTTATGGAAAGCCGCCCTTTGGCTGGGTATGCTTGGAGGTACCCTTGCGTTCCGGTTGGTCTGCCGTGACGGCTCTATAGACAAAGACCGGAAGCCGCAGTGGGAGAAGATCGGGCCGGGCGGCGGCGGCGCAACTTTCATCCCGACATTCTCCTATCATAGCACTTCTGCCTTCCTGCTCAAATGCGACATGACCGGCTCGTACCTTACCAAAGATGGCGGCAATTCTTACGACCAGATCAATTTTCCGAACGGCGCGGACAGCTTTGCCTACGATCCTGCCGATTCCAATGTCATCTACATCGGTTCCGGCACACTGAACAGGAGCACCGACGGCGGCAAAACCTGGGAGCAGCTGTTTCCCCAAAAAGCGGATGTACTGGCCGGATCCTACTCCGGCGACCATGCTGCCTACCGGATTCATACCAGGCCAGCCTCCCTGTATGAGCCAGGCGAAGGACGGATAGGAAGCATTCGCGTCGACCCGGTACGCGCTTCTGCGCTGTATTTCGGAATGGGCAGATTCTTGTTTTACTCGGTGAACGGCGGTAAGACCTGGGAGAAAAAGGATGTCGGCAAACAGATCGACTATTTGTACACCAATGCGTCCGGAGCGAAGAACGAGCTGGTTATTTTTACGGCAGAATCTATTTTTATTTTTGACAAAAACACACACAAGATCACTCCGAAGGCATTTCCGAAGGCAATGAGCCCGGCGTTCTCTTTCACGGCCGGCAGCGAATCGAAAGGAGGGAAAGAAATATTTTATGCGCTGCATCACGATGCTTCGCAGGAGATCCGGGAGGAGTTCGGGCATAGCGAGCTCTGGATTTCGGAGGATCGAGGAAGTACATGGAAGCGAAGCGATCACGCATTTATTACCAATGTGAAAGCGGGGATCAGGCCCAGCTATTCCATGATTTCCTGCGCCGAATTCGACGCCCGTAAAGTGTATCTGGTGACGAACCGCTACGAAGAGAAAAAGGGTAGCGGCCTGGTGTATTGGTATGGCGCATTGAAATCGGCCGACGCCGGTAAAAACTGGGATTGGGTCTGGAAGGGCGGGGGAGGTTCGGGCCGCTACGGCGTGAAAGACGGGATCGACGTCGCCAACCTGCAGGACGCCTGGACGGCGAAGGCATTCGGCGGCGAATACATCCGGCTGATGGACGTAGGCGTGTCCCCGCTCGACGGAAATACGGCCATCGTCACCGATTGGTACCGGACGATGAAGACCACGGACGGCGGGAGGTCGTGGCGAGAGATCTACAGCGAACCGCAGGCCGACGGCTCCTTCAAAAGCCGCGGCCTCGACGTGACCACCAGCTACGGCGTTCATTTCGATCCGTTCGACAGCAGCCACATTGCGATCAGCTATACCGACATCGGCTTTCATCATAGCTTCAACGGCGGCAAAAGCTGGGTGCGGGCGGCGGACGGCGTGCCTTCGGAATGGGTCAATACCTGCTACTGGGTGGAATTTGACCCGGAAGTGAAGGGGAAAGTCTGGTCGGTGTGGTCGGGTATGCACGATTTTCCGCGGGGTAAAATGACCCGGAACCCCGCCTGGAAAGAAAGGGCGAGAGGCGGCGTGTGCGTCTCCACCGACGGCGGCAAAACCTGGCAGCCCAGCGTCGACGGCATGGGAGCGGATTCGCCTGCCACGAGCATTATCCTGGACCCGGCTTCCGAGCCCGGCAAGCGTACATTATATGTCAGCGTATACTCCAAAGGCGTATTCAAATCCACGGACGACGGCAAAACCTGGCAATTGAAGAACAACGGGATCGGCGAGAACACCTGCGCTTTTGAACTGACCCGCACGGGCAACGGCACGCTTTTCCTGACCGTAAGCGCTACGCCGGCGCACAAAAACGGCAAAAAAGGCCGGGAGTTTTATCCGGGAGCGGTTTACCGGTCGACAGACGGGGCCGAGCATTGGGTCAGGCTGGACGTATCAGACGGCCTGCTTTTCCCGAATGGGATGGAATGTGATCCGCAAAACCCCGACCGCCTCTACCTGGCCGGCTGGGCGGATATCGACCTCAGCGACCTGGTCGGCGGCGACGTTGCGCGGGCAACGGGTGGAAACAGGAAGCTGGAAATCCCGGGCGGTATTTTCCTCTCCGAAGATGGCGGAACAACCTGGAAGAGCATTTTCGACAAAAAGCAATATGTATACGACGTAACGGCTGATCCCTATCATCCGGGACGGCTTTACTGCAATACTTTCAATAGCGCCGCCTACCGGAGCGATGATTACGGGAAAACCTGGAACAGGATCAAAGGCTACGATTTCCATTGGGGCCAGCGGATTTCGCTTGACCGCAACGACCCGGAAAAAATCTATATCAACACTTTCGGATCGAGTGTCTGGCACGGCGTTCCGCTGACGGAGCAGGCCGGCCCTGAAAATTCGAAAGACCGGAACGATCGATGGGGATTTGTCGGGTTCGGCGGGGGAGGGGCGATGTTTTATCCTGCAGTGAGCCCGCACAATGTCAACCGGGCGATGGTAGCCTGTGATATGACAGGTTCGTTTGCGACCGGCAACGGAGGCAAATCGTGGCGGATGTTTAATCTCAAAGGCCCGGTGCATTACTTCGTCTTCGACCCGGTCGACTCCAATACGGTTTATGCAAATTCGATCGGCTTGTACAAAAGCACAGATCGGGGAAATACCTGGTCGCTGTTTTATCCGGCTGCTTCAGATGTCAGCGGTATTGTTTCGCAGGGCGATCACGCCGGTGAAAAGATCGTAACAAAGGATAGCACCGTAAGGACGGTACAGGCATTTGCGGTCGATCCGGCCGATTCCGGAAGGCTGTATGCAGCCATTTCCCTTGATGACAGACCCGCGTTCTACGTTTCAGGTGACGGCGGCGCCAGCTGGCGGAAAGAACGGGAACTGGCCGGGCGGACGAAAGCCATTTTCATTCATCCTGCCTCGCCCCGCAACGACAGGACGATCTACGTCTGTGGGCAAAATACGATTACGAAACGGGAGAAAGGCGCCTGGAAAATCAATCGCAATCCTGCAGTAAAAGCGCTGACCGGGTTTACAGGCGGTTTTGATGCCAAAAGCAAAAGTTTCATTATCTACGCTATTTCGGGTACATCTTATTTCAATGCAACCCCGGAAAACTCAGGGATCTTCTATACCGGTAATGGCGGTGAAAGCTGGGAAAACAGGCAGGCAGGATTGACCGGCTTCGCCATGAAGGGCGCCGAAGCGCCCGAATGGCGAAGCATTGCCACCAGCGCGCTACACCCGAACGTTCTGTATGTATCGTACGCAAACCTGAAAGTCCATGCCGACACTACCTGCATCGGCGTGGCCAGGAGCGAGGACTACGGACAAACATGGAAGCTGGTCTGGAAAGACGACCTGGCCAAAAGCAGGCACATACCCTCCAAAAACTTCGAAACCGAATGGATCACTGAGCGCTTCGGCCCGACATGGGGCGAAAACCCGTTTTCGATGGGCGTGGCGCCCACCGACCCGGACATTTGCTATGCCACCGATTTTGGCCGCACCGTCAAAACGCAGAATGGCGGTAAAAGCTGGGAACAGGTTTACACGCAGAGGAAGCCCGGGGGCGGCTGGATTTCGCGCGGTTTGGAAGTGACGACGAGCTATGCCATCGTTTTCGATCCGTTTGACAAAAATCACGTTTTTATCGCCAATACCGACATAGGGCTTATGGAAAGCCGCGACGGCGGAGAAAGCTGGCTTAGCGCTACCCGGAATAACGGCGTTCCGAAGGCCTGGGCCAATAGTACCTACTGGCTTGAATTTGACCCGGAGATAAAAGGCCGTGTATGGGCGGCGATGAGCGGTACGCACGATCTGCCGCGTCCGAAAATGTGGCGGAAAAGCGGTACGAAAGGCTATAAAGGCGGCGTTTTGCTCAGCGAAGACGCCGGTAAAACGTGGAAGCCGGTCAGCAATGACATCGGCGAGGGAGCCATGACGCACATCCTGATCGATCGCGCAAGCAATCCCCGAAGCCGCACCTTATATGTCTGCGTTTTCGGCAAGGGCGTATATAAGTCTGTCGATGGCGGCAGGAGCTGGAAACCGAAAAACAACGGAATTGACGGCAATGAGCCTTTTGCCTGGCGCATCTTCAAAAGAGAAAAGGATCATGCTTTGTTCCTGGTCGTGAGCCGGCGCAGCGAAGATGGCAGCACAGGGGCGGGCGACGGCGCATTGTACCGTTCTACCGACGGAGCCGGATCCTGGACGAAAGTGCAGCTGCCCCACGGTACCAATGGTCCCACAAGCCTGGCCGTCGATCCAGCAGATGAGCACCGACTGATCTTATCCGCATGGGGCCGCAAATCGAACGGCAGGTTTTCACCGGACACCGGCGGCGGGATTTTCATTTCCGAAAACGACGGTAAAACCTGGCAGCACGTGCTGCAACATGACCAGCACCTTCACGACATCACCTACGACGCGCGCGCAGGCGTTTTCTACGCCTGCGGGTTCAATGGCTCCGCCTACCGGTCGGAAGACGCCGGTAAGTCGTGGGAGCGGATCAAAGGCTATAATTTCAAATGGGGAAAACGGGTGGATCCCGATCCGCGCGATCCTGAAAAGCTATTTATCGTCACGTTCGGCGGCGGGATATGGCATGGCCCGGCCAAAGGCGATCCGGATGCATCGGAGGATATTATTGATTAGCAATGGCCTGCCGGAACCTCATCTTTTAGTCAGATCTTTGTCAGCGCCGTTCCCTTATGCGCGGCGATATGGTCTGTCTTGTCGCTTTTTATTTCATATTGCGGATCGGCTTCCGTAGCGTGATGCGTATAGCCTTTATAATCGAAGTCTCTTGTGTGCACTTTTATTATCGTGCCCGAAACTTTCCCTGCTTCCGAGTTCCAGCTTACTTTGTCGCCTGTTTTAAATTTCATATTCATCAATATTTTACGGGTTAAACAGATCATGATCAGAATAAGACACCCGGTCGCCGATTATCCTCGCCGGCGACGTGTAGGAATGTTCTTCCGCTTTATCCACGCCCATAATATGCATCACCGTCCATCCTTTTGCTTTCAGATAATCGGACACCAGAGCCCGATGGCAGCGCCACCACACGGCTTCGGCACACATATATGCGGTCGGCGATTCCGATGCGGCGGCTTCTAACAATTGAACACCTTCTACGAATTCCCCGGTTTCCATATAATCCGCGTAGCCACGGAAGGAAGCATTGCGCCAACGGGTATTATGAGAATCCTTATGCATTTTTCTCCGGCCGCTCAGCTCTTTCAGGTACAGGTAACGTATGCCGTTTCCTGCCAGTGAAATTTCCAGGCTGTCCTTATTAAACTGCGGGAATCTCCTGGAACCGGGGAGCCTTCTTATGTCGGCCAGCGTTTTGATCCCGAAAGACTGCAGCATCGCCATAAATTCATCTAAACTGTGTGTAGAATGGCCTATGGTATAAATAGTATGTTTACCTGATGTACTCATTTGTCCTTTTGATGTGAAATTGCCCTGAGCTGTAAAGCGTTGATTATCCCCGCCGTCGATGCCGTATTGTTGAAATAGATATAGGCTTCCCCGAACCCCGCTTCTTTTACTTCGCGATAAACGGCTTCAACGTCTTCCCTGGAATATTCCGAATAGAATAATTTGGGGACGCCATGCATGCGTATATACCCTATCGAAGTAGTCTGCCGGATTGCAGCCGGCAGCTGCGGATAGCTTACATTGCAGAAAGTAATCTCATTTTTGCTGAGCTCTGCCATGACGTCTTCCCGCCACCAGCTTTCATGCCGGAATTCGACGACGTTTTTGAAACCGGGGTTCATCACACGTACAACGGATTTCAACCTGTCCTTGCTATAGCTGAAACCCGGCGGTAGCTGCCAGAGGATACAGGCCAGTTTATTTTTGAACCCTTCGCTGCTTACCAGGTAAAATTCTTCTATTTCGTCTTCACACCGCTCCAGCCTTTTAAGATGGGTGATCGTCCTCGGAACCTTAACGCTGAACCTGAAATCGTCGGGGACTTTATCATGCCACGACAACAAGCCCTGTACGGTCGGGAACCTGTAGAATGTTCCGTTATACTCGTAGGTGTTAAAGTGTCTGGAATAATAGTCAAACCATTCTTTCTTTGGCAGGCCGTCCGGGTAAAACAAGGTTTTCCAGGATGGCGTGGCATAGCTTGAACACCCGATATATAGTTTGTCCTCTTTCATATCAGTGTGCGCTCCGGCAGTATAGGGAGTCGTGCTAAAGTTAGCTTTTCTTTTTTAAATACAGCGGAATCGGTTCAGTGGTTTTTAGTACAGCGCCTACAAATCCGAATACTTATACCCTGTGTCGCATAATACCGTGACAATGTTCTTAATGTCCGGATGGGATTCCAGGTAATTCAGAGCTGCCGCAACATTGGCGCCCGAAGAATAGCCGACAAATAGTCCCTGCTCGCGGCTCAATCTTTTTGTCATGTCGAGTACCTCTTCGTCTGTAACGGTGACGATGTCATCAGCCAGGCCTTCTACCCAATGCGGCGGCACGGAGCTATAGCCGGTTCCCTGGATAATATGCCGGGCAGACCCGACTACGCCTGTTTTTATGACCGCCGCGTTCCGGGGCTCGGCCGCGATGCATCTGATATCCCTGTTTTGAGATTTAAGAAATTTGGAGGTCCCTACAAAAGTACCTCCGCTTCCTATGGACGCAAGAAACGCTTCTATTTCAGGTAAATCATTCCAGATTTCGGGCCCTGTCGTATTGTAGTGAGCTAAAACATTTGACGGGTTATGGAACTGATCGACATAGAAACCGTTGTTTTCGGCAGCATATTCCTTTGCCACTTCGCCTGCATAGGCTATGTCCTGACCCGTTACCATCCCGGGCGTGCCGTCGACCTGCCTGGTCAGGAGCAGCTCCGCGCCCAGCGCTTTCAGTATCTTTCTTCTTTCGGGACTGTTCCCCTCCGACATGACCGCGACAAACGGGTTGCCGAACTGCTTACAGACAACGGCCAGGCCTGCGCCCGCGTTGCCGCTGGTCATCTCCACGACAACCTGTCCTTTCTTTAAACGGCCGTCGGCGTAGGCATCCCTGATCATCTGGTACGCCACCCTGTCTTTTACGCTCCCGCCGGGCTGCACAAATTCCAGTTTCCCGTAGATTGCCTTTCCCGGCGCCAGTTTGTCCAGCAGTACCAGCGGTGTGTTGTTGATCAGCTCCAATGTTCCTTTCCTGATCATTTCGTTGCGGTTAAAGGTTGTATTTCCTGCTTTTTTTATTTTTCCTCTGTTACAGCTCAAGTTCCATGTGGATGTTGACCCGCTTATAGGAGGAGGGATAACCCGCTATTTTCCGGAAACCGAGCTTTTGGTATAAACCGATGGACGCCTTCAGAATCGTATTGCCCTCCAGATAGATCTTAGACGCTCCCAGCTCCCTGGCTGCGTTGATAATTGCGTTTCCGAGCAGCAGCCCGATGCTTTTGCCCCGGGCTTCCGGCGCTACGGCCATCTTGACCATTTCGTAATCGTAGTGGGCATTGCCTGCTTTTTTCAATGCGCAGACACCGACGGGCCTATCCTGGTACAAGGCGACGAATATTTTTCCACCTTTGCTCAGAATGTCTTCCTCCGGGTTGTCAAGCGTCCTGTAATCGGATTCTTCCATTTCAAAATACCGGGAAATCCATTCTTCATTAAGCGATCTGAACGCCGCTTTATATTGCGGCTCGTAGGGCACAATCCGGATGTCTTTGCTTTCACGGGCTTTCTTTTGCTCCTGCACTCTCCGCAGAAGAGATTTTTGCTCCAATAAGAATTCCCATTCCTTCACGGCTTCCCAAAGATCGTAGGTAGCTTCGCTGATGATGTTCCCGACCGCGCCTTCCACGTCCAGGTACAATTCTTTCATCTTTGCGTTAAGAGCTTCTCCTGCGGGCGTCAGCCCGACAAGGTTTTTCCTTTTGTCTTTTGCCTTAAGATTATCTTTCACCAGGCCTGCCGCCGCCATTTCCTTAATGATCTTCGTAACGGAAGGCTGTGAATGCCCGATCTCGGAAGCAATCGCGGTAACCGTTTTTTCCCCGTCTTCCGAAAGCACGAAAAATACCGGGAACCATTTCGGGACAAGCTTAATATCATAAAGACCGTATATACCTGCGCCGTCATCCGTAAATTTTGCCGTAAGGACCCTGAGCCTGCTGCCTAACGCCATTTTACCCGTCCTGTCGAATACATTCATGGCTCCATAATTAATTACATAACTGATTATGCAAATTTATTGAATTCTGTTCCTCACAAAAACAGGTTTGGAAGAAAATTTTAATACGTGAATTAAGTTGCTGTGTATCAGCCTGTATGGTGTTTGTGAATTGGCTGAAGAAAACTAATTTGCAGCAAATCCAAACAATTCCCGTACCTTAGCGTTCCATTGTTGAAGAATGCTTACCGTCCGGATCGACTAGTTTTTATTTGGCCTTTCATTTTTCGATTCATCTAAATCAAAAAATAAATGCGCCAGCAAGAAAAGGTCAGATTCTGCCCGGAAACGAAAAGTCATTTTTATACCATTTTAAAAAAGAGAGTAGACGCTCATTTCCGGGAACGGAAGATATCCCGTCATGGGGATAGGAGAATGGTATGGAAAACAATCATTTTCCTGTCTGCGTATATTATCCCGTTTATTGTTCTTCTCGTTTACAGGCCTGCTCTGGGCATGGCATTACCGCTATGGCTGATCATGGGGCTGGCGGTGTCCGGCATAGGGATGAACATCATGCACGATGCTAACCACGGGGCATATTCCGGCAGCGCAGGCATTAACAAGTGGCTCGGATACACGCTTTACCTGGTAGGAGTGGGTGTGAAGAACTGGAAGTTCCAGCATAACGTGCTTCATCATACCTATACAAACGTGACGGGGTTGGACGAGGACATCCGCGACAGGGGAGTAGTGAAGCTGTCACCTCATCTGGTACCGGGCAGCCCGCATCGCTGGCAATGGTTGTATGCTTTCTTTTTCTACAGCATTCTTACGCTCTATTGGGTTACACTGAAAGACTTTTTCCAGTACCGCGGATTTATAAAAACAGGAATCAACCGGCAGAGTGCGCCTGAGAACAGGAAAATGCTGGCGGGCCTGATATTGGTGAAGCTGTTTTATTTCGGGATATTTTTCGGGTTACCTGTTCTGGTTTCCGGAATACCATTCCGGGAAATTCTCGCAGGCTTCCTCGTTATGCATATTACATCGGGGCTTATCCTGACCATCGTATTTCAGCTTGCGCATTCGGTAGAAGGCACCGCCTATCCTTTGCCTGACTCAGCGGGAAGGCTCAGGAATGACTGGGCTGTCCATCAGCTGGAAACCACTGTTAATTTTGCTCCCGGGAGCAAAATACTGACCTGGTACCTGGGAGGGCTGAACTACCAGATAGAGCACCATCTTTTTCCTAAGATATGTCATGTACATTACCCGGAGATATCCGCAATCATTAAGCAGACCGCGGAGGATTTCGGGCTGAAATACCTTGAAAATCCTTCTTTAAGGGTAGCATTCAGGTCTCATGTCAAAAGCTTGAAGGAATTCGGATTGCCGCACATAAACGAAGCAATAGGATGATTTGTCGGTTTTTTTAACCTACGCCGGCCTTCTTTACTCCTGTTCCTCCGTACCGGAAAAGAAAATAAACTGAACATAATTTAATTTTTAAACAAGCAGAACAATGAAAGAGGGAATCGTAAAATTTTTCAATCCCCTGAAAGGGTTTGGGTTTATTACACCTGTACAGGGAGGAGAGGATGTTTTTGTCCATTCATCCGGTCTTTTTGACGAAGTGCGGGAAAATGACAAGGTAGTTTTTGAGCTTGCTCAGGGAAAAAGAGGGCTCAATGCAGTCAATGTGAGGAGGGTATAGGATTCAACCCGGCATCAGAGAAATGCAGCCAGGAAATTACTCGGTTATCACCGGCAGCGGAAGTTATATACCTACCCGCCGTATTGTAAATGAAGACTTCATTAACCATGTCTTTTATGATCCGGACGGGACGAAGCAGGTCAGGCCTACGGCAGAAATTATTAAAAAATTAGAAAAGATAACCGGCATAAAGGAACGCCGTTACGTTACCGACGATCTGGTTACCTCCGATATTGCCTTCCTGGCTGCAAAAGAAGCTTTGACTTCGTCCGGAACAGACCCGGAAAGTCTTGATTACATAATAGTTGCACACAATTTTGGCGACATACGCGCCGATAACCGCATAAGCGAGTTTGTCCCGGCGCTGGCTTCCAGGGTGAAATACCGCCTGCAGGTTACGAACCCGCTTACTGTAGCCGTCGACCTGCCGTTCGGCTGTGCGGGGTGGCTGCAGGGACTGATACAAGCCGACCGGCTCTTGAAATCAGGTTATGCAAAAAAGATCATGGTAATCGGCGCGGAAACACTTTCGCGTATATGCGATCCGCATGATCGCGACAGCATGATCTATTCGGACGGGGCCGGTGCGGTCATTGTAGAAGCCGTCGGGTGTGAAAATCCTGTCGGTATACTGGCAGAAACCGTTAAATCCTATGCCGGTGATCTTGCCTATCTGATCCGCATGGGCGTTTCGGCCAATCCTGCATTCGGCGAGCGTACGCTCTTTCTCAAAATGAACGGGCACAAGCTATACGAAAATATTTTAAGGACAGTGCCGGGCATGATCAGGGAGACGCTGGAAAAGGCGGAGCTTTCCCTTTGCGAAATAGATAAATTCCTCATTCACCAGGCAAACGAAAAGATGGATGAGGCAATTCTCAAGCAGCTCTTTAGCCTGTATGGCCTGCCCGGGCCGTCGAAACATTTAATGCCTATGACGATCTCCTGCCTCGGCAACAGCTCCGTCGCGACCCTGCCCACCATGTTTGATCTGATGTCAAAAGGAAAGCTTGAAAACCATGCGGTCTCCCGGGGGCAGCGCCTGGTTTTTGCCGCTATGGGAGCCGGCGTAAACATGAATACGGTGGTATACAAAGTCCCGGATTGACGCCGGGCGATTTACCGGTTCTCGCTTTCCTCGGCTTTTCCTTCGTCGATCAGCTCGTTCACTTCCTGCATCTCGCCCTGTTCGAGATTTTCTACTTCTTCTTCCTGCTCGTCGGAACGCCTGTCGATATGAAAAATACAACCCATCGGGAAATGATCGGAGCCAATGGAAGGGTAGATAAAAAGCTTATCGATAAAGATATCCGGACTATGGAACAACAGGTCCAGCGGGACCCTGAAAAACCAATGTCTGGCATGAAAGGTCGCCAGGATCCCCCTTCCGATACGGGCGTCGATAAGGCGGCTCGTTTTCCTGAAAAGTATGGAGGATCTTGCCCACGCTACATTGTTGAAATCGCCGGTGACCACGACAGGCAGCTTGTAATCCCGCACCCGTTTGGCTACGCTGAGCAGATCGCCGTCCCTTTCTTTGGAGTTGTCTTCTTCCGTCGGGCTGGGTGGCGGCGGATGCACGCCGAAGAAGCCGCCGCC
>MEDT01000004.1 GCA_001724175.1 Cytophagaceae bacterium SCN 52-12 | reverse complement strand
GTTTCAGCTACTATCAGACAGGAAATGAAGGAGTTGCCGGCAATTTTAAATACGGGATACCGCGAAATCGATTTGCCTTTGAGCCCTGTACCGACCAGGGAAGAGCTGTTAAAGATTGAGTCTTCTGCAAGCGGTTATATAAAGACGTGGTCGAGGCGGCTGATCGACCAGTTGGACAGGGGAGAAAAATTGATGGAGTCTTATCCTTATTATCCTGTTCAGATCTGGAACCTTGGAGGACTGACCTGGATGTCGCTTGGAGGAGAAGTGGTGGTGGAGTATGCGCTGCAGGTCAAGAAACTATTTGGGAATGAGACGTTTATATTAGGCTATTGTAATGATATGATGGGATACATCCCTTCTCTTACGATACTTCATGAGGGGGGATATGAGGGAGCTACTTCGCAGGTTTATTTCGAAGGAGTGTCGAGCACGTGGGATGCCGGTATAGAAACACGTATTCTCTACGAGATCATCAGCCTTGCAGATTCGATGAAGATACCAAAGAAATTTTCCCGGCTTCATGTAAAATGAGCCGTCAATTAAAAACCTTTATATAAATGAGAAATCGACTATTTTTAGCAGGATTCCTGCTTTTCCTTGGGAGCTGCCTCCTTTTTTTATCGTGTACGCGAACTCCGCCATCCAGCCTGCAAACGGGACTTTTGGCCTATTTGAAGCTGACCGGGAATAGCCATGATGAATCTTCGTATAAACGGGAGAGCCGGATAAATGGTAATCCTGTTTTCGAAAATTCCGAACCGGATTCGGAAGGTTCGCTGAAATTTAACGGGAAAGATCAATGGCTCGAAATCCCGTCTGACAAGTCTCTGTCGTTAGGAACCGGCGATTTCAGTATTTCGCTGTGGGTACATACGAATGATTCGGTAAATGATGTGCTCGGAGACCTGGTGAGCCGATATGATCGCAAACTAAGGAGGGGGTTTCGCTTAGGGTTTATGGAGAATTCAGTTACGACATCGCATGCCAATGCGCGGCAGTTGACGTTTGGAATTGACGATAATAAGGCGTCGGGGTGGGTAGATTGCGGACGACCGGGGAATGCCCTCATTGCATTTGGGATGGCCAATTACAAAGGTAAGCTATATGCCGGAACCTGTGAGCCGGGCCTTGGGGAAAGCGGTCGTGTATACCGCTACGAAGGCGATAAAAAATGGACCGATTGCGGGAACCCCGATAGTTCCAATGCTGTGATCGGGATGGCCGTCTATGACGGTGATCTTTATGTGGGAACAGGCAAATACAGGGTGGCTGGATCTTCCTTGCCCGAGTCGGAAAACACGACCCCCGGAGGAAGTATATTCAGGTATGAGGCCGATCATCGCTGGACCCACTGCGGACAACTGCCTGGCGCCGTCTCGGCCGCTGGAATGGTAGTTTTCCGGAAGGAGCTTTATGCGTCATCTCTGTACAGTCCCGGGTTTTTTCGCTATAACAAAAAGACGAATACCTGGGTCGACTGCGGAACACCCGATGATGACGGCAACAAGCGGGTGATATCGTTTGCCGTTTATAATGACTACCTGTATGCTACCTGCTATGATACGGGTAAGGTGTACCGCTATAACGGGAAGACCTGGACTGACTGTGGTCTGGTGGGTGATAATACCCAGACCTATTCTTTTACTGTATACGAAGGGCAGCTATATGTTGCAACCTGGCCCAGCGGACGGGTGTACCGGTTTGAAGGGATCGGAAACTGGGCAGATGTCGGCAGGCTTGGAAATGAGCTGGAAGTAATGGGCATGCTGGTACACAACGGACGTTTCCTGGGTGGCACATTGCCTCTTGCCGAAGTGTATTCCTACGAGGGCGATACTACCTGGAGACGTATTGACCAGATCGACCGGACACCGGATGTGAAGTACCGCAGGGCATGGACTATGGCAGAGCATGACGGGAGAGTGTTTTGCACTACATTACCTTCCGGTCATATCTATGCCTATGAAGCCGGAAAGAGCGTTATGTGGGAAGAGCCGGTACTACCTGGATGGCGTCATATTACCGCTATAAAAAAAGGAAATCATCTGGAACTCTACCTGGATGGCAAGCTCATTGGTAAATCCGGCACCTTTGATGCAAAGGCTTATGACCTGGCAAGCAGCCAGCCTTTGCAGATCGGGTTTGGGCCCACTGATTATTTCAGGGGAAAGATGAAAGAGCTGCGCATCTACGACCGGGCCTTGACAGCAGCAGAAATAAAGTACCTGTCAGAAGAGCAATAGTCTGTTGTGTCCGGGTTTTTCGTATTTTTTTACCTGAAGAGTGTTTTAAAACTGATTCCTTTAACAATATCCCTTCGTATAATAGGGAATACCGGCGCGTAAAAACCTCTGATTACCATGTTAAGGCAGTGCTAAAGCTAAAAAGGAGGATAGATGCCTCTTTTCAAATTACAGAATTCAAATCAAAATAATTTTAATACTATTTTTGCTGCGCCTGGGGATCTATCAAACTGCAATGACCGTAAACGGTCAGCTTGCTTTCCGATTTCCGGTATACCCTTATTGTTTGATTTTTGTGCTTTTCTTAAATGTCTCAGGCAATTAATCCTAACAAACGCAGCATCAGGGCGATCATCAGCGGCTCCCTCGCCAATCTCCTGGTGTGGTACGACTGGTATATTTATTCGGCATTTGCTATTTATTTTTCGGCTTCCTTTTTTCCGCACGGCAGCCAGACGGTCCAGCTTCTGCAGACAGCCGGCGTTTTTGCGCTGGGCTTTTTTATGCGCCCGGTAGGCGGATGGGTGCTCGGAAGCTTTGCCGACCGGTTCGGCCGCCGGAAGTCGATGCTGCTGTCCGTATATCTTATGTCGTTTGGCTCTATCCTGATCGCCGTAACGCCTGCATACGAAAAGATAGGGGTATACGCGCCGATCCTGCTGCTTTTGGGCAGGCTTATCCAGGGCTTGAGCATCGGAGGAGGAACAGGGATCTCTACAGCTTATCTGACGGAAATGTCCCCGCCGCACAGGAGGGGATTTTATGCCAGCTTCCAGTATGCTACGCTCGTCGGGGGCCAGATACTGGCGCTGGGCCTGCTGATCGTGCTGCAGAAATTTGTGCTGAGCGACGAAGAGCTTCACAACTGGGGCTGGCGGATACCTTTTGTCATCGGCAGCATTCTTACGCTCGGCATGTTTTACCTGAATGACAACCTTCATGAGACGAAGGCCTACCAGGCGGCAACCGCAAAGACTGCCGGGAAAAAAGGGATATGGTCGCAGCTGATCGAACACCCGAAGGCCATTATGATGGTAGTCGGGCTTACCATGGGCGGAACGCTCGCATTTTATACGGCGATCATTTACATGCAAAAGTACCTGGTCAATACGGTAGGGATTTCCAAGGAGGACTCTACCCTGATCACGTTTGTAAGCTTGTCGGTTTTTGCGCTGGTGCAGCCTCTTTTCGGTGCCATTTCCGACCGGATCGGGCGCCGTCCCCTGCTGATCGCCTTCGGCATATTGGGCGTATGTACCACGATACCGCTGATGACGGCGATCAGCAATGCCGTGTCAAACCTGGAGATATTCGGCCTGCTGGTGGTCTACCTGCTGATCCTCAGCATGTATTCGAGCATCAGCGTGGTGGTGAAGGCAGAGATATTCCCGGCAGAGATCAGGGTGATAGGAGTCGGGCTGCCGCACGCCCTTACCGTCGCAGTGTTCGGCGGATCGGCGGAGTACATCGCGCTATGGCTGAAAAATATCGGCCACGAAATGTGGTTTTACTGGTACATTACAATAGCGATTTTTATTTCACTCCTGATGTTTGTCTTCATGAAGGATACGAGGACGAACAATAAAATGGCAGGAGAACCGCATGGATAGCGGAAATTTGTATTTTTGCTATATGAGCAGGATTTATAAATCTACTTCCTTTGATGATATTCCTTCTTATGATAAGGAATATTGGTGGGCCAAAACTCCGGAGGAACGTCTTGAGGCTGCGCTGAAGCTGATCCGGTTTGCGAAGTCTATCTACCGCTCTAATCCTGCCAATCCCGGTTCTGACAATGGAACAAGAATATTTAAGTCTGATAAGCCTGTTCAACGAAGAAAAGGTTGAATATGTGGTGCTTGGCGGACATGCTGTGATAGCCCACGGGTATCTTCGTACTACGGGTGATATCGATATCTTTGTCGGTCCAAGTGAAGAGAATGCGCAGCGTCTTGTAAGGGCGCTGACACGCTATGGATTTACAAATGGAGAATTTGTACCTGAAGATTTTACGAAAGTGCCTAGCTATCTTTCATTTAGCCGTTATGATGGCTGGATTGATATCATGAACTTTACTTTGGGGGTGACTTTCGACGAATGTTATAAGAACCGGAGCGTTTTCACCGTTCAGAATGTTCCCGTCAGTTTTATAAGCCTGCCTGACCTGATACGTAATAAGCGGGCTACAGGTCGCCCGCAGGATATGCGCGACCTGGAAAACCTTCCCGGAGATACAAAGGAGTAGACAGATTGCGGATCAGGTGGAAATGTCGGGGGGCTTAGATCCGTAGGATCTAAGCCCCTAAAGTATTTCCATTTGTTATCTTTTCGGCAATAAAATCCTCTATTTAACACGCAATAGCCCTGAACCGAGATAAGGGTTTTTAGTAAAAGCGCTTAAAATTTTTGATATTGCGGCAATTTCTAAACAACCTTAACATATTCCATGAACACTTTTCACCCTGAAAATCCGGATACCCGGAGGACGTTTTTAAAGAAAACGGGAGCTACCGTCCTGGGGACTGCTTTGATAGGCCTCGATACAATTGCCGGTCCGGCGTTCGCAGAAAATAAAAACAACGTGCTGAAAGTAGGCCTCGTAGGATGCGGCGGCCGGGGTACCGGCGCGGCTCTCCAGGCGCTGAAGGCCGATCCCGGCGTACATATCACCGCGCTGGGCGACGTCTTCGAGGACAAGCTCAGCCAATCTTTAGCTACTCTTCAGAAAACGGGCGGAGACCGTGTGAAGGTCGACAATGCGCACCGGTTTATCGGTTTTGACGCTTATCAGAAGGTAATAGATTCGGGCGTGGATGTTGTGCTGCTGGCCGCCCCGCCGTATGCGAGGCCGGCTCACCTGGCAGCCGCTGTCAAAGCCGGGAAGCATGCTTTTGCCGAAAAGCCGGTAGCCGTAGATGCGCCGGGCGTACGCAGCATACTGGCTTCTGCAAAGCTGGCGAAAGAGAAAAACCTGTCGCTGTTAAGCGGGTTTTGCTTTAGATACGATAAAGCGAATCGCGAGACTTTCGGCCGGGTCCTCAATGGCGCAGTCGGCGATATCCGCGCTGTGACGACTTACCGCTATGGCGGAGAGCTTTGGTCGTTTCCCCGGCAGGCCGGCTGGACAGACATGGAGTACCAGCTTCGTAACTGGTATTACTATCACTGGCTGTCGGGCGATTTTATAACGGAAGTATCGGTGCATAGCCTCGACATGATGGCCTGGGTATTGGGCGACCGTACACCCATAAAAGCGATCGGGATAGGAGGCCGCCAGAAGCGTACCGACCCTTTGTTCGGTAATATTTACGATCATTTTGCTGTTGAGTACGAATATGCCGACGGCGTTAAAGGCTATAATTATTGTCGTCAGCACCTGGGCTGTCCCGGTAGAAATACCGTAGAAGTATTTGGCTCTGACGGGAAGGCCGATGTCTCCATATACAAAAATTATAAGATCACCGGCAAAAATCCCTGGGAGTTCCAGGGCAAGAGCAACGTGATGCACCAGGCCGAGCAGGACGAATTCTTTGCCTCGATACGGAGCGGGAAACCGATCAACGACGGCGTATGGATGGCCAACAGCACGATGCTGGGTATCCTGGGACGTATGGTGGCATACAGCGGTCAGGAGATCACCTGGGAAGATGCGATCAATTCGGATATCTCGATAGGGCCGAAATACGAAGACTACAGCTGGGATCTGAAATGGCCGGTTTCAGAAGTACCTATTCCGGGGATAACGAAGGTCTAGGGATCCGGGCACGCTGGTTGGTATAAACCGGTTTTCAGGTTGCCGGGTAAAAAGGAGAGGGAGAATCATCTGCCCCTCTCCTTTTTTTTATGCCCCTGCTGTTTCCTGACGGCGTATTTCAAACATTTTGTGGTACGATTCCATAATGAAATTGTAATTAGATAAGGGTTTTGGGTAGGGCAATGTGTCTGATAGGAAGATGTTCAAAAAGGAGGCTCATTTCTCAATTCCGGGATACGTTATGGCAGAAGAAAACAGGGATAAGCAATCTGCCGGCAAAAGTGAATACTTAGCCGGTGAGCAGCCGGTTTCGGGTGTTGAGCCACTTATGGTTGATAACGAACGCTTTATCAGGCATGCTTTTGAGCAGGATCCCAAGCTGGGTTGCGAGCTGCTGTTCAGAAATTATTATACATCGCTTTGCAGCCATGCCGTCAGGTTCCTGGCTTCGCCGGCTATTGCCGAAGATCTCGTTGCGGAGGTTTTCTGTGATTTTTACGAAGAAAATATATTCAGGGATATCAACACCTCTTACCGGTCTTACCTGTACAAAACCGTCAGGCACAGGGCATTTAATTACCTGCGCCAGGCGCTGCGCCGCGATACGGGCCTCGAGGAGGTGTCTTACTGCAGCACTCCCGAAAGCCAGCAGCCCGATGCAATGGCACACTATGAAGAGCTGCGGAGGGATGTCGAGGCAGCTATTCAGGGCCTGCCCCTGCACAGGAGAAAGATCTACCTGATGAACCGTTTCGAAGGGAAGCGGTACCAGGAAATCGCCGATGAGCTGGGCATTTCGGTTCGTACCGTAGAAGTACAGATTCGCCAGGCGAGTCACCACCTGAGAGATGTATTAAGAGAAAAATGGGGGAGCAACAGCAATGAGGATTACTTTTAGCAAACAGCGCATTTTTGATTATTTCGACGGAAAGGTAACTCCCCTGGAAGCAAAGCAGATAGAAGAATGGCTGGAAGACCAGGAGAATGAGGAGCGGTTTTACGCGTGGCTGCATGAATGGGAGCTGGCGCGTTTGCAGTATACGCCCGACCAGGACCGGGGCATCGGGAAGCTGAGGAGCTTTTTTGATAAAAAAGAACGGACCCATGCGGCGGGGATGCAAACAACCGGAAGCCATCAGGGTAGCCGGTCTCAAATGAAGACTCGGATTTGGTACAGGATGGCATGGTGCGCCGCCGTGGCAACGCTTCTCGTAGCAATTGCCGTTCCTTTCTATCACAAGTTCATTAATGTAACCTATACGACAGGTTACGGTGAAACGAGATCGCTGTTGCTTCCCGACGGAAGCTCGGTGGTGCTGAACGCCAATACGTCGCTCCAGGTGCCCAGGTTCGGCTTTGGAAATGATACCAGGGAAGTAGTGCTGCACGGTGAAGCATTGTTTTCGGTGGTCCATATGGACAGGGACCGGAAGTTTGTGGTGAAAACGTTAAATGCGGCCGAAGTCGTGGTGCTCGGCACTGAATTCAGCGTGTTTGCCCGTTCGAGAGGCACTCGTGTGAAGCTGAACAAAGGTAAGGTAGAGTTACGGTACCGGGGCACAGACAGGCAGCTCAGCCAGGTGGTGCTGGCTCCGGGCGACCAGGTTACACTCGACCCGGGCGGGGGAATGGTATTCGAAGAAGTGGCGAAGGCCGAAACTTCGGGAAGCTGGGTGGCCCGGCAGTTCAGGTTCGAAAAAACGCCTCTTTCCGAAATATTGCAGATGCTGTCTGAGAACTATGACCTGAAGGTAGGCCTGGAAAACGATGAGCTCGGAGTGCTGTCCCTGACCGGTACCTATGAGGCAAACCGGGGCGAAGAGCTCCTCCTGACGGTAGCCGAAGTGCTGGATCTGGACGTGAAGAAGGAAAAGGACAAATACACGCTGGTTTCTAAATCCGAATAATCAAATAACAATCCTAATAATGATGCAATCAGATTTACTGAAAGTAAAAGTCATCGCTATGGCCCTGATGATTGTGCTGCTTCTGAGTGGTATTGCCCGGGCTGAATCATCCGTGCAGAGTAGCCGGTCCGCTCATTTTCCGGTCTCGCCGGAAAATACGCGCGAGCTGGCTGAAGTACTCAACGAGCTGAAAGGGCGCTATAAGGTGCATATTCTCTATAATGACCAGCAGGTAGAGGGCATCGGCGTCAGGGTCGACAGGCTGGATTACTCGGCGGGAATCGAGCAGAATCTCCGTGCCATACTTTCCGATACCGGGTTGAAGTACAGGAAAGCCAAGGGTAACTCCTATCTCATTACGGGCAAGCGTATAGAGCAGAAGGTAGCAGTGCTTACCGAACAGGAGGCCGGCGACGCCAGACCTGAGGAAAGTCCGCAAATAGTGCACCCGGAAATAGTCCGGCAGGACGTAAAAGGCGTAGTCCGCGATGAAAAAGGGGAGCTGCTGCCGGGCGTGAGCATCCTGGTCAAAGGCTCCCAGGCCGGAACGATTACCGACGGAGAAGGGCGTTTTTCGCTGAGCGTAGCCGACGGTAATACGGTGCTGGTGTTTTCTTTTGTCGGGTATATCAGTCAGGAAGTGACGGTAGGCAGCCGCACCAACCTGGAGATATCGCTGGAGGTAGACGAAAAAGCGCTCGAAGAAGTGATTGTGGTGGGATACGGCGAACAGAAGAAGGTGAATCTTACCGGCTCTGTCTCCACGATCTCGGCAGATGAGCTGGTAAAAAGACCCGCGCCGAATGCCCAGAATCTTTTGCAGGGGAAGGTACCCGGGCTGCAGGTGGTGCAGAATTCGGGGCAGCCCGGAGATGACGGGGCGGTCATGACGATCCGCGGAATGGGTACTTTCAGCGCTGTGGGAAACGCCCCGCTGGTCCTTATCGACGGGATAGTGGGCGATATGACCAACCTGAATGCCGACAATATAGAATCGGTATCGGTGCTGAAAGACGCTGCCTCGTCTTCTATTTACGGCGCAAGAGCAGCCAACGGCGTCATTCTCATCACCACCAAGAAAGGGGCCGCCGGTTCGTTTAACCTCGACTACCGTGCAGATTTCCAGCTGCATCAGCCGACGGCTCTTCCCGAGCTGGTGACCAATTCGGCCGATTATATGGAGTACTGGAATACCGCCCGGACCAGGGCCAGCCAGGCGGCTCTTTTTACCCAGCAGGAAATCGACGCTTACCGGACTGCCACCGACCGGGTGCGCTATCCCAATTTTGACTGGGTAAAGTACATGGTGGGGAATGCGGCCTCTCAGAATCACTATCTTTCTGCCAACGGCGGCGGCGACAAAACTACCTATAACCTTGCGCTGGGCTACCTTGACCAGGACGGCATTGTGACCGGTCATGATTTTAAACGGTACAATTTTAATCTTAACCTCGATTCGAAGGTCAATAATATCGTAAGCATAGGCGGCAGAATTGCATGGACAAGGAAAATTGTCGATGAGCCCACCTATACCGACGACAACTACATGCTGACGATCTATTCCCGGAACCCGACCACTTCCGTTTACCTGCCCGACGGAAGCGGGCGTTTTGCAGGAAATTACCGGCAGGGGATTCCTTCCAACAGGAACCCCGTCTCCATACTGGCCAGCGGCGGCACCACTTTCGAGAAGAATAACCTGGCTGCCCAGACTTACCTGGATGTCAACATTCTCAAAAATCTCAAATGGAGCGTCAAGGGCGCGGTGAATTTTGTGAGCGATTTTTCAAAGCTGGTAGACCATCCCGTGGATGTATATTTTTTCTCGGACGGGCAATATCAGAACAACGGGGTCTCGACCACGCTGGGCGTGCGCGACAATTTTAATACGTCTTTGCTTACTACGGTCTACTCTACCCTTCACTACAGCAGGGATTTTGCAGGCGGGCATTCGCTGGAAGCGCTTGCCGGGTATAACCAGGAGTCGTTTGTAAACCGCTTTTTACAGGGATCGAGAGTTTCGTATCCTTCCAGCGGCCTTACCGAAATTGACGGAGGCTCGGTCAACGGGCAGGCTACGACCGGGACTTCCTATGAGTGGGCCATACAGTCTTTTTTCGGAAGACTGGGCTATAACTTTAAGGAGAAATACCTGCTGGAGGCAAATTTCAGGTACGATGGTACTTCCAGGCTGCACAGCAGCAGCCGTTGGGGCGGATTCCCGTCCATCTCGGCAGGATGGAGGGTTTCCAACGAAGAATTTCTGAAAGGGAACAGCTGGCTGCACAATCTGAAAATCCGTGCTTCGTGGGGAAAGCTGGGCAACCAGAATATCGACTACTATCCTTACCAGGACATCCTGTCGGTTTCTACCTATCCTTTCGCCACCCTGGAGCAGGGAGTGGTGCAAACCCGGCTCACGGATAAAAACCTGAGATGGGAAACCACCACGCTGACCGACCTAGGCCTGGATTTCTCTCTTTTCAACGGGAAGCTTTCAGGAACCCTCGATCTGTACAGGAAGATCACGGATGACATTTTGTACAACATAGAAATTCCGATGAGCATCGGCCTGGATGCGCCGACGGTCAATTTCGCAAAAATGGAGAACAAGGGCTTCGAGCTTGAGCTGAGCCATACCAACCGGCTGGGAGGGTTGAAATACACGGTTCACGGTAACTTTTCGACCAACCGCAACAAGGTGCTGAAAGTAAGGGCTCCTTTTTATGATACCAATAACACGATCCAGGAGGGACTTCCGTGGATGTCGAACTACATGGTGGAGTGGATCGGGATTTTCCAGTCGCAGGAAGATATCGATAACAGCCCTACCCACCCGTTCAATCCCAAGCCGGGCGACCTGAAATTCAAAGATCAGAACAACGACGGCGTGATCAATGCCGACGACCGCGTGGTAGTCGACGGCGCCTACCCGGACTTCTACTATGGCGGAGGCCTCAACCTTTCCTGGAAGCAATTTGATTTGTCTGCTTTCTTCCAGGGCCTGGAAGGCATGAAGTTTTTTGTAGACCGCTGGGGGACGGTTCCTTTCACCCAGGGCTCCGCTCCCACGCTCGAGTTTGCCGAAAATGCCTGGACAGAAGAAAACAAAACCAATCAATATCCCGCCATGTACCAGGACGGGTACGGCCCGGTTACAGGCACCCGGTCGACCTTCTTTCTCCAGGATGCTTCCTACCTGAGGCTGAAAAATCTCGTGGTCGGGTACACGCTGCCGGCGGCCCTGGCGCGAAAGGCAAAAATGAAAAACCTCCGGATTTACGTTTCAGGTGATAACCTGCTGACTTTCACGAAGTACCCGGGTGCAGATCCCGAACGGCTCGGGGTAGGACGCCAGCGGTTTGCGACCTATCCTCAGGTAAAAATATTCTCAGCCGGGCTAAATGTAAGATTCTAACCTCTTGAAGCATATGAACAGGTATATAAAGGTATTTCTGAGCACAGCCGCTGTATTTGTACTTTCGTCCTGCGAAGATTTTCTGACCAAAAATCCGCCGGACAAGATATCCATCCAGACATTCTGGAAAAGCGAAGCCGACGCCCAGATGGCGCTGGCGGGGATTTACAGCCGTCTTCTCAACAATACGTTTGACGCCAACCAGCTTGACTGGGACGCGATAAGCGACGACTTCTATCTTTTCGGGACCTACGGCCGGATCGATAACATCGCCAAGGGAATAGTGGAGCCGACCACGGGAGGCGTCGTGGAAGCAATTTACCGGGATGCCTATCGCGGTATTTCCTCGTGCAACGTTTTTCTTGACAATGTCGACCGTACGCCCGTAAGCGAAGAAAAGAAGAATGCTTTTAAAGCGGAAGCATTGTTCCTGAGGTCATTGTTCTATTTTACGCTGACCGAGTTTTACGGAGGCGTGCCGTTTTACCTGACGGCTGCGACCCTTGAAAATGCGTATGTAGCCCAGACGTCTAAAGATGAAATTATAAGCCAGCTGGTAAAGGACCTTGACGTCGCGATCGACCATCTTCCCGATGCCGCTTACAAGGGCCATGCCGTCAAAGGATCGGCTCAGGCGCTGAAGGCAAAGATATTGCTTCACCAGGGAAAATGGGCCGAAGCCGCCGAGGCGGCGCTTAAGGTCATGCAATCGGGCAAGTTCAGTCTTTCGGGGAGCTATCCCGACCTGTTTCTATCAGCCAAACAGGAAAACAATCCCGAAATCATCTTTTCAGCCCGGTACCTGAACCCCGACCGGTATGCCACCGAAGGGGCCGATATGAAGTACGGAGCATCGCTGGCATTGAACGCACGCCAGGATTTCGTAGACGAATTTGAGTGTGTGGACGGTAAACCTATTTCCGAATCGCCTCTCTACCGGGCGGACAGTATTTTTAAAAACCGTGACCCGCGCCTTTCCTTCACGATCAGGCATGTCTCCGAACCGATCATCAACCCTGACAACGGGATGAGACATGTGAACAGTGTAAGCGGGCTGCATACTCCTTACGCTGTCAGGAAATACGTGGACCCTACCCATTTGCCATTGTCGTATGCTACCCGGAGCGACCAGGATTTTGTGCTGCTGCGCTATGCCGAAGTATTGCTGATGTATGCAGAAGCCCGCAACGAAGCGAACGGTCCCGACCAGAGCGTTTACGATGCGCTGAACCAGGTCAGGAGCAGGCCCGGTGTGAAAATGCCGCCGCTGCCCGCGGGATTGGATAAGGAGGCGATGCGGCTGAGGATCAGGCACGAACGTCGCGTGGAGCTGGGTGCGGAGGGCCGCAGATATTTAGACCTGAAACGTTGGAAGACAGCAGAGATGGTTATACCTTCAATTGTAGATCCCGGAGGTGTGCGCAGGAATTTCGATCCGGCTAAGCACTACGTATTCCCTTTTCCTCAAAGTGAAGTAGATGTCAATACGTTGCTTAAACAAAATCCGAATTATTAATCCGCCGAAACGGCTTTCGTTCCCGGTCCTGTGTGTAATGTGGATGGCCGTTGCCGCTCCTGCTGCCCGGGCAGGCGATGGGCTTAAAAATCCCTGCAGGAGCTGTGAAAGCCTGAAAGAATTGCTGCTTCCCGACGTCCGTATCGACTCGGTATCTGTATTGACCCGGCCGGACATCTGCGTGCTGACAGGGGTAATAGGAAGAGAAATTACTTTTGAGCTGTTGCTTCCTGCCCAATGGAACGGGCGCTTCGTGATGGGCGGCGGCGGCGGTTTTGTAGGGTATGTAATGAACCGCGCAAGGAACATGGCATTTGACGGTTTCGCCACGGTCGGAACCGATACGGGGCATAAAGGGACCGACGCCGGCTGGGGGCTCAATGATATGGAGCGGCAGCTGAATTTCGGTCATGCGGCAGTGCACCGTACTGCGGAAGTAGCCAGGGCGGTCATCCGCCATTACTATGCCGCGCCTCCCCGGTATTCATATTTCATAGGTCTTTCCAGAGGGGGCGGACAGGCGATGATGGAGGCCCAGCGGTATCCTCACGATTTCGACGGCATAGTGGCAGGAGCCCCGGCCTTTAACTGGGTGGGGATGGCTACCAAATTCAACCTGAACACACGGGTTTTATACGGTTCTCCCGAAAACCGGCAGCCTGCCATCACCCGCGATCATCTGCGGATTTTACAGCAGCGCATACTGGAGCATTGCGACGCGTATGACGGGGTCAGGGACTCTATACTGAGCGATCCGCTCCGGTGCGACTTTAACCTGGAAGACCTTCCGCGGTGCAAAAGCGATATCCCGGGAGAAGATTGTTTTACCGGGAAGCAGATCGATGCGCTGAAAAGTATTTATGCCGCTGTCCGGGAGGGAGATAAGGTGATACACGGCGGGTTTCCCTTTGGCGGGGAAGACGAAAAAACCGGCTGGTTCCCCTCTGTCACAGGGCCTATAGAAGGCAGCAAGCCCTACCCGACCTGGCAGGCATTCTACGGAATGGAGACATTTAAGTACCTGGTTTTCAATGACGGCGAGTGGCGATATGACCGCTACGACTGGCAGCGGGTTTACCGGGATACGCGCTATGCTGCGGCCTACCTCAATGCTACCGGGACAGACTATTCCGCCTTTAGAGCCCGCGGCGGGAAAATGATCCTGTACCAGGGGTGGGCCGACCCGCTGATATCGGCGCTTGACCTGGTCCGCCACTACGAAGAAGCGGTTTCTGCGGATACACATCCCGAAGATCATATCCGTTTGTTCATGCTGCCGGGCGTTACCCATACCGGGGGCAACGGGCCGGGTAAGGCCGACTGGTTCAGGCTGATCTCCGATTGGGTGGAAAAAGGCATAGCGCCGGAAAGGGTGATCGTGTCGAAGACGGAGGACGGTAAGGTTGTAATGACGAGACCGGTATTCCCTTACCCGCGGGTACCGGTATACGATGGCGCGGGCGATCCCGATCGCGAAAGCAGCTTTAAATAGATAGCTCAATTATATTGAATATGAATTTCATTTTAAAGTTTGTCATCCTGTTGTTCGCGGCGCTGCCGGGGATTTCGCAGTCAAAGCCGAATATTATCCTGATCATGGCCGACGACCTGGGCTGGGGTGATGTAGGGTTCAACGGCAACCCGTTTATACAGACCCCCCATCTTGACCGGATGGCCGCCGGCAGCATCCAGTTTACCCGGGCTTATTCGGGCGCGCCGGTTTGCTCCCCTACGCGTGCCAGCTGCCTTACCGGAAGAAATGCAGAGCGGCACGGGATTCTTTTTGCCAACGTCGGGCACCTCCCCGGCGGAGAAATTACCCTGCCGGAGATTTTAAAAAAAGAAGGCTATTCAACCGGTTTTTTCGGAAAATGGCATCTTGGCACGCTGACTACCACACAGCGCGACGGGCACAGGGGCGGGAAGGAAAAAGAGAGGGGGCACTTCGCCCCGCCGTGGTCGTTCGGGTTCGATGGTGTTTTGGCCACCGAAATTGCGGTTCCCACCTGGGACCCTATGAAAGACCAGTCTGTGCCCTCCAGGTACTGGACAGGGCAGGACCGGGAAGAGACCGGGAACCTGGAGGGCGACGATTCCAGGGTCATTGTAGACAGAGCCCTGCCTTTTATAGAGAGATCAGTAAAAAACAAGACCCCATTCTTTTCTGTGATATGGTTTCATGCCCCTCACAGCCCTGTGGTGGCCGGGCCGGCGTACCGTGCACGGTACGCCGGCTTCGATGAGGACCGGCAGCATTACTACGGGTGCATTACTGCTATGGATGAGCAGATCGGGCGTTTGAGAAGCTTTTTAAGGCAATTGAAAGTTGAAGAAAATACGATCATCTTCTTTACCTCCGATAACGGCCCTGCCGGGGAAGGGGGCGGAATAGCGCAGCATCCGGGCAAGAGGCAGCAGGGCGTTCCCGGGCTTTTCAGGGGGAGGAAGGGCAGTCTTTATGAAGGGGGGATACGCGTGCCGGGACTCCTGGAATGGCCGGCCAGGTTTGGCAGCCACCGGAAAGTATCCGTGCCTGTTTCTACCTCCGACTACCTGCCTACGATCCTGGCTATCCTCGGAAAAGACCCGGCGGCCCATCCGCTTCCCCTGGATGGCGTCGATCTCATCGGCCTGCTGGAAAGCAGTGACGATCGGCGCAACCACCCGCTAGCATTCAAATCCTACAAGCAAAGGGCTTATACAGACGATCGCTTTAAGCTCTATTCCCCCGACGATGGCGCCAGCTACGAATTATATGACCTGCTGAACGACCCTTATGAAACAACGGACATATCGGCAGCGAACCGGGAGCGTGTATCTGCTATGGCCGAAGCTTATGAACAGTGGCTGGCTTCGTGCCTTCGCAGCGCAAAAGGAGAAGATTATCAATAATATCAATACCGTCTCCTAACCACGAAGTGGTGACATGATTATAGAAATGATTTTCGCATTGTTTTTGCTGGGCCTCGTATCAGTGCAGGCGCAGGCGCCGGACACCCGGCATCGCCTTCCCTATACGGCTGTTTCGTTGGAGGATCTGTCTGCATTTAAAACCACCGGTGCAAACTGGCAGGTAGCCGGCAATGCGAGAGCAGACCGGCATGCGGAGGGAGATTTGTCCGTATGGCCGGGAACGGGCGTCCTGGCCAACGTCATGGACGCCGGAAACCGGGCTCACCTTTTTTCCCGCTTTGAGCACGGGGATATGGAGCTCGAGCTGGAAGTGCTTATGGCCAAAGGCGCTAATTCCGGGATATACCTGCAGGGGCGCTATGAAGTCCAGCTTCTCGACAGCTGGGGCAAAGACAAGCTAACCTACGGCGATATGGGCGGGATTTACCAGCGTACCAATCCCATTACACAGCAGGGGTATGAGGGCTACGCGCCGCTTGTCAATGCCTGCAGGGCGCCGGGGCTCTGGCAGAAAATCTACATACACTTCAGGGCGCCTGAATTTGACGAAAGCGGAAAGAAAACCGCCGATGCCAGGTTTGTCACGGTGTCTGTAAACGGTGTGACTGTTCAGAAAGATGTCGCCGTCAGCGGGCCTACGCGCTCCGGCGCCTATACGGACGAGAGGCCGTACGGGCCGCTGATGATCCAGGGGAACCACGGCAAAATCGCGCTCCGGAATATCAGGTACAAGCTTTATAACCGGGAAAAAGTCTCGCTGCATCAATTGACGTGCACGGAATATCCTACCCCGGGAGATTCGCTCAGGAACTTCACCCGGCAAAACGCAGGGACCACCGGGCGGGCAGACAGCCTTTCGTGGAGAAGGGCCGGTGCCGGGGATACGTTTCTCCTGCTTTTCCGGGGAGAAATGCAATTCCCGGAGAAAGGCGATTACCTGTTCAGCATGCAGGCCGGCGGCGGCGGTATGCTGGTGATGGGCGGAGATACGATCATTGTTCACGACGGCGCCAACCCGTTCGACCGCGTAGCCGCCGGCCGCTACCAGGCAAAGCAAGACCGGGTACCGTTTGAATTGATATACAACAAACCGCTTCAATGGCGCGAAGGACTGGCCTTGTATGCGGAGGGTCCGGGTATGGAAGCACACCCGCTCCATTCGCAGGGATCTGTTTTTACAGAGCCCTATGTAGAGCCGGTCCTGATCAGTACCGGGGAAGACAAAGCACAGGTACAGCGCAGCTTTGTGAATACCGGGGGAGAAAAGAAGACGCATTGTATTTCGGTCGGAACCCCTCAGGGAACGCATTTCACGGTAGACCTGCAAACGGGGAGCCTGCTGCAGGTATGGGACGGAGGCTTCCTGGATGCCACCCCGATGTGGCACAGGCGGGGAAACCTCCAGGTGGCGGTGCCGCTCGGACCGGTCATTCCTATCAAAGCAGGTCATGACTTCAGCAAAGCCGGCGGCGAGCCGGTACAGCTGCAGCTGAAAGAATATGTGCTGGATAAGGAAGGCATACCTGAATTTTTTTATACCGCAGAAGGCCTGGAAGTGTCGGATAAGCTCGTTCCCGGTCGTGAGGGCAGGAGCCTGGTCAGGAAGCTGAAAGTCAGGGCCAGGCAGCCCTATGTATTCAGAGTAGCTTCCGGTACTGTGATAGAGCAGCTGCCCGGGGGCGATTACCTGGTCAACGACAAGGAATTCTACCTTACGCTGAAGGGTAACGGGCTCAAGCCGGAGCTGCGTACCAATGCCCAAGGACAGGAAATATTGCTCAGAACGGGCAGAGACGGGGTTTCAGAAATAGCGTACATCATATCGTGGTAATCCATAATCAACTACAGTTAACAGTGTTCCCGAAATTCCTGGCCGGCTTGCTGATCCTGGCCGGAACGTTCCCCGTATTGGCGCAGAACGTGACCGGGGACGACTATTACCGCATCGAGACCATACCCGTTCCCGCCGGGATATCGCTGGAAGTGGGTGGAATGGCTTTTACCGAAAGCGGCCGGCAATTGGGCATCGCCACGCGTCGCGGCGAGGTCTGGGTGCTTGAAAACCCGTACCTGAAAGAAGGCGATGCCCCGGTTTTCCGGAAGTTCGCCTCGGGCCTGCACGAGCCGCTGGGATTGGCTTCGCAGTCGGGAGGGTTCATTCTTGCCCAGAGAGGCGAACTCACTTCACTGACCGACACGGATAAAGACCGGGTAGCCGACAGGTTCAGGACCATCTATGCATGGCCGCTGTCGGGTAACTACCATGAGTATTCCTACGGACCCGTTTTTACGTCCAAAGGGAATATGCTGGCTACGCTTAACCTTTCGTGGGTAGGCAGGGGCGAAAGCCTTGCCAAATGGCGTGGCTGGCTGGTGGAAATAACGCCGAAGGGAAAAATGACGCCGCTTGCAACGGGGCTCCGGTCGCCGGCCGGCCTGGTGGTAAACAGCAAAGGCGATATTTTCTACAGCGAAAACCAGGGCGACTGGGTAGGCGCCGGGCGCATTACCCACCTCAGGAAAGGCGACTTCGCCGGGAATCCGGCTGGATTGAAGTGGACTTCAGAGCCAAATTCCCCTCTGAAGCTGAAAAAAGAGGAGATCCTGAATACCGGTTTGCCGATGCACGAGATAGCGGCCGATATAAAGGAATTCAAGCTCCCTGCGGTCTGGTTTCCGCACGGGATCATGGGCGTTTCCACATCCGATATGCTGTTTGACGATACGAAAGGGGCGTTCGGGCCTTTCAGCGGGCAGATGTTCGTAGGTGATCAGGGGCACAGCAAAGTGATGCGTGTATTCCTCGAGGAAGTGGAAGGCGAGTACCAGGGCGCCTGCTTCCCCTTTGTCGAAGGCTTTTCGTCGGGCGTGTTCCGGATGAAATGGGGGACTGACCGGTCAATGTTTGTCGGGATGACCAGCCGGGGATGGAATTCGGTCGGCCCGGAGCCGTTCGGGCTTCAGCGATTGCGCTGGACCGGTAAGACGCCGTTTGAAATCAAGACCATCAAAGCCAGGCCTGACGGATTCCTGCTGGAGTTTACGCAGCCGGCCGATCCGGCGACGGCCTCCAGCCCTTCCGCTTATTCGGTGATCAGCTTTACCTACCACTACTGGAGCAGGTATGGCAGCAAAGTGCTGAACCAGCAGGATTGCATGGTACATGAAGTACGGCTGTCGCCCGACGGGATGTCGGCGCAGCTCATTGTGCACGGGCTGCGCAAGGGGTATATCCACGAAGTCAAAGCCCATGGCGTGAAATCGGCGGAAGGCAAGCCGCTGCGGCATGCCGTAGGATACTACACCCTCAACAACGTGCCGGGAGGAAAGATCGCAGGCGCCGCCGCGCACGAAGCCCATGTATATGAAGGGGGCGGAGATGAGGCTAATCCCAAACGTATCAGGCAGTTGCCCGAAGGATGGGGCAATCCCGACCAGACGCTGACAGTAGGCACCAGGCCCGGGATGCAGTTTGATATAGCAGAGATAAAAGTCAGAGCCGGGCAGAAGATAGCGCTGACATTCAGCAACAACGACGATATGCTGCACAACCTGGTGATCACGACACCCGGCGATGCGGTGGATAAGGTAGGAGCCATGGCGCTGGAAATGGGGTTAAAAGGCCCTGAGCTCCACTGGGTACCGTTAAGTGAGCAGGTGTTGTTTCATACCGGCCTGCTGCAGCCCGATACCAGGGAGACTATTTATTTTGTAGCCCCCGAATCCGGAATATACCCGTTTGTGTGTACCTTCCCGGGTCACTACATGACCATGAGAGGAAACCTGATTGTAGAATAACCTAACCCGATGATGAAGTCTGACAGAAGAAAATTCCTGAAAATAACCGGCGGGCTGCTGGCAGCTTTGCCCTCGCGTGCTTTCCCGCTGCGCCTGTTAAAACCCCTGCCCAAAGTGCTTATTCTCGGCGATTCCATCTCGATCGGGTATACGCCGCACGTCAAAGAGCTGCTGGAAGAGGTGGCAGAAGTATCGAGACCCGGAGAAAACTGCCAGGGAACTACAAACGGCGTGAAAAAGATAGATACATGGCTGGGCACTTCCCGGTGGGATGTGATACACTTTAATTTCGGCCTTCACGACCTGAAGCACGAGGACCCGGTTACGCATCAGAACAGTACCCGCGAAGAAGACCCGAAGCAGGCTGACGTGAAACAGTACGCCCGTAACCTGAAGGCTATCGTGGAGAAGCTGAAAAAGACAGGAGCGGTTTTGATTTTTGCCACGACTACCCCGTTTCCCGACAAGCCGGACGGTCCGCTGCGCCGGGCTTCCGATGTAAAGGCATACAACCGTGCGGCCCTGAAGATCATGAAAAGGAACGGGGTGCTGATCAACGACCTCCACGGCTTCGCTCTGCCGCGGATGGCGGAGCTGCAGATCCCTAAGAATGTACATTTTACCAAAGAAGGGAGCAAGGTGCTGGCAGAGGAGGTAGCCCGTGTCATTAAAAGAGAAATTGTTCATCGTCAATCATAAAAGATGAAGTAGCCATGAGCAATCAGCTATCGGTGCTATTCCTTACCGGTTTATTTCTGGTTCAATGTTTTGATCTGACGGGTATGCCTTCCGGGAAGGATCAGAGTCCCGGCAAGCCTAATATCGTATTCATTTTTACCGACGATCAGCGCTACAACACCATCCATGCGCTGGGCGGCGATGAGGTCATTACTCCTAACCTGGATGCGCTGGTGGCCGGCGGCACTACTTTTACCCATGCCTACAACATGGGCGGCTGGCACGGCGCGATCTGCGTTGCAAGCCGTACCATGCTGCTTACCGGGAAGTCGCTGTGGCAGGCGCAGAAAATTGAAAGGGATCTCTCCGGCCTGGTCACTGCGGAGCAGCTCTGGGTACAGCAGATGAAGAAAGCCGGGTATGAAACCTACATGACCGGCAAATGGCATGTCAGGACGGATCCGTCCAAAATCATAGATCACGTGGTCAACGAGCGGCCGGGCATGCCCAATCAGACACCTGAGGGATACAACCGTCCGCTGTCGGAAAACGATACGCTCTGGACCCCGTGGAATATGAAGTTTGAAGGGTTCTGGAAAGGAGGCCGGCACTGGAGCGAGGTACTGGCAGACGATGCCGTAGGCTTTATGGAGTCTGCTGCGCAGAAGCCGGGCCCGTTCTTCATGTACCTGGCCTTCAACGCGCCGCACGATCCACGCCAGGCGCCAAAGAAGTTTGTCGATCTGTACCCGCTGGAAAAGATCAGGGTACCGGCCAGCTATATGGATCTGTATCCTTTCAGGGAAGAGATCGGCGCCGGCGCAGGCCTGAGGGACGAGCAGCTCGCACCCTTTCCCCGGACGGCATATGCGGTGAAGAAGCAGATACAGGAGTACTACGCTTCCATTACCCACCTCGACGAGCAGATTGGCAGGATACTGTCGGCCCTGGCCCGGACAGGGAAGCTGCAAAATACCTATATCATCTTCACTTCCGACCACGGACTGGCGGTAGGGCATCACGGGCTCATGGGCAAGCAGAATATGTATGACCACAGCGTGCGGGTGCCCCTGGTTATTTCCGGGCCGGGGATACCGAAAGGAGAAAGAAGGCCGCAGCAGGTATATCTCCAGGACGTGGCGCCTACCGCTTACCAGATGGCAAAGATCGACAAACCCGAAGGAGTCTTTTTCAACAGTATGCTCCCGATGGCCGGCAATGCCAAAGCAAAGTCGCCTTATGATGAAATCTACGGGGCGTATATGAACTTACAGCGGATGGTCCGTACCGACCGGTACAAGCTCATCGTGTATCCAGAAGCGAAAAAGCTGCTGCTGTTTGACCTGCAAAAAGATCCGGACGAAATGCAGGACCTGGCAGACAACCGCCGCCATCGCTCTGTCCTGGAAGAAATGAAAACCCGGCTGACCCGCCAGCAGGCCATGCTGGGCGATACACTAGATCTTGAGCCTTTATTCAGGTCTTATGGCGGACTGCCTGCTAAGCGGAAGCGTGGTTGATATACTGATCCGAACCCTGCCCTGATCGCCGGCCGTAAACCGTACACCCGGCAGGGGCTTAACCTGATAACGTATCTTCTATGATGGAAATAAGCCGTACCCTTTACCTGTTGATGCTGACGGTGAGCCTCCTTTGCACCTCCCCGGTGCAGGGGCAGGAAGAAAATGAGCTTTGGTATAAAGCTCCCGCGAAGGAGTGGACCGGGGCGCTGCCGGTGGGGAACGGCCGTATGGGCGCCATGGTGTTCGGGGATCCCGGCAGGGAGCGGATCCAGTTTAACGAGGAAAGCGTCTGGGCCGGGAGCAGGATCGATAACAACAATCCGCAGGCTTTGAAGCAGCTGCCGGCTGTCAGGCAGGCGCTGTTCAGGGGCGAGTATACCAAAGCCTGGGAACTTTCCGATCAATACCTGCTGGGTACTCCACCGCGTATCAGGTCCTACCAGACGCTGGGCGACGTGCTGATCCGGTATCACTGGGACGAAGCCCCCGCAGATTACAGGCGCTCCCTTATCCTGGACAAAGGGATATCCAAAACTGAATACAAAGCCGGGGGCATCAGCTTTCAGCAGGAGGTTTATGCTTCTGCTCCGCATGATGTGATCGTGATACAGCTGAGCGCAGACAAGGCTTTCAGCGCTGATGTTTCACTGGTTAGAGAGAAGGATGTAGATCAGTACCGCCACCAGGACGGGACCGCCTGGTTTGAAGGCCGGATCCGTGACGAAGACTCGCCGCTGATGGGTCCCGGGGGAAAGCACATGCGGTTCTGCTCAGCGATGCGAGTCCTGGCTTGCGACGGTAAGGTCGTTTCCTTTGCAGACGAAGGCTCCTCCGGTCTCAGGATTTCGGAAGCGCGTCATGTAACATTGGTGCTGACGGCCGCAACCGACTACAATTTTGATCAGCTCGATACCGATGCATCCATACGTCCTTTTGAGGTTTGCAACTCGATACTCGGCAAGGTGCAGGGAATTGACCCCTCGGTGCTAAGGTCTGAGCACGAAAGCGACCACCGGCATTTGTTCGACCGCGTGAAGTTTCGGCTGGGCAATGGTGATGAGGACCGTCTGTCGACAGACGAACGTGTGGCGGCGGTGAGATCAGGCAAGCAGGACAATGGATTGATCACCCTGTACTTCCAGTACGCGCGCTATCTTCTCATGGCTTCTTCCCGCAAACCCGGGAAGCTCCCCGCAAACCTGCAGGGTGTCTGGAACGATCTTTACACCGCGAAGTGGAATTCGGATTTTCATACCAACATCAACCTGCAGATGAACTACTGGCCGGCAGAGGTAGCCAACCTGCCGGAGACGACGGAGCCGCTATCTGATTTCCTGACCAGGCTGACGGCGCCCGGCAGCCGGACGGCAAAAGCCATGTACGGAACCGAAGGCTGGACGCTGCATCACCTGACTGATGTATTCGGCCGGACCGGCGTAGCAGACGGGGTCTGGGGGCTGTCGCCCATGGCCGGGCCGTGGATGACCTTCCCGCTTTTCAGGCACTACGAATTTACGCTCGACAGGCATTATCTGGAGCAGACCGCCTATCCGGTAATGAAAGGCTCCGTGCAGTTTGTGCTCGGTTTCCTGGTAGAATCGCCGGAAGGCTACCTGGTGACGAATCCTTCCCATTCGCCCGAAAACGCTTTTTTTGTTCCGGGTACCGACAAAAAAGAGAAAACGTACCTATGTTACGCCGCCACCATCGACACACAGATCATTCACGGGCTGTTCTCCAATTTCATAAAAGCCGCGACCGTATTGAACAGGGATGCAGAGCTGGCGGAAAAGCTGAAAGCGACATTGAAGCGGCTCCCTCCCATGAAGGTAGGCGCGAACGGGACGCTGCAGGAATGGATTCATGACTATGAAGAGGCGGAGCCCGGCCACCGCCATATTTCTCACCTGCTGGGATTGTATCCGCTCTCGCTGATTACAAAAGATACCCCGGCTTTGTTTGAAGCGGCAAAGAAGACCATCGAGCGGCGGATGGCGCACAGTACCTGGCACGTAGGCTGGAGCAGCGCCTGGATCATCAATTTCTACGCAAGACTGTATGACGGAAAAAAAGCGGGTGACCAGGTACAGAAGCTGTTGCAGCAGAGCACCCTCGGAAACCTTTTCAATACCATCCCTCCTTTCCAGATAGACGGCAATATGGGCGGGGCTGCGGGGATCGCGGAGATGCTGCTGCAATCGCATAATGACGAGATTCACATTCTTCCTGCGTTGCCCGCCTCCTGGAAGGAAGGCAGCATAACCGGCCTGAAAGCGCGGGGCAACTGTACAGTAGACATCAAGTGGCAGAACGGAATGCCTGTGTCGCTTTCGGTTTATAGTCCTGAAGAAAGAGTGTGCAGGGTGCGATACCGCCAGCAGGCGAAGGAAGTCCGCCTAGAAAAAGGGAATAATGTATTTTCGATGAAAGAGCTGGCTTTTGAAGCTGAAAGGTGAAAAGGTACGGAGGTGGATCCCGGAAAATTGCGAAGTTTGTACACGCGCCGTAACGTTTAACCCTTATAACTATGATGTCGTCCGTACTCAAATGCTCGCTGCTCGGCGTTCTTTCGTTGCTATTGCTGTCGGTCGCTTACAGTCAGCCGCTGGTCCGTATCGGTATCATCGCCGATATCCAGTACGGTGATATCGATCCGGCCGGTACCCGGTATTACAGGAATTCTCTTAAGAAGCTGGAAGACTGCATCGCCGATCTCAACAGCGAAAAGGTAAACTTTTCCGTCAATCTCGGCGACCTGGTAGACAGGAACCCGGCAGATATGGAGGCGGTTCTGACCAGGCTGAAAACGCTCGACCGGAAAGTATACAATACCACCGGGAACCACGATTACGTAGGGATCACCGACAATAAAGCCTTGTACAGCCAATTGGGCATGCCCGGGGAATATTATTCGTTCCGGTATGGGAAATGGCTGTTCATCATGCTGAACACTAACGAAATAGCCTCCTATGCTAACGTAGCCGGATCCGGGAAAGAAAAAGAGCTGGCAGGGGCGCTCGAAAGGATCAAAAGGAACGGAAGGAACAATGACAAAAGCTGGAACGGCGCCATCAGTGAAAAGCAGATGA
This sequence comes from Cytophagaceae bacterium SCN 52-12, assembly GCA_001724175.1. Lineage (GTDB taxonomy): Bacteria > Bacteroidota > Bacteroidia > Cytophagales > Spirosomataceae > Ravibacter. The sequence goes on along the minus strand of MEDT01000004.1, from coordinate 1,775 downwards.
AATGGCTGACGAAGCTTCTGAAGAAGGCCGACAGGAAGAACGTAAACGTCATGGTGTTTTCGCATCATCCTTTGTTCCCGGCCAAAGAGTTTACCGCTCTTAACGACCGGGAAATCCTGGAAACGCTCGCGTCCTTTTCCTGCGTAAAAGGAGTGATCAGCGGTCATCATCATGTGGGCGCTTTCGGAACATACAAAGGGATCCCCTGTATTACAACTGAAGGAATGGTAGAGACGGAAAGCAGCAACGCATATGGCGTCCTGGATATTTATGAAGACAAATTTGTGCTGCAGGGCAGGGGAAGGACGGTTACGCATGAGGCAGGGATACGGTAAGAAGGAAAAGAATATCCTGAAAATTTGACTATTTGATAAATGGTTTGTAAATTTTCAAGTATTTTAACGCTTGAAAGGTATGAACGTCTTCCACAAAATCGAGTATTGGGGTGACAGGCATCATCCGGCATGGCTGGACGTCGCTCGTATCGGGTTGGGGGTTTTCCTTTTTATCAAAGGAATCGGTTTTATTTCGGATACTACCCGCCTGACTGAGCTTGTAAACGGGCTGAAGATCGATCTATTCCCGGTCATGGCTGTTCACTATGTAGCCTTTGCGCATATTTTCGGGGGCTTCCTGATCGCTCTGGGCGTGTTGACGAGGCTGGCCTGCCTGGCGCAGATCCCTATTCTGCTGGTTGCAGTGTTTTTCGTTAACATCCGCCAGGGATTTTCCTACCTGAATTCCGAGCTTTGGATCTCGGTTATCACGCTGTTCCTGGTTATCCTGTTCTATATCGTGGGTTCGGGGCGGTTTTCGATGGATGAATGGATGCGGAGGCATCCGTCGTAGGGTATCGTCTTACCTGACAATGTTAATCCTGCGGGAGACAAAAGAGCCGTCTTTCCTTGTCGTTTTTACTACGTACTGACCGGTTGAAAGATGGCTTAGATCGACTCCGTCCGAAGGGATTTCGGCAACGGTAAGAACGCGGACACCCGTGACGCTGAAAACTTCCAGTTGCTTCAAATTTATAAGGTTTTTGAGCCTGAACCTGCCTGTTGCCGGGTTAGGATGGATCACCAGCTCCTCCACGCCGTTAAACCGCAGGCTTCTTACCGGGCTGTATTCAAAAGCGCTATCCTTGTCTACCATCCTGAGACGATAGTAATTAAGGCCGCCCGAAGGTGTGCTGTCAGAAAATGTGTAATTCAGGAGGGTGGTGCTTTCCCCCTCTGACGCGATCCGGCCGAGAACGTCCCAGGTTCCGGCATCGGTCATATGCTGCACCTCGAAGTAATCGCTGTTCGTTTGGGAAGCCGTCGCCCAGCTTAGACGTGCGGTCTGACCTTCGGGGCTAACCTCGAAGCTGACGAGTGTGACAGGAAGGGCCGTGCAGGCACTTTCTACTTGCTGATTTGTTGCGCATCCGGTAGCGTTGCCGTTAAAGAAGACCTGATCCGGCGTGTCTGTCAGCTTCTGACAGAAAAAATCAAATGCACACTCACTCAATAGGACGTTGTGTACGATATTGACAAAAGTCCCTACCGTGCTCAGAATAGTCAGCCCTTCCAGGGAGGTAAGGTGCGGCAGGCGTTCAATGGAAAGGCCGGCGCCAATACTTTCCAGTTTTCCAAATCCGTTCAGAGTGGTAAACCCCAGGTTGTACAATGACATAGCGCTTCCGATCGAAGCCAGGTTCTGAAAGCCGTTCATGACTGTCGGAACGGGGGTCAGGGCGGGGGCATTCTGAATTTCCAGCTGTCCGCCCAGTGTTG
>MEDT01000003.1 GCA_001724175.1 Cytophagaceae bacterium SCN 52-12 | reverse complement strand
TCATACAAGGTGGTCCATCTGAAGATCGACAGCGCCGGGATCATGGTGGAGCCGGGGTATGCGGTGACCAGCTATATCAACATGTCTCCTTCGCTGCTGTCGGTGGAAGGACCCTCTTCATTGATCAGGAATGTGCCCGATTCGCTGGTAGTCCGTATTCCCGAGCGTGGGGTGAGGTCGAACTACGAATCCAATGTTCCGCTTGATGTCAGCTCCTTCCCGGAGGTAAAGCTGAGCCACGAGTCGGTATATGTAAGCTTCGAAGTTTCCCGGATATAGAGAAAATGGCCCTGCGCGTAGGTGTTACAGGCGGTATCGGATCAGGAAAAAGCATCGTATGCAGGGTATTCGCAGCGATGGGGGTTCCAGTATACTATGCCGACGAAAGGGCAAAATGGCTGATTGAGCACCATCCCGGTATCAGGGAAGAGATCTCAGCCCTGCTGGGCGCTGAAGCGTATACTGCCGGGGGAAAATACAATACTGCCTTTGTCTCGGCCAGGGTCTTTCCGGACAGGCAGCTGCTCGACCGGCTGAATGCCATTGTGCATCCGAGGGTAAAAGAAGACACCGCTCAATGGATGGAAAAGCATGCAGAGCGGCCGTATGTGGTGAAGGAAGCTGCCATTATGAAAAAGGCGGGAGAGGAGAGCGGGCTTGATTTTGTGATCGCGGTTGTCGCCCCGGAGGCGCTGCGTATTGAACGAGTATTGAGCCGCGACCCGCAGCGTACGCGGGAGCAGGTACGCTCGATTATCGACAGCCAGGCTTCCGAGGCTGAATTGGCTGCTATGGCCGATTTCGTGATCAATAACGATGAAACGGAGCCTGTAATCCCGCAGGTATTAAAGATCCACCGGCATTTGTCTTCTCCCGGACAATCCACTTAGACGGGGGACAATCCCAGTTTTTTTCCCTCTTCGAGCATGAAGGCGTAGGCAGGCTGCAGCTCGTTGGGAACATTGCCTTCCAGGATAGCTTCGCGTACGGCTTCCTTGATGATCCCGATCTCCCGGGAGGGCTTCAGGCCGAAAGCTTCCATGATCATCTCACCGGTAATAACCGGCTGAAACTCTCTCAGCTTATCGCGTTCTTCCAGCTCCTCCAGCTTTCTTTCAAGCACGTCGAAGTTTCGGAGATACTTTTTTACCTTATCCGGGTTTTTGGAGGTGATATCGGCCCGGCAAAGGATCATCAGCCCTTCGAAATCAGGGCCGGATTCTACCAGCAGGCGCCGCATGGCCGAATCGGTGATGGTTTCTTTCGAAAGGGCGATAGGGCGGAGATGCAGCCTGACGAGGTTGCGTACGTAGCGCATTTTTTCGTTGAGCGGCAGCTTCAGCTTACGGAAAATATGAGGTACCATTCTCGCTCCCTTTTCTTCATGCCCGTGAAAGGTCCACCCGGCTTTTTTGTCAAACCGCTTGGTGGCAGGTTTGGCAATGTCGTGAAGTATGGCGGCCCATCTGAGCCACAGGTCGTCGGAGCGCAGGGCTACGTTGTCGAGGACCTGGAGCGTATGGTAGAAATTATCCTTATGTCCTTTCCCATCCATTGTTTCCACTCCCTGGAGCTCTACCAGCTCGGGGAAAATTTCGTTCAGTATCCCGGCGTGGTAAAGCAGCTTGAAGCCGTAGGAAGGGACTTTGGCCAGGACGATCTTATTGAGCTCGTCGGTTATTCTTTCCTGCGATACGATGTGGATCCGCTCTTTCATGGTGGTGATCGCATCGAACACTTCCGGCACAATGTCAAAGTTGAGCTGCGCCGCGAAGCGGATGGCGCGCATCATTCTCAGCGGGTCGTCCGAAAAAGTAAGGTTCGGTTCGAGCGGGGTACGGATAAGCTTTCTCCTGAGATCGCCTATACCGTCGAACGGATCCGATAAATCGCCGTAACCTTCCTTATTGAGCCTGATGCCCATCGCGTTGATGGTGAAGTCGCGCCGGTTCTGGTCGTCCTGCAGCGAGCCTTCTTCCACGATCGGCTTTCTCGAGTCGGCGCGGTAGGATTCTTTCCGGGCACCGACGAACTCAACCTCCCAGTCGTCCAGGCGGATCTGCGCGGTGCCGAAATTCGGGAAGACGTTCACCCTTACTTCAGGGCCCAATAGCCGGGCAACCCGTTCCGCAAGCTGGATGCCGCTTCCCACGCAAACGACGTCGATATCTTTGGACGGCCGGTTAAGGATAAGGTCGCGCACATGGCCTCCTATTACGTAAGTTTCGGCGCGCAGGTCGTCGCCGGCTTGGGAAATGGCTTCGAAAATATAATGCGGCGTCAGTCGGTCGGCTAAATTCATGTCGCAAAAATAGCATTTTGTCGACGGATTAACCCGAAGCCCCGGTGTTAGTTACAGGAGAGCACACGAAAATAAAATAAAAATTAAGAACGGGAAGTATTGATTTTTAATCAGAGCCCTTATATTTGCACCCGCAAGCTGAAGTGGTGGAATTGGTAGACACGCACGTTTCAGGGGCGTGTGGGAGTAATCCTGTGCGGGTTCGACTCCCGCCTTCAGTACTAGCCGGAACTTTGATGAGGGATCATCGGAAGTTCCGGTTTTTTTTGTTGTTGGGATAAGAGGCTGTGCAGGTGGCAGATGAGGGTCGGTATCTCTCCCCTTAGCTACTCTCATCCCGATACCCTTCACTTCTATCCTGCCGAAATACGCCGGATTTTAAAGGATAGGAAAACAGGAGATAAAATATTTCTTTTGTCGAAGAAATTTATAGCCTGGAAGGAAGCTCATTTTAACGATAGACGGGCAGAGCCGTCATATTGAAATACTGGATTTTATCTTTACCCAATAAAACAAGCAGATGAAGTGCATCCTTTTACTACTATCTTTTGCTTTGCTCTTTTCCTGTAGCGAAGACAAATATTTTAAAGAGAAATTTGACGAAACTTTGCGCGTAACCAATCACTCATCCCATGTCATTCCCCGGCTAAAGGTTTATGGAGAGGTACCCGGCTCAAAATCCTGGGTTTTGGAGGATCTCCAGCCGGATGATCAGAGAAATATCAGGTTTAACATCAAGCGTGACCTGAAAAACAGGGAAGGAGGACTCAACATCGTAGCCTTTTTCGATGAATCCGATTCGCTTGCGACGAATATCTACTATACCAACTGGGGCAGATTATCGGCGACTTGATCAATACCCGATCCTTGTTTTTTCACCACTTTGCCAGGACTTCAGGATAGCCTCGCAGATAGCCGTGGAGATCAGCCCGGCTGCTGCAGAGGTTTCCGGGGAGCGCAGCCCTTCGACCGCATCCAGGAATGCGGTATGTTCCGCCCGGAAAATATCGTCCCTGTCCTGCTGGAAACAGATTGTGTCAATGGATTGCGACTTTTTGTATCCTGCGCGCAGCGTACCCTGCTCGTAGTCCAGCACAGCCCAGCCTTCGTCGCCGGTCACTTCGTAGCCATGACGCTGGGGCATTTGTACATAATTCAGGTGGATGTGTGAAATCAGGGGTGCGTCGTATTCGAGCACGATATCGGCTACATTGGGAACGGCGCTGAACTCCATATCCCCGCCCCGGAACCCGGGAGCGTAGACGCTTTCGGGACGGCGGTCGAGCAGCCAGTACACGAGATCGGCCTGGTGCACATAGTCGAAAAAGAGGGAACCCGGATGGGTTGCCTGGTACCTCGACAGGGAATTGACAAGGGTGATGTAAGTACCGACGCGGGCATGCAGGTGCAGCACATTCCCGAGCTTTCCCTCGTCGATGAGTCCTTTCAGCAACTGTATCCCTTTCCCGAAGTGAAGGAAGAAGCCGACTCCGAACGTAAGCCCTGTTTTTTGTACCAGCGAGGAGACCTGCCTGGCTTCCGCAAGCGTAGCGGTCATCGGTTTTTCGCAAAAGACGTGTATGCCGGCTTCGAGCGCCCGGATCGATTGCGACGCGTGTAACGGCGTGGGCGTGGCCAGCCAGACGATATCCGGCCTGGTGGTCAGCATATCGTCAAAGGAAGTATGATGGGTCACATCGCCGAGCGTTTCTTTCGCGGAGGCGGCTACCGCCGGGTTTACTTCCAGTATTTCGACCCGGACGTCTTCTCTTTCCCCGAGCAGCCTTGCATGCCGTAACCCGATGGAGCCCAGCCCCACTACTACGATCCTGTATTTTATTGCCATATTGAAAATCCTCCGTCAACTACAATGTTCTGACCCGTTATATAACCGGAAGCGGCGGAAGCGAGGAACAGGATAACCCCTTTCAGGTCCTGCCCGTCACGCCCCATTCTTCCGAGCGGCGTGCGATCGCTGTAAGCCGCTACAAAGGCGGGGTGATGTCCGCGTCCGGGACCGGTAAAGCCGCCCGGCGATATGCTGTTGACACGGATGCCGTGCGGTGACAGGAACCCGGCCAGGTCGCGGGTAAGCCCTATCACGCCGGCTTTTGCTGCGGCGTAGTCTACAGGCTGACCGGCCATACCTGCCGCCTGGTACATGCGGCGGTCGCGGCCTACGAGCCCTGCGATAGAGGCGATGTTGATTATTTTTCCCGACTTCTGCTCCATCATGATCTCTCCGAATGTCTTGCAGCAATAGATGGTCCCTGTAAGGTTGTTCTGCACGCCATTGAAAATATGAGCCGGGTCGCGTTCGAAGAGATAGGCGATGTTGGAGCCCGATCCGCCGCCGGCGTTGTTGACCAGGATGTCGAGGCTGGGTTTCCATTCCCGCACCTTCGCAGCGCAGGCAGCCACCTGTACGGGGTCGGTATGATCCATCTCCAGGGCTAGGGTATCTGCGCCGTAATCTTTTTGAAGCTGCGCCGCTGCTTTCGCGGCTTTGTCAAGGTTCCGGGAGGTGATCGCTACCGCGCAGCCCGCTGCCGCCAGGATAGCCGCTGCCTCGTACCCGAGCACGGAGGAGCCGCCGGTGATCAGCGCGGTTTGCCCGTCCAGGCTGAACAAATTGGAAATATCAGGATGCATGGGTATGGGATTTTAAATAATTATCGAGGATCCGGTGGCAGTACCATTCCTGCCGGGGAAGGTGGAACGGGCCTTTGAAAAGATTTCCTTTCGCGGTCTGCGCTATGCTGCCGTCGCGGTGCAGGTAGCCGAACCATTCGCCGTGAACCTTATCGGGGAAATGCTCATAGGCGTACTGGTGCACCAGGCGGTGCCGGTGCGCGTATTTTTCGTCGCCGGTAGCCAGGAAAGCCAGCAGGGTGGCGATTATGGTTTCGTTATGCGGCCACCAGAATTTCATGTCCTGCCAGTATTCCTGGACAGGCTTGCCGAAAACGTCGCGGAAATAGAAGATACCTCCGTGCGCTTGGTCCCAGCCTCTTTCCCACATATAATCCAGCATGCGGCAGCCCAGCTCTTTAAGATGGTCGTCCTTCCGGTACAACGCCTCGTGGAGCATGAACCAGGCGCCTTCTATGGCGTGGCCCGGGTTCAGGGTCCTGCCGTCGATGTGGTCGATTATGCTGCCGTCGGGCGCCACCTGCTCCATTACGCAGCGGATGTCGTCTTTGACAAAATAAGCCGCGATCTGGTCAATCCAGGTGCTGATCCATTCATCGCAGCGCGGGTCACCGATCGTCTCGCGCAGCTGCTGGGCGGTATTGATCATGATCATGGGTGTGCCGATGCCTATGGCCGGTCGGGTATCGGTGAATTTTGAAGGCAGCAGACCGGGAGTGGTGGCGAAACGAACGCATTCTCCGAAAATCTTTCGGGCCAGGTCCGCGGCTTCCCGGCTTCCGCTGGCCTTTGCATATGCCGCTGCGGCGATGACATAAAAGGTCTCTGAAAAGAAGTACCGCCTTTTCCGGATGGGGCGACCGTCGCGGGTGACGTGGAAAAACATGCGGTCGTCGGCATCGAAGCAGTGTTTGTTCAGGAAGTCATACCCGAGCTTCGCGCCGTCGAGCCATTCCTGTCTCGGTTCGACGGTGTCGTAGAGGGTAGCGAGCAGCCACGTGGCCCGTGCCTGTATCCAGACCGCCTTGTCGTCGTCGATCAGCGAGCCGTCGGCATCGCGCATGAGGAGGAACCCTCCGTGCTCCCGGTCACAGGAACGCGGGAACCAGAACGGGACCGTATCGTCCAGCAGCCGGTTGCGGTAAAAATCTCTGAGCGCAGCCAGTTCGCCGGGTGTGTATTTCATCTTCCAGGGCTTATTTAATGATTTCGTTTACCGGGATACGCAGGAAGTTCAGCTCGCCGATCCCCTCGTATAGGATGCCGATCGTGCGCTCGTCCAGCTGCACCAGCGAAGAATAGCCGTACCCGTACCGTTCGTCGAGCAATAGCTGGTGGGCCGGCGTCCACGTTTCTCCGAGGTCGAGGCTGGCCTTGATCGTCATGTTCTTCCGGCTGTGCTCTACCGACGAAGTATTGACGTTGCTGAAGAACAACACCTCTTTCAGGACGCCTTTTACGCGGACGGAGGCTTTGATCAGGCTGGCCATGCAGATAGGATCCTGGAGCGCATGATAGGAAGTGGGGTGCTCCTGCCATGTTTTCCCCAGGTCGCGGGTGGTCGCTACCGACCTGAAAAAGCCCAGGTTGTCCCTCATGTTGAGCATGAGCGTGCCGGGAGTGGTTTCCACTACCTGGCTTTCGGTTGTCTGGCTTTTGGCGCCGGTTCCCATGTGCCAGGTTTTCCCGTGGTCCTTGCTGTATAGTACCGAGGAGTGAGGAATCCCCGGTTTGGCGCTTTCGTCCCAATACTGGGAAGGAAATACCAGGGTGCCGTCTTTCATGACGATCCCGTTGCCCGGCCCGTTAAAGCAGATGTGCCATTTCGGATTCTTTACCTGCGCCGTGATATTGTAGGGTGCCGACCAGGTCTTGCCGTCGTCTTCGCTGCTCACGAGCATGAGCTGGCCGGTCTGGTCGGGCGAAAGACCCGGTTCCGAGCCGGCGATCGAGCGGTCTCCCTTGCTCCAAAGGGCGGCTACCCATATTTTCCCGGTTGCGGGGTCAAAAAGCACGGTCGGATCGCCGATACCGTTCTGGCCATGCGGTTCTCCCATATCCATGATGACTTTCATAGGCTCCCAGCTTTTGCCGCCGTCAGTGCTCCTGCTCATCCCGATGTCGACATTTCCGGGAAGGTCTTTGCTGCTGTTGTACCGGTTGTCGTATACAGCGATCAGCGTCCCTTTGTCGGTACGGGCTATTCCCGGGATACGGTAGGTATGCACCCGGCCGTCTCCCGGTTTCCTGATGCTGATCCCGATGCGTTTTTCCGGAATGCCGGTCGTTTTCGAAACGGGATAGCCTTTGCCGCTGCGGTCCGTAAGCCCGAGGATCTGCACCAACGGACGGCTATCGGGGTCGGCATCGGGTTTCAGTAGGGTACCCAGCCAGATGTAGTTCCAGCCCTGCTGCAGCGGGAGATTGACCGGAATGGAAATTTCGCCGGCCTTTGTCAGCGGCTGAAAGGTGGTATGGACAAGGGACGTGTCGGGCTGGGGTTCCCGTACGTTGCCGTATACCAGCAAATGGTCAAAATTTTGTTGGGCAGCCGCATTGATACTGGCGCGGATGCGTTCGAGAACAGGAGCATTTCCTTCCGGCACATATATCCTGATGCAAAGCAGCGGGTTATGATGATGGCGTTTCAGAAGAGGAATATCCGGCAGGTGCACCCATACTTCGGGTATTTTGCTTCCGGGCGATGCCGCCGGGGCCTGCCTGCCGAAGCAGGTGCCGAGGCATACGGCGGTGATAATCAGGAACCATTTTTTCATTGTCAGGTAGGTTTGATGAGAATTGATCATTTTTGCTGCGGACGCAGGAAGGTTTGCTGGACAATCAGCGCCACCGCCACAATCCCGCCCAGTATTGCAAAATCACGCCCCAGATGCCCGGAATCCGTCGATTTTCCGAGCATATCGGTAATGACGGCGCCTGCAAAGACACCGGTCATGTTCATGATGCCGTAAGCGGTAGCGCGGTAGGCGGCCGGCACGAACTGGCAGAGTATCGGCATATTGTTGGCGTCGAACATCCCGAAGCCGAAGCCAAAACAGAAAGCTGCCCCTATTACTGCAGTAACGGAATCTCCCAGGCCGATCAGCACCAGCGCCGGGATGGTGAGCCCCAGCCCGATGCCGCTCACATAGATACGGCCCCTGATATTACGCTGTACCCACCGGTCGCTCAGGATACCGCCCGTCACCACGCCGATGAGCGACGAAACGGCGATCGTAACGGTCGCCGCCGGTCCGGCCAGCGACATGTCCAGCCGGAGATTATTGGCGAAAAGCGTAGGCAGCCAGTTTTTTATCGCCCAGCCGGGCAGGCTTGGAACGGCAAAGTACATCAGGATGATCCAGAATGATATATTGGAGAAGAGCAGCGTCATTGCCTTTAATACGGGAATTCTTTCCATCACCTGGTTTTCGGAGCCCTCCTCCGTAACAGGCCGCTTTTCTCTGAGGAAAAAGACCAGCACCAGGGCGTAAGCCACGCCGATAGCGCCGAATCCGCGGAATGCCGTTTCCCAGGAAAAGGTCGACGCGATGGTGGCGCCGAATCCGCCCAGGGCTTGCCCGACGTATAATCCTGTCAGGTGCAGGCCTATGGCCAGCGAACGGGTCTTGGAGCTATGGTAATCGGCGATCAGCGCCAGACCGGTCGGAATGTAAAGCGCTTCGCTGAAACCCATCAGGGCTCTCAGCAGGTAGAGCTGCTCGAATGTACGGGCATACCCCATGAGCAGGGTCACCGCGCTCCAGATGAACAGGCTGCCCGTAATCAGCCACTTGCGGTTAAACCGGTCTGCGATGATCCCCGCTACCGGACTTACAAATCCGTAGATCCAGAGAAATACGGCCATCAGGCGCCCGAAGTTGACCGCCATCTGAAGTTCTTCAATGTCTATCTGCATCGAAGGGCGCATCGTGGCCAGCATCTGCCGGTCGAGGTAATTAAGAAGGGCCACTACCCATAGCAGGGCCACTACTACCCACGGGTATCTTTTGGATGTGTTCATCACAGGGGATCAGGTTTTGGGTGGATCGTTCCCTCCAGGATGACGGGGGTGCGGATCCCGGGTTTGATTTCACCGCTGGTAATGTATATTTTACCCTCGCGGTATACCGCCGCGGTCGTGACGGGTACTGTGAACGGGATTTCGCCTGCAATTTCCCATTCATCGGTATCGGAATGGTATACCAGGACCTCACGGCTGAAGCCCGGGTGTGTTGCCTGCAAGCTATTTTTCTGCCTGATCACTGAATCCCTGGCCTCGCCTTTGAGCCCGGCCGCTTTCGCAAGGAGGGTCTCGATCCGGGTAAAAATAGTGCCTTTGTCGCCGCCGAGAAGCAATGCATTGTCATTGAGCCTGGCGACGCCCGATGTAGCGACACCCGGTATAGCGACACCCGAGCCTGCTGCGAGCGGATAGGGGAGCGGCTTCTTTTGCTGCCATTCCAGTGTTTCCAGGTTGAGCGCGTAAACGGTTTCGTAAATGGTACTGATCCCGTTGCTGTTTTTGCAGCGGCCGCCTATTATATACAGGTAATCCTGCCCCCGGCTTCTGAGGATCACCTGGACGGCGTGCGAGGCGGGATGAGGTATCGGTGGCAGTGGTTTCCAGCCGGAAAGCGGCTGGTTCAGAGACAGGCGCCATATTTTATCGGATGTCTTATCCGCTGTTTCACCACCTGCCACATAAAGCGCATTTTTGTAAAACAGGAGAGAGGCATTGGTCACACCTGCAGGCAGCGCGGGCAAAGCCTCCGTGACGAGAACGGTCCCGGTCCATTGAAGCCTGTAGACCCGGTCGGAAATGCCATCCTCATTTTCTCCGCCTGCGTAAAAAACGTGGTCGCCGGCTGTCGCGCTACCGGCGTAAGCCACCGGGTAGGGGAGCTTCAGGGACAGGGTATCGGTAAAGAAATCCCGCTGCGCCGGGTCAAAGAGATAGACGTCGTCATAGTATTTTTTTGTACCGCCTTCCCAGGGAAGCTGTCCGGGGAAATTGGCGCCGCCCGCCACAAGGAGGCGGTTCCCGGAGAAGCCGCTGACCGGGCCGGCTACACCCAGCGCTTCTCTCGCGGTCAGGGAAGGCAGAACGCCTGCCGTTTTCCATACAACGGTGCTTTCCGCCTCTCTTTTGTTACAGGAAGTGAGCGTCATGAAGAACAGGATCGGTAAAACAAGTTTTCGAAGCATCGGACCTAAAAAGGGATGATTTACTTCAGAAAATAGGGGTCGAGATGCAGGTTCCGGACATCTTCACGGAATTTTTCCCGCTGCGCTGCATCCATATTTCTGACGGGTAGCCTGAATTCCCCGCAGTCGAGGCCTGCCAGCTTCATATAGCCCTTACCGACAGAAATGCCTCCGTACTTCCCCAGGAGCCGGATGAGATCGATGGAAAGCTGTTGGAGCCGCGCCGCCTTTTGCAGGTTCCTTTCTTCAAAGGCCCGGATCAGCTCGAGGTACAGCGCGGGTACATAATTGTAAGTGCTCCCTACGGCTCCCCGGGTACCGAGGGCCAGCGCGGACAACATATTTTCGTCCCTGCCCCATAGCATATCGTATTTCCCGTCGGCGTAGTGGATGCAGGAAAGGAAATCCATAAAATCCTCATGGGTGTATTTGACGCCGACGAAATTCGGGATCATCCCATTCACTTCCTGCAGCAGGTCGTAAACCGGTATGCCTACCCCCGTCAGTACGGGGATATGATAGTAGTAAAAGGGCAGATCGGGTACGGCATCGGCTACTTTCCTGCAGCAGGCGGCCAGCTGCGATGCCGACGACGGCTTAAAATAGAAGGGCGCCGTAAACGAAACGGCGTCTGCGCCCGCTTCCCGGGAGAATTGCGCCAGCTCCGTACAGTCTGCAAGCGACGTCCCGCCCAGGAACGGGATCAGTATAAAATCGGGATCCTTGCTTGTGAGGTTTGCCCAGGCCGTAATGACCTGCTTTTTTTCCGGCATGGAGAGCGATACGCCCTCTCCCGTCGAGCCGATTATAAAGGCGCCGCTGACACTGTTCTGCTTCAGTCTTTTGTAATATTCCGGGATAACGGAAAGCTGCAACGCTCCGGCTGCATCCATGGGTGTAAAGGGTGCTGCGATTAGTCCTTCTATTTTTTTGTAGGTCATTTTATCTGCTTTTTATTAAAAACCGGAGTGGAGGTGAAGTCGGCGTAGTCCGCACCAAATGTTACTGCGAGAACCAGGATTTGCTGGATTTTCATAAAAATGGCTAAAAATATGTATAACATAATACTTGGCAAAAGTGTGGGTAAACTTTTACATTTGCAAGCAAATTCACCATTTTTGTTATACATAATACAATTTGAATAATGAATCTCGTTCTGGGCTCTCTTAAAACAATCGACACCAGCTCATTGGTCGATAAGGTCGAAACCAATCTTATCGCGCTGCTGGTAGAAAACAACCTGAAGGTAGGCGATTCCATTCCCAAGGAGCTGGAGCTTGCGGAAGTGCTGGGTGTGAGCCGTACCGTCGTCAGGGAGGCATTGCTCCGGCTGCGGCTGATGGGCCTGATCGAGTCTAAAAAGAAGAAAGGTGCGGTGATTACCAGTCCCGACCTGGTTTCGATCCTGGAAAGGAGCATGAATCCAAAGATCCTGGACGACGCGACGCTGAAGGAAATTTTTGAAATGCGGCTTTCACTGGAGATCGGGATGGCCGATTTTATTATGGAGCGGGTGGAGCCGGGAGATATAGCGGAATTGCGTAAGATCGTTCTGAGCGAGCCCGCGGATGCAGACGGGGTCGTGTTTGAAATCAACCACGAAATAGCATTTCATGGCAAGCTGTATGAGATCACCAGGAACGAAACCATGAAAAAGTTCCAGCGGATGCTGCTGCCTGTTTTTGATTATGTGCATGCCAGCGGCTTATTGAGGAAGGTGCCTGCGACGGACTCTTTTGTTTCCCACAAGGACCTGGTGGACATCATCGAAGCGGGGGACGCGGAGATGTTCCGGAAGGGGATGCGCCGCCATCTGGAAAATCATTTTGTACGCTTATTTGAACGCTGAGGGAAATTCACCCGGGCACGGCCTTACCGGGTTTAAGGAATGCGACGGTTCAGACGAGGTAGGCGCGCATAAAAAAAACCGCGGTAATTATAAAATTGAAAATGACGATCCCTGTTCTCAGTGTCGCAGGATCAATACGCCTGGTATACAGCGCGCCAAAGTAGCCGCCCGTTACTGTTGCGGACATCAGAATACAGGTTTCTATCCAAAATACCTTTCCTGCTATAACAAACAGCAGGACGGCAGTTGCATTGGCGATACCGACGAAAAGCGTCTTATTGGCGTTGATCGTTTTGATACCGGACAAACCGAACAAGGCCCACACCGCCATCATCATAATGCCGACCGCGCCTCCGAAGTAACCTCCGTAAATTCCGAGTAAGAATTGCCCGGCCAGTATTACCCCGGAGCCGATTTTTATCCTTTCACGAAGCCAGTCTCCCGCGTGCTTCCCGAAGGCGAAAGCCAGCGAGCCTGTTAACAGCAGCCAGGGGACAAAATGATTGAAGCTTCCGGACGGTGTATAAAGCAGCAGCAAAGCGCCTGTAAATCCGCCGGCCAATGTCAGTAATACCATCGCCGTGAGCGAAACGCCTGCGAATGGCCGTATGTATTCTTTAAACTCCCAGGCGCTGGTCAGGCTGGCCGGAAACAGCGCCACCGTACTGGAAGCATTTGCCTGGATCGGCGGAACACCGGCGTATACCAGGGCAGGAAAAGTAATAAAAGAGCCGCCTCCGGCGGCTGCATTCATCGCTCCGGCCAGAAGGCCGGCAATCAACAGGAATATATACTGAGCCATAATAATGATGGCTGATGAGAATCAGCCTTCCCCGACGCCGGCAAATGTAGCTTATTTGTCCGCAACTTTCCTACCTTGTAGTCGTGTATAGTAAGACCGTTTGTTGTATTGCTGCCGGGCCCGGAGCGGTTTTACTCCCGGGCTTCCGGGAAGAAAAAGCGAGAGGGCGATATACAATTCGGGATGCGGGGGAGAAGTTTTTAATTATTTTTCATAGGTTTGAAGTACACATCCCAGTGTCAATATACCGGAATACTGATGAAACCCCACTACAAGCCTATTCCATCCGAGTCCAGACTCTTTAAGGTAGAATTTCAGAAAACCACCAAGGAGTTCTACTATCCGTGGCACTACCATGCCGAAATGGAGCTCACTTATATACTGAGCGGCGAGGGGGTAAGGTACGTAGGGAATTCGATTGAAAATTTTTACGGGGAAGAACTCGTGCTGCTTGGTTCCAACCTTCCGCATGCCTGGAATACGACTATCGAGCAGGACCAGCCGGTAACTGCCATCGTCATTTACCTGAAGGAAGATTTCTTCGATAAAAACTGGATGCAGAGCATTGAATTTGAAAGTATCAGGAACCTGGCCGCCCTTATGTCGAAAGGGATAAAGATCGACAAGGAAGTAGCCCAGATGTTGAGACAGAAATTCTTCGATCTGCTCAACGCCTCTCCCTTTGAAAAGCTGATGATCCTGCTGCAGGTGCTCGAGTACATATCCCACTGTCACCAATACCGGTTTTTATGCGAACAGGAGTTTACCGGTGATTTTGACGACACGGATAAAACGCGTATCAACACCGTATACGGGTATATACAGAAAAACTACCAGCGGCAGATCTCGCTGGCAGATATTGCTTCGAAGCTGAATATGAGCGAGGAATACTTTTCAAGGTATTTCAGCAAGACGATGAAGAAGCCCTTTTTCGAGTTTTTAAATGAATACAAGATAAACCGGGCCTGCAAGCTGCTGATCGAAACAGATAAGCAGATAGGTGAAATATGCTATGAGGCCGGGTTTGAAAGCATCCCGTTCTTTTACAGGCAGTTCAAAAAATTCAAAGGCTGCCAGCCTAAAACCTACCGGAGCAATTATCAGAACATATCTGTATACCAGCCTCTTCAATAAACTTTGCCACCGGGCTGAGCTTCCCGGGACCGCTTCCGGTACGGTTCGCTTCAATGCTTAGCACACCTTCAGACCCGCTCCATTCAAAACGCCTCATGCTGTAGGCGCTCACCCCTGGTCTGTGTCTTCACAGACCGGAACTACCGGCTTTTAATAGAAATAGGAGTTGGAGTGGAAGTGGTTTGCGATCGCACTTCTGCTTTAGCCTGTTTCATACCGGCTAAAGCAAAATAGGTTAAAAGTAGAACAAAATAGGGTATTAATGCTTTTTCATAGTACAAGATAGGATAATGATCTGTCAAGATTGTGTAAAAAAAGGATGCGGTTTGAAAAATAGATTTGTAAACCCAAAATTTTAACACCCTAAACGTACAAAACAACTGCTATGAGATTAAAGCTATTACAAATCCAGGCTTTCAGGAAAGCGTTTCCGGCGCTGCTCCTTTTTCTGCTCTTTTCCGGGAGCGTAGCTGCGCAGACAGGTTTTACGCTTACCGGTAGAATTACTGACGGTGCAGCTACGCTGCCAAACGTGTCTGTCACCCTCCTGGAAACACAGCAGGGTACGGTAACCAATGCGAACGGAGAATTCAGCCTGCGTGCGATACCCGGTCAGACGCTTGTCATTTCTCATGTAGGCTTTGAATCGCAAAGACTGAAGGTGGACAACAGGGAGAAGCTCGACATTGTCCTGTCGGAAACATCTGACGTGCTGGGCGATGTAGTAGTGGTTGGGTACGGAACCCAGAAGAAAACATCCCTGACCGCTTCGGTGTCGACAATGAAGGGAAAAGAGCTGGCTTCGGTGCCGATCGCTAACCTGAGCAACGGGCTGGGCGGGCGCCTGTCCGGTGTCATTTTCAAGCAGGGATCCGGCGAACCCGGCAGGGACGGATCGAATATCTACATCAG
Organism: Cytophagaceae bacterium SCN 52-12; assembly: GCA_001724175.1. Taxonomy (GTDB): domain Bacteria; phylum Bacteroidota; class Bacteroidia; order Cytophagales; family Spirosomataceae; genus Ravibacter. The sequence goes on along the minus strand of MEDT01000003.1, from coordinate 15,217 downwards.
GGGGATATCCTCGACAGGCGCCAACCAGCCGCTGCTGATCGTAGACGGCATTCCCAGGGCCTTTCAGCAGCTTGATCCTAACACGATAGAATCCTTCACGGTATTGAAAGACGCCGCGGCGGTTGCCCCCTATGGTGTCGCCGGCGCAAACGGGGTAATACTGGTGACTACCAAGCGTGGAAAAACCGGCTCTCCATCGCTTACGTATAATGGGTACGTTGGATTTCAGAACCCGGTTGTGTTACCCGATTTCGTCAACTCCTATGAATATGCGACGCTCCGCAATATCGCAGCGGCCAACGAAAACCTGCCCGCTGCCTATTCGGCCGAGGAGCTTCAGAAATTTAAGGACGGATCCGATCCGGATGCATACCCGACCTTCAACGACATATGGGGAACGATCACCAATAAAAATGCCGCACTGACCCAGCATAATATTGAAATATCGGGCGGCGCCGAGCGCGTGAAGTACTATGCCGCCCTGGGTTACCAATACCAGGAAGGTATGTGGCCTGCTACCAATACGCGCAGGTTCAACCTTGTGCTCAACCTCGATGCCCAGGTAACGCCCACTACCAATGTATCGTTCAACCTGAACGGGCGAAACCAGAGGGATATGTATCCGGCAGTATCGACAGGGCGTATTTTCGAGCTCATCGGTTACCTGCACCCGCTCTACGGGCCGCTGCGCTTCAGCAACGGAATGCCCGGGACGTTCCTTACAGGAAGCCTGTTTGACAGCGGCTACCAGAAAATCAATACGAACACCCTTTACTCGCAGCTTTCCGTCGAACAAAAAATCCCTTTTATCGAAGGCCTGAAAGCGAGGGGCGTCATCGCCTATGATCCTTCTTACCTGACAAACAAATTATGGACTTTGCCGGTGCACAAAGCCAGCCTCGACCGGTCGAAGACACCTTATGTGATCAACGACGGCATCTGGGGACAGGTAAAGCCCTCGCTTAACCAAAGCATAGATTTCGCTACCCAGCTTACCTACCAGGCCGGCCTGAACTATGACCGTTCATTCGGGAAGCATAACATAGCCGTGCTGGGCTTGTTTGAGGCAAAGGGCAATGATCTTGTAAGCCTTGCCGCTTCGAGGCGGAATTTCAACCTGACCGTCGACGAGATCAATATGGGTAGCTCCAGCGCTGCCGATATGACGACGGGCGGCGCATCGAGCGCTGCGAGACAGGCAGGGTTTGTTTACCGGGTCGCTTACGATTATAACCAGAAATACCTCCTGGAAGCGAGCGGCCGGTACGACGGCAGCTACTATTTCGCCTCCGCCGACAGGTGGGGCTTCTTCCCCGCCTTCTCGGCAGGATGGCGGTTATCGGAAGAAAATTTTCTAAAGGACAGGCTAAGCTGGCTGTACAACCTGAAGGTCAGGGCCTCATACGGCGAAGTAGGCGCATTGGCCGGCAGTCCTTTCCAATACATGAGCACGTATGACGTGCTGGGAACGAACTACATACTGGGTGGGAATGCGGTTCAGGGTATCCGTGAAAGAGCCGAGCCTAACCCGCGCATCACATGGGAGAGGGCCAGGAAGACGGATATCGGGCTGGAAGCCGGCTTGCTGAGAGGCCGGCTCAACGTTGAGGTCGATTACTTCTACGAAAAAAGGTCGAATATGCTTGCCAATCCCGACGTGATCGTGCCCGCGGAATACGGGATCGGTCTCAGCCAGGTGAACGCCGGTGTCATGTCTAACCGTGGTTTTGATTTTACCGTCAGCTCTTCGCACGACTTCGCAAATGACCTCCAGGTTTTCCTGGCAGCCAATACGACCTATGCCAAAAATAAATTGCTGCAGGTCTTTGAAGGGCCGACCACCTACAACAATCCCAACCGCAGGATTACCGGCAGGCCATTGGGAACCCAATTCGGATTTCACGCTTTAGGCTATTTCAAAGCAGAGGATTTTGAAGCGAACGGTGCATTGAAGCCCGGCATTGCCACTCAGCCATGGGGGGCCGTCCAGCCCGGAGATATCCGTTACGAAGACATGAACAAGGACGGCAGGATCGATAATGATGACCTGACGGTAATCGGCGATCCTACAGCGGTCCCGCGGATCATATACGGGTTTTCTCCTTCCGTGCGATACAAAGGGCTCGGGCTGGATATATTGTTCCAGGGGGCGGCAAAGGTAGACTGGTATTATCACGGATCGGCCATTATGCCTTTCTGGGAAACCATGCTTCCCTACAAGCAGAACTTCGACTACTGGACGCCGGAAAATCCCAACGCAGCCTACCCGAGGCTGACATCCTCGCCGACGGTCAACAACTCCCAGACATCTTCTTTCTGGATGGGCGACGCCAGCTACCTCAGGCTGAAGAGCGCTACCCTATATTATAATATACCTTCTTCGGTAACCGGGAGGATAAAGATGCAGTCGGTAAGGGTTTATTTGTCGGGCCAGAACATGCTGACCTGGACAAAGCTCATCAACTACGATCCGGAAATCGGTCCGAACAACTCATGGATACCCAATGGAAGCTGGGGGTATCCTAACCAGAAAACGCTTTCTGTAGGTTTAAATGTCACTTTTTAACCTCCAAAATTTATAACGATGAAAAAGCAATTCCATAGAATATTATCCCTGGCAATACCGGTTTTTTCCCTGGCGCTGGTTTTCGGCGCGTGCTCGAAATACCTGGAGGTATTGCCTAAGCAGCAGGTATCGGATGCCACGTTGTGGACGACACCCGAAAATGCAGATCTGTTCCTTAATAATATTTATGCATCCGTGCCGACCCTGGACACCGGCGACCCCTGGGAGAATTTCTCGGATAATTCGCTCAACGGACAGGCAGGGCGCGTCAGCACCAATGTATACGGTCCCGGAATTTACAACCCGGCGAACACGCCCAACAGGTGGAACCACTATACCAACATCCGCAAATGCAACCTGTTTATCGAAAAAGCGACGGCTTCGCCCCTGTCTGAGAGCTGGAAAAAAACGCGCCTGGCCGAAGCGCGTTTCTTAAGGGCATATTTCTATTCGCTGCTCTGGACCTACCACGGAGGCGTGCCGCTCATTACTGACGTGCTCAATATAAACGAGCAGGGCGACGCGGTCTTCCGGGCCAGGAATACTTCTGATGAAACCGCCGCATTCATTATTTCCGAATGCGGAGCCATCGAGGCCGACCTGCCGGTAACAGCCGAATCGGGCCGGGCGACAAAAGGCGCTGCGCTGACGCTTAAGGGAGCTACCGAGCTGTTCAATGCAAGCCCGCTGAAGAATCCGTCGGGCGAACAGGCCCGTTGGGAACAGGCTGCCGCTACTTTTAAGAAGGTAATGGACCTGAATAAATACAGCTTGTTCGCCGATTACGGTACCCTCTTCTATGAAGATAACAATAACAATGTAGAAGTGATATTCAGTCGTCAGCACCTGGGCGGTACCTCGCTTGCAAACTATATCGGGCAGATAGGGCCGCGCTTCGTAAACGGCTCGCTGACCGGCTGGGGACATGTGGACCCTACGCAGGACCTGGTAGACGAATATGCCATGGCCAACGGACGACCGATTACCGACCCGGCGTCGGGGTATAACCCGCAGAATCCGTATGTGAACCGGGAAAAACGGTTTTACCAGTCTATCATCTACGATGAATCGGAGTGGCTCGGCGCTAAAATGATCATGAAGCAGGGAGTAGGGAGCCTCAACGCTACCGACCTGAACAACAGCAGCATATCGACCCGGACGGGGTATTACGTGATCAAAGGCGTAAATCCCAGGTATGCCGGGGCGCAGGACAACGGCAACAGTGCCAACTGGATCATTTTCCGTTATGCCGAGGTTTTGCTCAGCTACGCGGAAGCAAGAAATGAAGCGACCGGCCCGGACCAGTCGGTTTACGACGCCGTCAATGCCGTACGTCGCCGGTCGGCGCTGCCCGATCTTACACCCGGCCTGAGCAAGGCCGACATGCGTACCGCCATTCACAGGGAAAGGAGGGTCGAGCTGGCTTTCGAAGAGAAAAGGCTTCCCGATCTGCTCCGTCTGAAGCTTGCCGAAACCAAGCTGAACGGTACGGTGCATGCCATCAGGATCGACCTGGTAGGAGGAAAGCCTGTGTATACGGTAGTGCCTGCGGGCGGAGGGGCGAAAGTTTTTGACCCGGCAAAAAATTATGTTCTGCCTATTCCGCAATCGGCTATAGACAAAAATCAGCAATTGGAACAAAACCCGAATTATTAAAAAGAATTAGTGTAGGTTATAGCTAATTTTATAGCTATCGGCCGACCATACGGATATGATCAGAAAAAAGCATTTGCAACTGGCGGCGGTCCTGCTTACGGGATTGACAGGCCCGCCCGATGTATCCCGGCCGGTAATGGCCGGGATACAATCCCGGGATACTGAAAGCATACAGTTGAAACTGTCGATGGGCCATCGTGCCGCTTCCCCCGGTCAGAGGTTCGTACGGCTGATAGGCGCTACGGAAGGCGTATCGGCTTCCAACCTGCGCGGCCGGAGGCTGGAAAAGAACGATTCGGTAACGGAGGCGATAACCAGGCTGAACTGCGGGGCCGGGGATGTGGACGAGATCACGGCAGATGTCAGCTGGATAAAACCCTCCGCCCCGCTAAGAAAGCTGGCCGGTCATAAGGATGCTTATACCGTAAATGACGACGCCATGTGGGGTTACCTGATGGAACACGGTTCTGCGGGGCAATCGGCCCGTTTGAAAGACGATTCCTGGTTCAGGCCCGATGCGCCGGTGCTTACGGTCCTGCTCAGCGAAGACGGTACGGAAGGCTTTTCGGTAGCGTTAGAGCAATTGCAGAAACACGGCGCCATGTGGCTGCCCGAGCACGACGTCTACCTTACGCTTGGGGATAAGCCTGTCGATTTCAAACAGCACCTGGCCTCGCTGAAAGGAAGCAGGGTACTGGACGAGGTGGCCCGGCAGCCCGACGCCACGCTGGAAGCTTTTCAGCGCGCGTGGCCCGACATCGGCAATCCGCATGAGTGGGATGTGTCCTGGCAAACCCGGTGGATGGGAACGCGCGGCCACCTTACGCTTACCGCTCCCGCGCACGGCTCCGTATATAAGTTCGCAATCGATCGCCGGGGCAATGTAAGGCCCGATTTTGCTTCTCCTTACAAATTCAGGCTCGATCTGAACTGGCCGGAAAGCACCTGGAAAAGGCAACGGATAACCAACGGGCTCCCGGTGCTTGTTACTACTCTTGGGAAAGGCGGGCAATCGGCTGAAATAGAGCAGTTCGCTTCACCGCTGGTCGACCTTTCCGAAACCATACGGGGATACATCCCGGGCATCATGTTTTCGAAGGTGACAATTTCGGGGGAGGCAGGCCCGTTCAGCTTTGCAGTAACGCTGGACAATGAATTAAAAGGCCGCGATATCGCGGCAACGGAAGAGAAAGGTAAATGGATTCTATCCGACAGGCAGACAGGTGATATCTTCCTGGTGCTGGAGGCGGGAAAGGACATCCGGGTAAAAGCAGGAGAAGCCGCGGCGTCTCAAAACGGCCGGCAGCTAACCCTGACCATTTCCGGGAACCTGCGTGCGGGAGAGAATAAAGAATTTATAGTGAAGCTGCCTTCCCCCGCCGTCGCTCCGGGAGCGCTCGCCAGGCTTAGCAGTACGGTATACGACGAGGAAAAGAAGAAAACCGTGGATTACTGGGAAGGATGGATCGCAAAGGGGGCTAAGTTCCATGTACCTGAAGAAGCCGTCAACGACCTGTACCGCGCCAGCCTCTGGCATTCGCTCATTTTGCCGAGGCATACGCTCGATATCGACGGGAAGGCGCATATGGACCTGCCTTATGCCAATACGGCGTATGGCCAGCGGAACGCCGACTGGCCTATCAACCAGGCCGTTTACGTCGATTACATGATTTACGGCCTGCGCGGCTACGATAAAGCGGCCAGGGACGAATATGTCGCCATGTTTAAAAGCCAGCAGCAGCCCGACGGCAGGATCGGCGGCTTTGCCAACTGGGGCGTATACTCCCCCGGCCAGTTGTACGCCATTGCCCAGAATTTCCTGCTCTCGGGAAATAAAGCCTCGTTTGAAAACCTGCTGCCCAGCTCCCTGAAAACGCTGGATTGGTGCCTGGCCCAGGTAGCCAGAGCCAACGAAGGAGAAAACAGCACGGGGCTGATTGTCGCTCCCCTGAACGACCTCACAAACGCGGAAAGGGAATGGGCCTTTACACAGGCATACTATGTAGCCGGGCTGGAGCTGTTTGCAAAGGCGCTGTCGGTATACGGGCACGGGCGGGCAGGCGAGATAGCGCAGGCTGCAGCCAGGTTGAAAGCCGACGTGGTAAGGGAATTCTCGCGGAGCAGCGTCAAGTCCCCGGTAGTGCAGCTGGCCGACGGAACCTGGGTCAATTTCGTCCCTACCGATGCGCTCACCCCGCGGCGTATGATGGAGCAGTGGTACCCGACAGACGTGGATTGCGGCCCGCTGCATTTATCCCGCCTGGGTGTGTTCGATGCAAAAGGCTGGCTGACAACGGCGATGCTGCATGATCACGAGGACAATTTATTCCTTAAAAACCAGGGTGCTGCCAATGAGCCGGTGTACGTTCAGCAGGCGGCGTCTTATTTGATGAGAGATGAGCCCAGGGCGGTCATTCGCGCTTTCTACAGCCTGATGGCGTGCGGGTTTTCCCACGAACAATACACGTCGCTGGAGCATCGCTGGGCATGGGGACAATATTACGGGCCGCCGAGCACTGATGGCGCGTGGTTTGAAATTTACCGGAAAATGCTGCTGAATGAGGTGGGCAGCGATACGCTCATGATCGGGCAGGCCATTCCGCAGGCCTGGCTGGAAAGCGGGAAGAAAATCGAGGTGAAGGATGCGCCTACCTATTTTGGAAAGACATCGTTTTCGATAGAAGGATTGAACCGGGACAATGAGATCACCGCTACGGTAAACGTGCCCGATCGGGAACCGCCGGGAAGGCTGCTGGTCAGGTTCCGGCATCCCGCCGGCAAGCCTGCGAAATCGGTCCTTGTCAACGGGCAGCCGTGGAAAGACTTTGATGTTAAGAAAGCGTTCGTTAATATTCCCCAGCCACGGGGAACCTATACGATCGCTGTGAAATATTAGTGATAAAATAGCTATGAGCCGTTAGGTATTAGGTTTCAGCCGCACATAAGCGGTCCGTCGCAGATGAATAACCCTTCGACGAGCTCAGGGACCACCCTTCGACGAGCTCAGGGACCACCCTTCGACGAGCGTTCGACTGAGCTCACGCCGAAGTTTCAGGGACCTAATACCTAACGGCTAACAGCTCAAACCTCTTTATATACATGAAATTAAGCTCGTTTTTTACAGTTGCCTGTCTCTGGTCAGGATTGTATTTGCAGGCGCAGGTGGCCCGGGTAAACGTCGACTTCGGTAAGGAAGGGGAGCCGGTGCGGATGGAGCGGATGGCCCTGGGCCAGGGCGGGCTTTCGGAAGAGCCGATGCTGGCGAGCCGCCTGCAGGAAATAAAAGCCCTGCACCCGGGGGTGATCCGGCTGTTTGTAAGTGAATATTATGACGTTCTTCCAGAGCCGGGGCGGTACCGGTTTGAAACGCTCGATCGCGCGGTGTCGGACATCCTCCTGACCGGTGCGAAGCCGTTCATGAGCTTCTGCCTGAAGCCCAAACAGTTTTTCCCGGTTGTGGACCACGATATTGTAGAGCCCAACGACTACGCCGCATGGGAGCAGTTCGTATACGATGTAGTGAAGCGCTACGTCGATAAAGGGGCGGGCATTGAATACTGGGAGGTAGGCAACGAGGTTGATATTGGCGAAGACGGCGGCACGCCCTATCGTTTCAAGCCGGAAAGCTATGCCAGGTATTACAAGCACACGTCTGCAGCGATTCTCCGGGCCGATCCCGGGGCTAAAGTAGGCGGGCCCGCCCTTGCGTGGTACAAATCGCCTATTTTGCCTGAGCTGCTGCGCGTTTGCTCGAAGGACAAGCTGCCGCTCCATTTCGTTTCCTTCCATCATTACAATAACAGTCCCCTGGTGATCAGGGAGCAGATCGAATATGTGAAAAGCCTGGTAGCGGGATACCCGGACCTGAAGCCGGAAGTCATTATGAACGAATGGAATATGGATCTGTTCAACCCGCCGCTCGACCCGAGGTTCCAGCCCTGCTACGTGGCCGAAACCATCTGGCAGATGAAAGATGCCGGCCTGGACTGGTCCTGCTATTATCATATCCGGGACTGGTACGTGTCATTCGAAACCTTTTCCCGGTTTTTTTCTCTGCAAGGCACGGCGTTCATGACCCGCTGGTGGAACCGGCAGGCCCAGTTCAGCGGGTTGATCGATTACCAGAACCAGCTTCGCCCGGCGTATTATACTTTTAAGCTGCTTTCAAGGATAGCAGGTAACAGCCTGACCGTCGGCTCGGACAACGCTAAAGTGCACGGCTTTGCTGCTCACGACACGAAAATGCTCATGCATAACATGCTGTTGTGGAATTTTTCCGATCAACCCGTCACGGTTCAGCTTACCTTCGGCCGGTTGCCGAAAGACATGCGGGTGCGTCATATCGTGCTCGATGCGACCGGTTCCGGGCTGGAGGAAAACCAGAGGCTGCGGCCTGAGCCCTTTATAAAGCTGGAAAAAGGTACCCGCACTTTAGATATAAAGCTGGAACCGTGGGCCGTACATTACTGGACATTTGAATGAAACCGCCGGCGGTAACGACGTAATAGAAATTAATTATGATAGTAGATATTCACACGCACGTTTTCGATAGTGCAGCGCATTTCGGGCCTGAGCTTAATGCCGACCTGGCCAGGTGCGGGGTCGACCCCGGGATTTGGGGGAATGTGGAAGAGCGGCATCTCGAAACCACGGCTGCTGCCGACGTAGCCGTTGTATTCGGCTTGCAGGCCTCGGCTACCGGCTGGAACATACCTAACGACAGGGTGGCGGCGCACGTCGCCAGAGCCCCTCACAGGCTGCTGTTTTTTGTGTCGGTCGACCCGCTGCAGCCCGGCTATATGGAGGAGTTGGAAAAGTATCACCGCGACTACGGAGCTGCGGGTGTGAAGCTGGCGCCGCTCTATCAGAATGTGCACCCGCAGGACAAGCGGTACTACGCCTTGTACCAATACTGCCAGAAGCACGGCCTGCCGATTCTTTTTCACACGGGAACTTCTTTTGTCGGCGGTACGCCGCTTGACTATTCGCGCCCCGTCCATTTTGACGCGGTAGCGGTCGATTTTCCGGACCTGCACATGGTCCTCGCCCATTTGGGTCACCCCTGGGAAGGAGAGACCATAGCGGTGATCCGCAGGCACGAAAACGTGTATGCCGATATCTCTGCGCTGTATTACCGTCCGTGGCAGTTTTACAATGCCATGCAGTTGCTGGTGGAGTACAAAGCGCAGCATAAAGCCTTGTTCGGGTCCGATTTCCCGTTTACGACCACGGAAGACTCTTTAAGAAACATAAGGGCGTTGAACGCCGTAGCACCCGGCTTGCCGGGCGTTCCGGCGGAAGTAATCGAGGAAATTATTCACAGGGACACGCTTCGCCTGCTCAACCTGCCTAATCCTTTGAAAAAGTGAGCACACAACCACCCTTAATGAAAGCGCTCCGGCTGGAAGGATTGGACCGGCTGACCGAGGTGGCCATTCCCCGGCCTTCGCCCGGCGCCGGCGAAGTATTGATACAGACCAGGGCCGCGACGATCTGTACGTCCGACCTGCACGATATCCGCGAGAACCCGTTCGGGATAAAATATCCCCGCGTAATGGGGCATGAAGGCGCGGGGATTATAGCAGCGGTTGGCCCGGATGTAGAGAGATTGAAATCCGGCGACAGGGTGGCAGTACACCCGGTATTGCCCTGCGGCGTCTGCGATGAGTGCCTTCGCGGCCTGGGACATCTGTGCCCGGCCATGAGCCATCTGGGCATCGACCGTGACGGCTGCTTTGCCGGGTATTTTGTACAGCGCGCCGACAGGGTACGCATCATCCAGGACCATATTTCTTTCGCTGCAGGCACGCTCCTGGAACCGTCGGCGGTATGTCTCGAGGCGGTGGCCCGGGCCGGTGACGTGAAAGGTAAAACCGTGCTCATAGTCGGCGACGGGCCTTTCGGAAATATGATTGCCCGTATGACAAAAAAGGCGGGCGCCGGGCGTGTGCTGGTTTCCGGGCGAACGCCGTACAGGCTTCGGATGATGCCCGATGGTATCGGGGTTCTTACAGGTACCGCAGACAGGTTTGCAGATGTTGTGATCCTGGCGACCGGTGACGCCGATGCGGTCAATGCGTCGATGAAGGCTTTACGCCGTCGCGGCAGGCTAGTGGTTTTCAGCGCAGTTCATCAGCCCGTTCCTATTGATTTTTTCAGTATTCATGTGCTCGAGCAGGAAATAGCCGGTGCCTGCAATGATGAGGATAAAATAGACGAGGCATTACAATGCCTGTGCGACGAATCGCTGGCCCTGGAAGACGTCATCACCCATCAACTGCCTTTCCGCAACTGGCAGGCAGCATTTGCCCTTGCCCGCAACGGGCATGATGAGGCGCTGAAGGTAACGCTCATTTTTGATTGACTGACCATAAAGGCTGACTGCTGATCGCTGAAAGCTGATAATTTTTTTTATACACATGAAAATAACAGACCTGGAGGCATTTATACTTCAATCACCGTTTGAAATTTCCAATCCTGCCGGCGCCGACGAAGCCCGCGGGGTAAAGCATTGCCTGCTGCTGAAAGTAAGCACCGATGAAGGTATTGTGGGGTGGTCGGACGTGGAGACTGCGCCGCACGTAGGGGAAGCCGTGGTAAATGCGCCTGTAAGCGGCATGGGCGTATTTGAAGGGCTGCGTTCACTGGTAATAGGAGAAGATCCCTTCGACACCGAGCGCCTTTGGGATAAAATTTACCGGGGTTCCATTTATTACGGCAGGCGGGGCGCGGCCATCCAGGTGTTGTCAGGTTTTGACATTGCCTGTCACGACATTATCGGAAAAGCGATAGGCCGCCCGGTCTACAAGCTGCTCGGAGGGGCGAGAAGAAACAGGGTAAGGGCCTATGCGTCTACGCTTTTCCGCCCCACGACCGATGCCATCAAACATGCTTGCGAGTTTTACCTGCAGCACGGTTTTACAGCGGTGAAGTTCGGCTGGGGAGTATTCGGGCAGGACCTGAAGCAGGACATAAAACTCGTAGAAGCAGCCAGGCAGGCGCTCGGCCCGGACGTAGCCCTGATGGTAGACGCCGGGTGGATGGTGAACCGCAGCGCGTACGATGCCGTTGAGCTTTGCCGCCTGCTGGAGCCTTACGGGATCTACTGGCTGGAAGATTTTCTACACCCCGAGTCCTACGAAGGGTACAGGAAGGTAAAGGAAGCCGGCGTGAAAACCCGCATAGCAGCCGGCGAGCAGGAGGCTACCGCCTGGGGCTTCCGGCAGTTGATCACACAGGGGAAAGTCGACATTGTACAGCCCGACCTGTCCAGGTGCGGCGGGTTTACCCAGGCAAGAAAAATAGTATGGGAAGCGGAGCATGCCGACGTGGATGTTTGTCCTCATGCATGGCTGACCGACCTGCTTACGGCGGCGAGCCTGCATCTCAATGCCGTGCTGCCCCGGTCATTGTTCCTCGAGTACAATGTGAGCGACAACCCGATGCTTCGCGAAATCATCCGTAACCCGGTACGGCTGGAACCCGACGGCTATATCTCCGTCCCGGAAGGCCCGGGCCTGGGAATTGAGATCGATGAAAAAGCGCTGAAGCGTTTTTGTATAAACCTGTAAATCCCGGTTACCCGGAGTACCGGGTAGCCTGACTGACCATACAATCAATTATCAAATAAATACCAGATCATGATAACAGCATTTAAACCGGCAATTGATGAGGAGAAATTCAATTGGATAAAAGGAAACCTGTACGTGGCCATCGTTTGCGACGTGCTCGATATACTAGGGTACCGCAACCAGGCGATGCACCAGCGCCTGCGCCCGCTCGATGCCGACAACTGCACCATTGTGGGCAGGGCCAGGACATACCGCTGGATGGACACCGACTACGTTGAGCACGACGACCCGTACGGCCTGGAAATCGAGGCGGTGGATTCACTGAAAAGCGGCGATGTCGTAGTGCATTCCACCGATTTTGCCGGAACGAACGCGCCCTGGGGCGAGCTGATGAGCACTATTGCGAAACGCAACGGCGCCGTCGGGTGTATCTGCGACAGCATGATCAGGGATTGCAAAAGGATCAATGAGATGGGGTTCCCGGTTTTTTATGCCGGTATCCGCCCGCTGGATAGTCTCGGGCGCGGTCGCGTGATGGCCTATGACGTCCCGGTGCGCTGCGGCGACGTGGTGGTGAACCCGGGAGAGCTGGTTTTCTCTGATTTTGATGGCATTGTCGTCATACCCCGGGCTGTGGAAGACCAGGTGCTGGAACTGGCGCATGAAAAGGTATTCAAGGAAAACCAGTCGCGGAAGGACCTGCTCAACGGAGACTCCCTCAGGGCGGTGTACGATCGGTACGGGGTACTTTAACTCAGGCTGCAGACATGAATATACTATGTGTGGGGGCCCATCCCGACGACGCCGAGATACTCTGTGCCGGCACGCTTGCCAGGTATGCGCATGCGGGACATTCTGTCACTATCGCTATTTTTACGGACGGTAGCATGGGCGACGCAGTTGTCAGGCCCGCAGAATTGAGCGGTATCCGCGAGAGGGAAGCCCGCGAAGCGGCCCGGCTCATCGGGGCGAAAGTGATATGGGGCGGGGTAGTGGACGAACATGTTTTTCCCGATGCGATACAGCGGCGCCGTATGATCGATATCCTTCGGGAAGCCGATCCGGATGTGATCTTTACCCATTCCCCGAACGACTATCATCCCGACCACCGGTACGTAGGACAGCTCGTTTTTGACGCTTATTTTCAGAAAGGCCTCCCGCATATCCCGGATCAGCAAATGCCTGCCTGCCGCTTCGGAAAAGCCCAGGTTTACTATCTTGATAATCTCGGCGGCGTCGGTTTTTTGCCGACGGAATATGTCGATATATCCGATGTATTTGAAATTAAGAGGCAGATGCTCGCTTGTCATAAAAGCCAGTTTGAAGCCATGAGCGACCTGGCAGACACCAACCTGACCGAGATGATCGAAGTGCAGGCGCGGTTCCGTGGGATGGGGGCAGGCTGCCGTTACGCCGAAGGGTTTACGCGGCTCGATGCGTTTCAGCGGGGCCTGACCGGCAGGGTATTGCCATGAGGTGCCGCTTTGCAGACTGGAAAGGCTGGAATGCAATCATATGCACGCAAGGGCCGTATGAGATGGTGATCGGAATCTCGGCCGGACCGCGTATCCTTTACTTTGGCTACGCGGGAGGCAGGAATTTTTTATACGAAGATCATACGGATTTCGGGGTCGGGGAATGGCGGATGTGCGGCGGGCACCGCTTTACGGTAGCGCCTGAATCCGATCGTAGCTACGAGCCCGATAATGAGTCGTGCGAGGTGGAAGTTAGGGAATCGGAAGTACAGGTGCGGGCCAGGCAACGGGATGATGGTACCAGGCTCTCGATCACGGTCAGTCCTTCGAAGCAGGGTTTCGATATACTGCATACGCTCGAGAACTTCGGCGCGCTTGCATGGGAAGGCGCACTATGGGCGATTACGTGTGTTCCGCGTTCCGACTTTTTTTATGGCTCATGCCCTACTTCTGAAGTACACTTCTGGCCGGGTACCGATCCTTCAGACTGGCAGCATGCAAACGGCCTTCTCACCGTCGGCCCGGGGGCTTTCAGGGGCAAGGCAGGCTGGTACAGCGTTGTCCCGTCGCTGACGGTCGCCCGGCAGCAGCATGTTTTCCGGATCACCCATCCCGATCCGTCGGTCGCCGGGAACTGCGTGGATCAAGGCTCCAATACCGAAATATTTGTCTGCGCAGACTATGCCGAGCTGGAAACGTTAGGCGAAAAAATGATGGTCGCTCCGGGGCAATCCACCAGTCACAGGCAGTGCTGGCGATTGCTGCAGGAGCAAACCGATTACTGAGACAATACCATGTTGTATAACCGATGACCCGCTGAATTTCTTATGGAAAATTTCCATCTGTCACCTCTCGATATCTCTATTATAGTTGCCGAAATTTTGTTAGTGGTCGTTGTCGGCTTCGTGGCAGCCCGGAAAATAAAAAGAACCGCCGAAGGATATTTCCTGGCCTCGGGCAATATGCCCTGGTACCTGATCGGGGCCGCATTTGTCTCAACCTCGATATCGAGCGAGCAGATCGTAGGCACTATAGGAGCGACCTACAAAGGCGGATTGGGGATCGCCAACTGGGAGTGGTGGGCGCTGCCTACTTACCTGCTCATGATGGTTTTCTTTATTCCTCTCTACCTGCGCAATAAAATAATGACCGTGCCCGAACTGCTGAACCGTCGCTTCGGACCCGCCTGCGGCACTATTTACAGCTTCGTCATTTTGCTGGGCTATGTATTCGTATTCCTTCCGCCTGTCATTTACGGAGGCAGCATTACCCTCAGCGAGCTGACCGGCTGGAACCAGGCCTACGTCATGGCTGGTATCATACTGATCACCGCCAGCTATACCCTCGCAGGAGGATTGAACGCGGTCATGTGGACCGATGCCATCCAGTGCGTCATGCTGATAGGCGGGGGCGTGATCTTCTATTTTGTCGCTCTGCAGCATATTCCCGGCGGATGGGATGCAATGGCCGCCGCCGCGCCCGAACGGTTTCACCTCTATCAGCCGCCTTCCGATCCTGAAGCCCCGTTTGCCGGGCTCGTCCTCGGTACATTTGGGGTTTTCCTATTCTACCAGGCGTCAAACCAGGTGATGGTGCAGCGCATACTTTCTGCGCGCAGTATGTGGGACGGCATCATGGGAATGATATTTTCCGGCTTTATCAATATCGTACGCCCGCTGGTCACCTGCCTTGTAGGGGTAATTCTTTATCACTGGCTGGAAGTAATGCACAAGGGGCCGTCGCTGCTGCCCGACAACCAGGACCGGGCGTTTCCGCTGGCCCTGCAGCTTTTCGCCCCGTCGGGATTGAAAGGGGTTATTCTGGCCGGATTTTTCGCGGCCGTAATGGCCAGTGTCAGCTCCCTGGCGAATTCGATCGCCACTATTTTTTCGCTCGATGTGTACAAGAAGTTCATCAATAAAAACGCTGGCGACAGGGAGCTGATCACA
>MEDT01000002.1 GCA_001724175.1 Cytophagaceae bacterium SCN 52-12 | reverse complement strand
CGGTAGGAGCATAGAGAATTTTAACCGGTATGGAAGCCTGTCCGCGGTTTTCCTGCAGGTAGTAATCGGATACGCTCCGCGACGATTTTTCCGAAGCGACAAAGAGCGTACTATTTTCCCCTTTGCCGATACGGAAATGAAGCTCGCAGCCGTCAACCAGCAGCTCGTTGGTCAGCCAGGCATCGACCAGCGCAATCCCGTCTGCCGCCTCCCGCGAGGAGTCGGAGCCGGTAGAATTTACCCCGGGAGGAACGGTCTCCGCCTCCCTGTCGGCACAGGCCTGTAAAACGGCAAGCCCGAGTAGCAAAACAATTTTTTTCATATAAAAATGAGTTTGATTATGACAGGAAGATATGAGGAGAAATAAAAAGGTTGTAATGTATTTTGTCCTGTAAATCAGTGAGATATGTGTGAATTCGCTTCGTTTTTACACAGCTACATTTCACTTGAAATCAACATCATATCGGTAAAAAAACGGGGTAAAAATTTTTTTCTATGGAAGCCGCTTTGAGGGGTGTCCGGGTGTTTCGGGAACTTCACTGCATTACTTCCCCTGCCCACAATTTTTTTAAGAATACCTGCCACGGCAGGATAGAGATGCCATCGTGCAGACGCGGTTGTGGCTCGGTGCAGACCACGATGGCCTGCTGTACCTCGTACTCTTCCATAAAAGACCTCAAGCCCCGTAAATGGCGGTCGGCAATGGTATCGCTGCCTTTTACCTCGATAGCAACCCGATGGTTACCCAGCACGAAATCAATTTCCACCTGGGAGGCCGTGCGCCAGTAGCTAATGGTATAGTCCAATCCCGAATAATGGCTATGAGCATATAGCTCCTGGTAAATAAAATGTTCAAAAGCATGTCCGAAGGCTTCGCTCTTATACTCAATTCGGTCTCTTCTCAACAAGTGGTTTACAATACCAGTGTCAAAAAAGTAAAATTTGGGAGCTTGTATCACCCTACGTTTGGGCTTTTTCTGGTATACAGGTACAAAACGCCCGATGAGCGTATCTTCCAGGATCTGGAAATACTCTTTTACAGTGGGAGAACTCACCCCACAGTCGGCAGCAATATTGGAATAGTTTACCATTTCACCGTTGCTGAAAGCCGCGGCTTCCAGGAACCGGGCAAAAACACTTACGTTCCTGATCTTAGCTTCGCTGACTATTTCGTCTTTCAGGTAATTGCCCACATAAGCAGCCAACAGGCGCTTGGGTTGTTTTGTCAGGTAATGCCGGGGCAATAGACCGTGGTTCAAGGCCCTCAATAGGTCAAAGTCCGGGATTTCGGCGCTCACCAAAGGATACAGTTCGTATCGCAGTGCCCTTCCGCCAAGCAGGTTGGTTTTTGATCGTAATATTTTACGTGCGCTGGAACCGCTCATAATAAACCGTGTACCCGTGTTGGTAATCAGCCAGTGTATTTCGTTCAGCAGATCCGGCAGGCGTTGTATCTCGTCAATAATTACCAGTTGTATGGCGGGATCGGCCAATATCGCTTCCCGCAAATGTATGGGATTGCGCAGCAGGCGTTCGTATACATCAGCCAACAATAGATCATACCATGTAGCGTCAGGATACATTGTCTTCAATAACGTGCTTTTCCCGGTTTGTCTTGCTCCCCACAGAAAAAGGCTTTCACCTTCCGATTCGGGCAATAATTGCTTTCTCTTAAACATGATATTCTAAATATATACTTTATTTTATCATGATAAACAAAAGTGCATATTTTAATATTAATCACAAATCACTGATATGAAAGACAGGACATTCGGCCGGATAATCCCCTTTCCGCTTAAACCACTGTTTCCTACGCTTCGGTTTAGTTCTCAGCAGTAAATAGTTCCGGTCCGTACGCCTGGCGACTAGCTTTGATTTGAAATTAAAATCTAAGCAACGTATGAAACCGGGCTGGATACTTACTAATGAAAAAAATCTTTTGGCCTTTTGTTTATTCCTGATGACGCAGCAGGCGCGTGCTCAGGTCAACAGGGATTCCGATTTGTATCAAACAGTGCTTTCGCTGGATAGCCTTCTGTTCTCCGTAGGTTTCAACACTTGTGACGTAAGCAAGTTTGAAAACCTGCTTTCAGACGATTTTGAGTTCCTTCACGATAAAGACGGGATTTCTTCCAAGCCCGACTTTATTAAAAGCATGCGCAACGGGCTCTGCGTTTCGCCGGCAACCTATCAATCGAGAAGAGAACTGGTACGCGGAAACATAGAGATCTATCCGCTTTACAACAGCCTGTACGGAGCGATTCAAAAAGGAAGCCACCGGTTTTATGAGAAGATTTCCGGAGGGGAGGAAACTCAGGCAGGCTCTGCCCGGTTGTCAGTGTCTGGCTGCTGGACAATTCCACGTGGACGCTTTACAGGTGCCTGAGCTTTGATCACCAGGATGCAGATATGAAGGATTAATAGATAATCATTCACCATTTTTTATGAAGAATGCGCCCGGCTTACAATCGCAGCGTTAAGACTCTCAACCATTTTTATACACGACATCCACGCATCTTCCACTACAGCCGTCCAGTCGTTGCCCAGTCCTTTCCGAAGCGTCCATATCAACGTTGAAACGACTTTCTGATAGTGTGCGGGCGTGACCCAGATCCTGTGGGGCTGATTTGCTATTTCAGTCAGCGCCCAGGTCAGCTCATCCGGCCTGTCGAGCCTGCTGATGACCATGTTCAGCATTTTGATGAGGTCCTCGTATCTCTTCTGAGCTTCTCTCGGGTATCTTTTTTCGAGATCCGGGTAGTCCATGAACAGCTTGGTGTAGAAAACATCTCCCACAAATTCCGGGCTCATGTTACGAAAGAATGACCATGTCTTTTTCACGATCCTGATCTGGTCCTGGGTGCATGCCCGCATAGAAATCAAAAGATAACTGGTTAATGATGAAGCAAATTTCGCCGTATCCGGGCTGCGCTTCAACTCTTTCTGGCTGAAGTGGGGGAAAGGAACATCGAGACGTTTGAAAGCCGGAGCTACTTCACGATCAGGGGGATTTTGACCGTGAAAAAAGAAGGCGCGTCGATGATGGTCAGTGGATCGCCGGAAAGATACTGGTAGAGAGATTTCAGATTGGCCAGGCCCTGCTTGTTGCTGGTTTCTACAAAGTTCTTTTTTTGCTTGTTATTGCGTACCAGCAGGTAGCCGTCTTCTACCAGGATTTCGATGATAAGGGGAGAATCGGGGGCGATGATATTATGCTTGATAGCGTTTTCGATCAGGTTTTGCAGGGTGACCGGAGCGACCAGAAGAGTTTCGGCTTCCTCGCCCGTTTTGAAATGAACCTCCAGGCCTTCTTCAAATCTTGTTTTTTGCAGCTTGACAAAAGTTTTAGCAAACCTGATCTCGCTGCCCAGTGGGACGAGCTCGTGATCCCGGTTTTTGAGAATGTACCGATAGGTTTTGCTTAGCCCGTCGAGGAACTCCCCGGCAAGCTTCTGGTCTATGCGGATAAGGCTGCTCAGGGAAGTAAGGGAGTTGAACAGGAAATGCGGGTTGAGCTGCTGCTTAAGGCCTTCATACATGGCAAGCGCCTTTTCTTTTTCCAGCGAATGCGTGCGGTTCTGGAGCGCGTAGACGCGCGACTCCTGGCGCTTGATGCCGGCAATGCGCCTTTTGACAAGCCAGTAGCTGCCGCCTATCGTCACCACCAGGGCCAGCGCGATAAACCAGGTCCGCTGCCATACCGGGGGCGAGATCTGGAAACGGAAAGGAGCTGCGGTTTCGTACCATCTGATACCGTCGGGACTTGTAGCTACGGAAAATGTATACCTGCCGGGCGCAAGGGAAGAAAAGCGTACGGTGTTGTTCGACCCGCTGGAAACCCAGTTGCTGTCGAGCCCTTCCATACGGTAGCGGTACCTCAATTTCTTCGGGTTCCGGAAATAGGGCGTCGAAAAATGAATTTCCACGGAGTTCTGGTCCCATGCCAGCTGCAGCGGTTTGGCAGGTTGCGCGAGCGTGTCGCCGGGAAGGGCGCCCTGCCTGCCGGTTCGGGGGTTTTCTGTCAGGAACAGGGAATCGTCGCGGTTGACCCGGACTTCGGTGATCATTACGTTCAGCGGCTCTTCCCTGGGATCGATACGGAGAGGATCGAAGTAATTCAGACCGCTGTTGCCGCCCAGGTAAAGCAGCCCGTTCTGTCCATAGTAAAAGCTTCCGGGGTTGAGCTGCTTATTCTGGACGTTATCCCAGATATCGAACCATTCCAGCTTCCTGGTGTCGGGCGCGTACCGGTAAAGGCCGTTATCGGTCCCGATCCAGAGCTTCCCGGCCGGGTCTTTAAAAATATTGGTGATCTGCTGGTTTTTCAGTTCGGGCAGAACCGGTTTTCTGGACAGTCTGCCCGCATCGAGACTGACTTCATACAATCCTACGCTTCCGGCCCACACGATAGAGTCGTTTTGCAGCGCGACAGCCGAAACCAGCCTGTTGGGACTAAAAAGCGTATCCGCCAGGAGCGGCTTGAAATCAGGACCTAGGAATAGAAGTCCTTTGTAGGAGCCGAGCCAGAGATGCCCTGAAGAAGTTTCGGCGGCCGCCTGCAGGATATAGTCGGAGCCGCTGAATTTTAGCCGGCTCAACCGGTAGCCGCTCAGCAGGTAGCAACCCAGGTCTCCCAATACGAGATGATTGCCGTTGTTTAATTTGTGGATACGATAAATATGGTCCCTTTCAATTGCGGATTTCAGGTCTTCGCCCTCTTTCCCGGCGGGATATGCGGGTTTGTGTATGCGGTTATGGACGGGATCATAGAGCTGTATGCCCCCGCTGTACGCCCCGAAGATGACGTACCTGCCGTCGAACGAAAGTCCCCGTACCGAATGGTTGACCTCTTCGCCGGGGCGGTTTCCCTGCGGGTAGCGCATTTCTCCTTTCCCGTTTCGCGGGTCAAATTTTACCAGCCCGGTAGCGGTGCCCAGCCAGATATTCCCGCTGTCGTCGCCGGTAATGGCATAAATAAAATTATTTCCTCCGCCTTCTTTCCTGCCTGCGTCTTTCAGCCAGTGAAAGCTGTGCTCCAGAGGGCGCAGGAAGAGTATCCCCTGCTGGCTGACCAGCCATAGGGTTCCGCTGTCGTCAAAATAAGAGGCCGAGACCTCGTCGAGCGGGAACCCGGCGCCGTAGTAAAAGGTAGTGATCTTCTCAAATGTATCCTGTCCGGAATGGTACCGGAAGCAGCCCTGGCTGGTGCTGACCAGCGCCGTGACCGCGTCGAGGGGCAGCGTGCCGATGATCTCCAGGAACGGGGAGCTGAGGCCCGGCTGGAAACGATCGGGACTTAGTGCACGCTTCCGCCCGGTGCTGAAGTTTACTTCAAACACCTGCTTGCGAATGTCGGTCACCCAGATAACGTGCTCCGAAACGGCGGTGATGACGCTGGCAGCTTCGAAGGGAATTTGCCTCAAAGTGCCGCGGAGGGGATTATAGGCAAAGATCGTATGGGTGTCGCCGATAAAAAACTCATCGCCGTGCCTGGCAAAAAGCCGGCGATAAAAAAGCTGCTTTTCATACCCGGGAAGTGGATGGGGCTTAAAGCGCATGGCGCTACGGTCGAGGCGGAAAAGGCCGGTTCCGCTGATGATCCATACGCTGTTGTCGGATGCGACCTGGAGCAGGTTCAGCTTGGTGGCATGACCTGTTTCAACCGGGATGTCCCTGAAGCCCGCGTGGTCGTTGATATAGAGCCTTACCCCCGACTGGGTGCTTACCCAGACATCGCCCGAGTGATCGGCGGCTATATCCAGCAGGTCTTCTCCCTTCACATCGAGCAGCCTGACTTCCTGGCCGTCGAAGCGCTGAAGGTAGCGCGGCGATAATATCCACAGGAAGCCGCTTTTATCCCTCACTACGCGCCTGATGTTGGAGGTCCTGATCCCGTTGCGCTCGTCGAGGAGCCGGATGCTGAAGTCTGTCGTCTGACCGGGCGCGATAACCGGCATACAGGCCAGAAGCAGGAACAGGATGTCAGAAAAGATGAGCAGACGTTTCCGCATACCGGGCGCAATGAAGGTATTAAGAAGTAAAATTACAATTTATCGGATGAAGAAGCCGGGTTTCCGGGAAACGCATTTTGCGTGAAAAAATGCTTCACCGGGGGTATGTGCAATAATTTGTAAGCCAGGCGAATGAAAATACGGCTGAGACGGGTCTTTCCCGGGCGGAAGCGGGCCGCTGCTCAAATATTGGAGAGGCTGTTTACGTTAATTTAGAAAACCGGGATCAGAATTATGAAGAGCTTTGTCAAAACTTTGTCCCTTGTATTCCTGTTCTGCAGCAGTCTTCTGCTGCAATCATCTTTTACGGAAGTTCCGGACCAAAAAGCTTCTTTTAAAATGCCGTACAGGCAGGCCGGGCTTTCTCAACAGCAGGCAGCGGCCCATTTGCTTAACCGGCTTGCGTTCGGATCCCTTCCCGGGCAGGTAGAGGAGGTAGTAAAAACGGGACTGGAAAAATGGGTAGTCCAGCAACTGGAAGGTTCCCTGCCCGACGATTCGCTGAACCGGCTCCTGAGCCGGTATGAATTCCTGCAGCTGAGCAATGCGCAGATCGCGCAAAAATATACGACAGCCGGTGAAGTTGTAAGTAAGGCTGTTAAGGAAGGCCTGATCAATAAGGATTCGATACAGAATTTTGGTCCGCAGGAACGGAAGACTTTCGTAGATGTTTATATAAAAGCACATAACTTACGTCTTACGCAGGAGCTTTACCGCCAGCTTATCGAACAAAAAATACTACGCGCCGCCTGTAGCAACAACCAGCTGACAGAAGTGCTCACCGACTTCTGGTTCAATCATTTCAATGTTTCAATCGCAAAAACGAGCTGCGCCGAATTTATCCCCGGTTATGAACGCGATGTGATAAGACCGCGGGTGACAGGTAAATTCGGGGATCTGCTGCTGGCAACTGCCAAATCGCCGGCTATGCTCTATTACCTGGACAATGTCCGAAGTTCGGGATCGGGGCTTAATGAGAATTATGCGCGTGAAGTGATGGAGCTGCATACTTTAGGGGTAGACGGAGGCTACAGCCAGGAGGACGTCACACAGGCTGCTAGGGTGCTGACCGGCTGGACAGTATATCCTGTTAGCCAGATGAGCGATAATGACAGTATAGAAAAAGCCAATGAAGCCAGGCTTGTCAAAGGCGGATCGGTAAGGGACGGGGATTTCCTCTTTGCGGCAAACCGGCATGACAAGGGCGAGAAAACAGTTTTAGGAGTAAAATTCAATAATGAAGGATACCAGGAAGGAGTACGTCTGCTGGAAATGCTGGCCCGCCATCCCTCCGCTGCCGCATTTATTTCGCGCAAGCTGGCGGTCCGTTTTGTCTCCGACGATCCGCCGCAAAGCCTGGTTGAAAAGATGGCCAGGACCTTTAAAAAGACAGACGGCGATATCAGGCAGGTGCTGATCACGATGGTTTCCTCGCGGGAGTTCTGGGATACCGCCGCGGTACGGCAGAAGATCAAGTCGCCCTTTGAGCTGGCGATCAGCGCGGTTCGCGGGCTGGGCGCTGATTTTGAAGACCCTTACCCGTTATATGCCTGGATCAACCGTATGGGGCAAAAGGTATATTACTACCCGGCTCCTACGGGATTTCCCGACAAGGCACAATCATGGATCAATACGGGCGCGCTGCTCAACCGGATGAATTTCGGTCTGGCGCTGGCCTCGCAGCGTGTAAAAGGTACTAAATTCAACCTGCTGGAATTGAACCATTACCATGAGCCTGAAAGCCCTGCCGCCGCTTTAACGGCTTACGGCAGGATCCTGCTGCCCGGGAGGGATCTGGATGAAACTGTCAAAAGACTTTCGCCTATTTTGAACGATCCGGACCTGAACGGCAAAATAGAGGCTGCCGTCAAAAAAAAGGCTGCTGCTAAACCTGACACTGCGTTAGTCAGCGATGAAATGAGCGCAAGCGCCGGGAAACAGGAGAAAGGAGAGAAAAAGGAGCAGACGCCTGCCTCCCGGGCGGCAGAAAACCGGGCTGCGCTGGTCCAGGTAGTAGGCATGCTTGTCGGCTCGCCTGAATTCCAGCGGCGTTAACCAATATAAATTCAGAGATGAAATGGTGACCAGAAGAGTTTTCTTGAAATCAGGAGGCCTGGCGCTTTTCGGCGCCGGGCTTATGGGAGGTATTCCTGCTTTCCTGGCGGAAGCGGCCGCGCGGGGAAAGATAGCCGGGCCTTATCAAAAACGGAAGATCATGGTTTGTATTTTCCAGCGCGGCGCAATGGACGGGTTAATGGCCGTTACGCCTTTTACAGATAGGTACCTGGCGGAAGCGAGGCCCGGGTTATTTATGTCGCCTGCCAAAAATGCGTCCGGCAAACCGCTTATCGACCTGGACGGGAAGTTTGGACTGCATCCTGCCATGACCGCTTTTGAGCCTCTGTTCAGGGAGAAACGCCTGGCTATCGTGCATGGGATCGGTTCGCCCAACAATACCCGCTCGCATTTCGACGCGCAGGACTATATGGAATCGGGTACTCCTTTTAATAAGAACACCTCTTCCGGCTGGCTGAATCGCGTGGCCGGCCTGATGGGCCATGATGCCGTATCGCCTTTCCGGTCGGTGAGCCTGACCGCATCCCTTCCGCGATCTTTATACGGCGACAACCCTTCGGTAGCGATCAGCAACCTTCGCGACTTCTCCATCCAGATGCGCGGCATTCCAAAAGCAGTGAATTTTGCCGCCGAAGGATTTGAAGACCTTTATGACCAGACCACCAGTGATTTGATCGGCCAGACGGGCAAAGAAAGCTTCGATGCCGTCAAGATACTGCAGAAGGCAGATTTACAGGGGTACAAACCTGCCGGCGGCGCGAAATATCCCGGGTCTTCGCTGGGCAATTCACTCAAACAGACCGCACAGCTTATTAAGATGGACGTAGGACTGGAAATTGCTTTCGCTGAATCCAACGGCTGGGACACGCACTTGAACCAGGGACGCGATACCGGTATTTTTGCCCGCAACGTCGAAGACCTGAGCAACAGCATTGCAGCGTTCTGGACGGATATCGAAGCTTATCATGACGACGTTGTCGTGATGACCATGACCGAGTTCGGGCGTACGGTAAAGCAAAACGGTACCGCCGGCACCGACCATGGCAGGGCATCGTGTAATTTTATACTCGGCAACGACGTGAACGGCGGAATCGTACACGGGAAAGTGGCTCCGCTCGCAGTGGAGAACCTGGAAGACGGCAGAGATATGCCGGTAACTACCGATTTCAGAGCCGTTTTCAGCGAAGTAGCCGAAAGGCATCTCCACATCAGTGATAGTGAAGCTTTGTTCCCCGAATGGAAAGGGGATAAGACCGGGGTCATGCGCCGTTAGCAGAATATAACCTATCCAAACCTGATAAGCCCCTCCATCCCGAACGGCTCATTTTACATTTGAGCCGCTTCAATCGTATTGCTCCCCGCTTCGGTCATTTCTTTTATTGCAAAAGCCTGCACACGCCTAGATTTGTCTCTCATCTCTCTGATGTGTTGTATCAGGTCTGTTTTTCTATTTTAACTTCCTAAAGAAATGCTAAGAGCAACTTTTCAAAATGTCGCATGGCTGCTGTTACTGACATTTGTTTCCTGTACGGATCACCAGGTACCGGCTCCCGTTAATCCGCATATAGAAATCGACACGGATTGGGATGGCGACGAAGCTGATATCAACCTTAAAGTAATTTTTCATCAGCTTGGTAATAAACCTATCAGATCGTATGGGCTGGTGATGGTGAAGGGCGGGATCGACGACGATCTGACACCGACGTTCAATGACACGGTGATCCCCTTTCAAAGCCCGCCGGCAGCAGGACTCAATGTACAGGTCTATCCTTTTCAAAATTTGTTCCCTCCGAATATCGTGGATGATATCGGGCTGTTTTTCAAGGCCTATGCCGAGCTGGAGGATGGTACAATCGTATACGGAAGCTCGGTGCACAGCATGTTATATACCTTCTCAGGAGATCCTCTTTAGAGAGGTGAGTCCATTCTACTATGTCAGACCGGGCGGAATTCCAGAGCAACCTGGCGCGGTTCGCAATTTTTCTGTCCATTTTCCTGTATGCTACCCGTTTGTCTGCCCAGCCGGATTCATCGAGAAGGGTATACAGCGTGGAAGCGGAAATTTCGGCTGTTGCGTCGTTGAACCGGGCTGTCCCATTCTGGCTGAGGGCAAACCGGTTCGGGGCGGTACCTGACAGTCCGCCCGCAGCCGTGGTCATGTTCCGGTTTGCCAGAGAATACCGGCAGCCCGGTACAGCGCCGGGGAGAAAGTTCGACTGGGGAGCGTCTGTCCGACCGATCCTGTACCGGTCGCCGGAAGCACCGGGGAAGGTGCTGCTGCCGGAGGCCCAGGTAAAGGTACGTTACGGCAGCCTGGAGCTGTATGCCGGTCGACGGATGGACGTGACAGGCCTGGGCGATACATTGCTGACCTCGGGTTTCTATGCAGTATCGGGCAATGCCCTCCCAATACCCAAAGTACAGCTTTCCACTACCGGCTTTGTGCCCGTGAAGTGGTTTCATAGCTACCTGGCTGTCAGCGCCGGGCTGGCCCACGGATGGTATGATGTGGATTACCTGCAGGGGGCCAGGCTTCACCAGAAGTACCTGTACCTGCGTTTCGGCAGGGCTTCGGCAGCGGTCAGGTTCTATGCCGGGCTAAACCACCAGGTACAATGGGCAGGGCATGCGGAGTACCTGAAAGGCCGCCCTGACATCGCTATTGACGGGGCATTCCCGTCTTCCTGGAAGCTTTTTCCTTATGTTTTCCTGGCTTATACGCCCCGGAACTGGTACGAAAAGCAGGGGTTTACTTCCTTCGACAGCTACAGGATGGGCAATCACCTCGGAAGCCAGGATCTTGCAGCGGAGGGAGTGGTGGCAGGAGAAAAGTTCCTGCTCTATCATCAGCACGTATACGAGGATGTATCGGGATTGGTCTGGAAAAATTTTCCGGACGGCCTCTGGGGTTTAGCATGGTCGGCCCGGCAGACCGCGCGGGGAGCGGAAGTGAAGCTGGAAAAGGTGACTTTGGAGTACCTGACCACCCTGTCGCAATCGGGCCGGTCTTTTTACCTGCCCGGCACCTGGTACCAGGGAGCCGATAACTATTTCAACCACGCGCAATACCGGAAGGGCTGGTCTTACCGGGAAAGGGGGATAGGCACGCCTTTCGTAACGCCCGGGCATGAGTCGAGGGACAGGGGGCCGGCGGTGTCTTATTTTACAAATAATCGCCTGAGCATGCTTCACCTTGGATTAAAAATGAAATACCGGGGCGTGTCGGCAATGCTGCTGACTTCTTACTCGCTCAATTACGGGTTGCCCGGTGACAGCTTTGGCAGCGCGCAAAAGCAGCTATCGGGTGGCCTGGCCATTGAAACCGGGCTGGAAAAGGACTGGGCGCTGATCGTCAGGCTGGGAGTGGACAGGGGAGACCTGCTTCCGCAAACAACAGGCGGACAACTGGGTATCAGAAAAAAATGGCTTTGAAAAATATCAGATCGGTTGCGCTGCTGGTCCTGCTGTTTTCCTGCAAACAACCGGGTATCCCGGCAGATACGCATGTGCTTACAGCTTCCTACGGGACGAAATATACGCTTGACGTTCATTTGCCGGACGGCTACGATGCAGGAAAGCCGGGGGGCTACCCGTTGCTGCTGTACACGGATGCAGCCTATATGAAGCCCGATCTCAGGAAGGCTTTGAAACGTAACGGACTTGAAAACACGCTGATTACGGCAGGCATAGGCTATAAAGGAAAAAACAGGCGGACAGAAGATCTTTCCCCTACTGCCACCGCCCTGGACGGTACCGGCAATGCAGAGGCTTTCGCAGGCTTCATCCGGGAAGAAGTGCTGGAATATCTTCATACGCATTACACCGTTGCAAATACTCCCGGAACGTTGACTTTTTGCGGACATTCGTTGGGCGGCTTGTTCGGCGCCTACCTGTTTTTGAAGGAGCCGGGCCTTTTTACTAACTATTTGTTAATCAGTCCGTCGCTGATGTGGGATGAGCAGGCGATCTTCGAAATAGAAGCTGCAGCGCGTCCGCAGAGCGCTATTCCGGAAGCCAGGGTATTCGTTGCTGCCGGATCGCTGGAAACCGGCGGCTTCCATACTACGCGCCGGCATCTTACCGGCCTCTTTGAAAAATACTATCCGCACGTTACCTGGCAGGAGAAAGTTTATCGCAACAAAGACCATTCCGGCGTAATCGCCCCGGCAGTTTCGGAGGGATTAGAATATATCTACCGCCGGTAAATATTGCTTTTTAGCCATGAGCAGTCAGAAATCAGCCACAGCTTTGCTTTTTGCCGCTATCCTGGTTTCTGCCGGGCTTCCGGCGCAGGAGCGGACGGATCGCCCCCTGACCTTATCTGTCGGCCTTTCTTCCAACCCGGGCCTGGCCATCCTCCATAAAGAGTATGAGCTTGGTCCGGTGGTAAGCTTTTCCGTCCCGGTATGGAAGCAATGGGACCTGGGCGGCGCTGCCATCGTAAGGAATATCTGGTACAGGGCGCCTGACCGGAAGCATGGGTATAAGCGGAACATCAGCTTTCCTTATGATAAAGAAAGCGTATATGCGATTCAGGCAGGCTATACGACCAGGGAGAGAAAATGGGTACATGGGTTCCACCTCCATCCGGGGATCCGCCTGGAGCGCTATTCGGAAGTGTTGCGGCGCCCCGATCTTGGCCTGGATGAATCGTATATGGTAAAAGAAAATAACCTCTTCCTGGCGGCATCCTATTCGCTGCGCCGCCGTATCAGGAAAGACCAGTTCCTGGGAATACGCTGGATGCTGCCCTTTGACCGCATCCCCCGGGACGATGTAAACAGGTATTCGCTCGAATTGAGCTGGTATTTTGTTTTCAGGAATCGGCCGTCAGCCATCAGATATCAGCAGTCAGCTATCAAAGGCCGAACTTATTGAATCGCTTCACCCTCCTTCCGCGCAACTTCACTGGCCGGGGCGGTTGAAAGCCGGGTTGAACCGCAGCGCGCTTCTTCGCTAGTCCGCATAGCCGGATATCGCGTAATGATTCCGTACGCCTGCCGGGAAAGCAGGTCGGGTTATGGAAAACGATCTAAAAACCTCAAACCACTACGTTTAGGGCTTTTTTATAAAAAAATCTAAAAAAAAGACGAAAATGACCAAGGGTAGAGGGTAAAAAAACACTCATAAAGGTCGGAAGTCTCGGACAGTATTCACCTCACTTTATTGATCAGGCCAGTGGACCCTAACGAATTAAAAAAATCGGGAAATGAAGGGATAAGCAACAACCCCGGGACCGGTATAGGCGGCAGTACCGGGGCCATCATCGATTCTGAAGTGCTCATCCGGCGGAGTTTTGAAGCCGATCATCTGAAAGGGTGCGAATTACTGTTCAAACGCTATTACCAGTCTTTGTGCAGTCACGCGGTCCGGTTTGTGTACTCGAGAGCCGTTGCCGAAGACATCGTGATGGAGGTATTCAGCCGTTTCTGGCAGCATAAGATTTACAGATCGGTAGAGACTTCCTACCGGGCTTATCTTTTTACGACGGTCAGGCATGCCGCGTTTGCCTACCTGAGAAGCGAATTCGGAAAGGAGCAGCCGGTTGCGGTCCCGGCGGATCTGCCGGGTGAATCCGAAAATTCCAACACTCCCCAGCAATTGCTGCAGTACCACGAGCTCCAGAGCAAGATCGAGGATATTCTCAAAGCCATACCGCCGCAAAGTCAGAAGGTCTTCATTATGAGCCGGTTTGAAGGCAAGAAGAACCAGGCTATTGCAGATGAGCTGAATCTCTCGACCAAGACCATAGAAGGGCATATTACGAAAGTCCTTTCGATATTAAGACGCTCCCTGCGCGAAAACGGCTTCATTACGATGATAGTGGCGACGATCTCCTGGAGCGACAGGTTATTCATTTCTTTTTTTTCATTGCAAATTTTTTCGCAGGTATGAACCAGGAGTTGTTCCGCAGTTCGGTGCAGGCTCTGTTTGAAGGGCGTGCCACACCTTTGCAAAAGACGTTGATCGGGGAGTCTATGTCCGACCCGGCTTACAGGGAGCTTTATTTTCTCTTGCTGGAAGAATGGGAATCCCGGAATCCGCAGCTTATTATGGACCCTGACGAAGCTTTCTCCCGCTGGCAGCAGCAGGTTGCTTCGGGGACAGGGGCTGCGGGGCAGCCGGCAGCCGGCAAGCGGCTGTCCCGCCGGTTTTTCCTGGCGGCTGCATCGGTCATTATTTTATCCGGGTTATCGGGGTATTTGTTCCGGGACAGTATCCTGAACCGCAGCTTCAGCACTAAATACGGCGAGGTAAAGACCGTTTACCTTTCAGACGGGAGCAGGGTGACCCTGAATGCGAATTCTTCCGTCACGCTTCCCCGGTTCGGCTTCGGAAAGTCGGGCCGGAATGTCTTTCTCGAAGGTGAAGCGGAATTTTCGGTTACACACCTCCCCGGACACCAGGCTTTTATAGTCCGTACGGCCGGCGACCTGGAGGTGAAGGTCCTGGGCACCGAATTTGTCGTACACAGCCGGTCGAAAGGCAGCAAAGTAGCGCTCAGCAAAGGTAAGGTGCAGCTCATTTCGGGTAAGAGGCGGGATGCGGAGCCTGTGGTCATGAAGCCCGGCGACGTGGTCACGGTATCGGATGAAGGAGCGCTTACCTGGAAGCACGGCCAGCCGTCTGCGCTGCATACAGGCTGGAAATACCACCGTTTTACGTTCGACAACACGCCCGTTTCGGCTATAGCCGAGCAGCTTCGTGATGTTTTCGGGGTAAACATCATCATCCCCGATTCTACGCTGGCAAAACGTACGCTCGGCGGTACCTACCAGGCCGATTCCGCAGAGAAAGTGCTTCGTATCCTTGCCGATGTCCTGGAGATCAGGGTTTTTCCAAGCTCGGCGTCCGATCAGTTTCCTCCTACCTATACGCTTACCTACTGACCTTTCACTAACTGACCTTTTAACTAATTCCAAATGTATATGAAGAAAAATAGACGTGCTTTGTCTGTTCTCGTGCTGGCGGCGGTGATAGGCACCGTCCCCGGTCTGCGGGCGCAGTTGCTGTCGGCTCATTTTCAGCCTGTACCTCCATCCGGGACAGGGCCGCTCCAGGCCGGCCAGATGGCGCTCCGGGAAGCGATCCAGAAGTTCCGGACTCATTTCGGAGTGGATGTCCTTTTCGAGGAGAAAGTACTGGAAGGAATTACCATTTCCACCAGCAGGCTTCACTTTGACGGCGATGCCGAGCGGGGACTTACGCAAATTCTTCAGTCTTCAGGATTGAGGCTGAAAAAGGTAGATAAAAAGACTTTTGTCATTCTTTCGGGTAGGGCGAAAGGTGCGGCGGCGGATCTGCGGGGTTATACCCCCTCGTTTCCGGCCCTGCCGGCGGGAAGCAGGCCGTCGGAATTTCTGGTAAGGAATGCCGGTATCGGGGAAGAAACGGTAGCGCCCGAAACCGAACGGGTGATCACAGGCAGGGTCGTGTCGGAAACCGGCGAGGAACTGCCTGGCGTAAGCGTCATGATAAAAGGCACCCAGGCCGGGACAGCCACCGACGACCGCGGAAATTTCAGTATTCCCGTACCTGATGACAATACTGTCCTGATCTTCAGCTTCATCGGCTATATCAGGGAGGAAATTGCCGTAGAGACCAATAGCCACCTGGATGTTATCCTGAAAACGGATAACCTTATGCTGGATGAGCAGGTGATCGTCGGGTATGGCGAGGTGAAAAAGTCGGACCTCACAGGCGCAGTAGCTTCTATCCAGTCTAAAGACATTACGCGGGCCAACCCCGTAATGGCAGCCAGAGCCATCCAGGGACAGGTAGCAGGCGCCACCGTGACCAAATCGAGCAACAGGCCCGGCGCGGGCTACGGCATCACCATACGCGGTGAAAACACCATCAATTTTTCGACGGAGCCGCTGGTCGTGATCGACGGGCTGATGGGCGGCAACCTGAACAACCTCAACCCGAACGACATCCAGTCGATGGATATCCTCAAGGATGCTTCCTCTACCGCCATCTACGGCTCGAGAGGTGCGAACGGGGTCGTGATCATCACCACTAAAAAAGGAGCGTCGGGAAAGCCGAGGATCAGCTACGACAGCTATGTAGGAGTGAAGGCGCCTGCCCGGCTGCCCAGGCTCATGACCAGCGAGCAATTCTATAAGGTTACGCATACCGACCGCGTACTGGAGGGAGTGGCGCCCGCTACTTTTACGGCAGCCGAAATGGCGAATATCGAAAACGGGCGGACGGCCGACTGGGTGGACCTCATTACAGACCCAGCCTTGCAGATGAGCCAGAATATCAGCGTTTCCGGCGGAAATGACAACACTACCTACCGTTTTTCGGGCGGATACCTGAACGAAAACGGCAATGTCCTCCACACCGGCTATAAAAGGTATAATCTCAATGCGGGCCTCGACAGCAAGCTGGGCCGGCTCTTTAAGGCAGGCTTTACTTCGTATGTCACCTACAGCGACCAGGAGCTGGGCTCGATGGAGTCGCTTCGCGGTGCCTACCGCGCCCGCCCGACAGGGTCGGTATACTACCGGGACCTGGAAAACCCGTCCGAAAACCAGGATATCGATGTGAACGGTGTTGCGGTGTGGATGGGGATCAACGACAAGCAGGTGCCCAATCCCCTGCTGGACATCGACCCGGTAAATTCCAAGCTGCAGACTGCGGTATCGACGATAATGGGAAACGCCTACGTAGAATTCATGCCTGTCAGCGGGCTGAGCATCCGGTCTTCCCTGTCGGCCTCCTACAGCTCGGAAAGGGCGGGAGATTACCGCGGCACCTGGTCGAAATCACAGATCGGGAACAAGCCCAGGGCGCAGTACGACAGCCGGATCATGGCCAATTATACGCTCGACAACATTATCAATTACAGCCTGAGCATGAACAGGCACCGGCTTAATTTTACCGGTCTGCAGAGTACTTTCTACCAGCGGAACGAAGCTTACCAGATTGCGGTGAGGGATCTGCCTTTTGCCTCCGACTGGTATGCCATCAACAACGGAACGGTGACCGGGTACAACAGCTCGCTTGTCGAAAGGTCCCTGCTGTCTTTCATGGGACGCGTCAATTACTCCTTCGCCGACCGCTACCTGCTTACGCTGACCGGGCGCTCCGACGGCGCATCGCAGCTTTCGGAGAACAATAAATGGGCGTTTTTCCCTTCTGTAGCCTTTGCCTGGAGAGTGATCGAAGAGCCGTTTATGGCGGAAAGCCTCCGTACGCTCTCCGATCTGAAGCTGAGAGTCAGCTACGGGCAGGTGGGCAATTCCACGGTGAACCCGTACAGCACCCAGGCTTCGCTTCTGAATACAGGGTATGACTTTGATGGTGCGGCGGCATACGGCTTTGCCCCTGCAAACCTGGGGAATAAGGACCTGAGGTGGGAACGAAGCAAGGAAGTGAACCTCGGGATCGATTTCGGGTTTATCAGGAACCGGATAGCCGGTACGCTCGAGTTGTACGACAGGAAAACCGTAGACCTGATCCTGAACCAGAAGATCCCGACAGCGTCGGGCTTCTCGCAGGTGATCGCCAACGTGGGTGAAATCGGTAACCGCGGGATAGAGCTGACGCTTAATACCGTCAATATTTCCAGGAACAATTTTTCATGGAATACCACCCTGACGTTTACCAGGAACCGCAACAAGCTGATTTCGCTCTACGGCGACGGGCAAACGGAAGATAAGGGGAACAACCTGTTTGTCGGCCACCCGATAAGGGCCAATTTTGATTATCAGTTCGACGGCATCTGGCAGCTGTCGGAAAAAGACCAGGCGGCTGTATACAAGCAGCAGCCGGGCTCGGTGAGGGTAGTGGACCAGAACAACGACGGCGTGATCTCTTCGACAGACGGGATCGACGACCGGGTCGTACTGGGTACGCAGCTGCCCAACTGGCTGACCGGGATCACGAACCGGTTCAGGTACCGGAATTTCGATCTCTCGATGTTTATCTACTATCGCAACGGCGTTCAATACCGGAACAATACGCTGGCGGGTACGTTCGGGGAAGTAAACGGTACCCGTTACAACAAGCTGGCGTCGCTCAACTACTGGCGCAGCGACAACCCGTCCAATACGTACTTCGGGGTAGCGGTGCCTAACCCCTACCGGAATGCGATCAACTACCAGGACGC
Organism: Cytophagaceae bacterium SCN 52-12; assembly: GCA_001724175.1. Lineage (GTDB taxonomy): Bacteria > Bacteroidota > Bacteroidia > Cytophagales > Spirosomataceae > Ravibacter. The sequence goes on along the minus strand of MEDT01000002.1, from coordinate 16,709 downwards.
GAGCTTTTTGCGCATTTCCGATATCACCGCCGGCTATACGCTGCCGGCCGGCCTGATCAGCAAGTGGAAAATGTCGACCGCCCGCGTATATGTACAGACGATCAGCCCGGTTGTCTTTACGAAGTTCACAGGATTTGACCCGGAATTCAATTCATCCATCTACCAGGATGATATCCCGACAGCCATTTATACCCTCGGGGTTAATATCAGTTTCTAAGCATGAGACAAGAATCAAAACAGGAAATTTCCATGAGCGGATTAAATCGTCTTCCTAATTATTGCAGGTCTTTTCGCATGAAATCAAAACGTCGCGTGCGGTATGCGGCGCTCGGCCTGGTCGGGCTGTGTCTTTTCTCGACCGGGTGCGGCGACGACTTCCTGCTTGAAAAGCCCGTCTCTACGCTCACTACCGACGTGTACTATAAAACGGAAACAGGGTTCGAAGACCTTGTCCGGTCCTGCTATCCGCTTCTTCGTAATATTTACCAGAGCCGGTCGCTGGTGCTCAACGGCACCGACGTCTTCTCGTCGGGTACGGGCTGGTCTGCGGCTCAGAAGGTAGATGCTGATGCGCTCGATGTATATGATACCCGTCTGAACGGCGCAAACGGGGATATCCAGGCGCTATGGCAGCTTTTGTATGCGGAGATCGGGAGAACCAATACGGTGGTTTCCCGCGCGGCGGACGTACCGATGGATGAAGCCCGGAAGAACGTCAGGGTGGCGGAGGCCAAATTCCTGCGGGCGCTTTGTTATTTCTACCTGGTGCAGCAGTGGGGCGACGTGCCGATGCCGCTGGTAGAAACGACTACGGCAAGCAAGGAGGCAAACAGGATACCGTCGAAAGATATCTATAAGCAGATAATCGACGATCTCACCGAAAGCGAAGCCAGGCTCCCGGTTACAGCCTCCAACTACGGAAGGGTGACGAAAGGGGCTGCCCGGTTCCTGCTGTCGCGCGTGTATCTCACCAGGGGATGGAATTTTAACAATGCGCTGGGTGGAAGCGACGCCGATTTTCAGAAAGCCCTGGAATATGCCGACATGATCATCGAGTCGTACCCGCTGGCGGCGCATTACAAGGACCTGTTCCCGATCCGGTCGGAGAACCCGTTGACCCAGTACACGGGAGCCCAGAATGACAAGAACCCTGAAATCGTCTTTTCGGTCCAGTACAATTCCGATGTGCTGACCAACAAGACCGATCCGGCGTTCCCGGTAGACATCGCAGGAGGTAATAATCTCCACTCCATATTCGGCGGCGGCGGAGAAGGATTTGCGGGTTCTGTCGGCAGGACCAGCGATTACAACCGGTACCAGTCCCGCCATGTAGCGACCCAGGCTGTATACCGTATGTTCGATCCGCAGCTCGATACCCGCTATGACCATAATTTCGTGGAAGTAGGCTATGCATTATCGGGCGTGAATAATTTTCTGCCGATCCGCCTGAACTCCGACGTGAAGATCAATATAGCAAAGGGCGACACCGTGTGCTATTTCAGGCCATGGAACGACCCCGCTATCAGCCTGGAAGAACGAGGCGTCGATATAGGGGGGAAGAAGCATTACGCGGTGATCAATGTAGACGAATACGGCGGGGCCTATTCAAGATTATCTGGTTTCGGCGCGGGCGATCATCCTATGATGTGGAAATTCTGGGAGCCGGGAATCCCGTATGGCGATGCATATGGTACCTTCAATGAAGCGGTATTCCGGTCGGCCGAAGCCTATCTCATTGCAGCCGAGGCTATTCTGAAAGGGTCGAAAAACGGCAAGCTGGGCGCCGCCGAGGTTTACTATAACAAAGTGCTGGACAGGGCTTTGAAAGAAGCGGGCGCTGATCCCAGGTGCGCGGCCGAACCGGGTAATGCCACTTCGCTGGCTGCAGCATCCTACCGGGCCACTGGTGCCAATATTTCAGTAGACATGATCCTGGATGAGCGCGCCAGGGAGCTGATGGGCGAATATTCCCGCTGGTTTGACCTGAAAAGGACCGGCAAGCTGATCGAACGGGTCAACAAATACAATCCCTGGGCACAAAAATCTTCCGAAATAAGCGCTAAGCATTACCTGCGTCCGATTCCTCAAAGCGAGATAGACCTGTCTTTCCCGACAATGAGCCAGAACGACGGATATTAATTAATCCTCCTCAATCTATCTACCATCTGTATTCCCGGCTCAGCACAGACTTACCTGTCTGGGCCGGGTACCTGTAAGCTTATCAGAAAAGACTTTTTGCCGGAATGAATCGCAGGGATTTTCTTTTTAAAACCGTGGCCGGAGTAAACCTGTCGCTGCTTTCGCCGGGCCTTTTTGCCGGGAGAGCGCCGGCCTCCTCCTGGAAGAGCTACGATTTCAGGCCCTTCAGGGAAGGGCAGTTCCCGGCGCCTGTTGTACAGGTCACGCCCGACGACGGATTTTACATTCATACCTTTTATGATGTTTGCCCGTGGAGTCCCTCCGGGAAAATGCTGACGCTGACCCGTCTTCCCTACCAGGGAAAGAAGCCTGCCTGGGGAGCTACCGCAGGCGTCTGCCTGGTGGATCTTCAGAACCGGCGGATCAGGGAAGTGTACAGGACCAGGGCATGGTCTTTCCAATTGGGCGCCAACGTGCAGTGGGACAGTGTTTCCGACCGGTATCTCTATACCAATGACATCATAAACGGTGAAGTGGTATGTGTGAGAATAGACCTCGCGCACGAAGAGGTGAGGATGTTTGCGGGCCCGAAGTACGATATTTCCCCTGACGGGAGGTCGGCTATCAGCCCGAATCTCCTTAACATGAACATCCATCAGTACGGCTATGCCGTACCCGACGGCCCAGGCGGGCGCCCCGTTCCGTTTACCCGCGGAGATATGGAGAACGAGGGTTTATGGCACACGGATCTGGAAACGGATACCAAAAGGATACTGGTCCCGATGAACCGCTTTTTTGAAACGGCTGACGATAAAGACCGGTACGCCGGAAGCATAGGCTACCTTTTCCATTCGAAGTTCAACCGGCAGCATACAAGGATCCTCCAGGTTTTCAGGGCGCAGATCGGCGACAAAGGGAGAAATGCTTCCCTTTTCAGCATGAATACCGACGGATCGGGCCTGACGCAATGCCTGACAGCCGCCCGCTGGAACCAGATCGCTTTGTCGGGAGGATCGGGGAATCATCCGAACTGGCACCCCGACGGCGAACATGTGATTATGAACTGCGTCCCGACCTGGATGGGCTTCCGGGAAATGATGTTCTGCCGGTTTCGCTGCGACGGCTCGGGATTTACGGTTCTTTCCGAAAAGCACCGCGGGAGCGGGCACCCGAGCATGGAGCCTTCGGGCCGGTACCTGGTAGCGGATGCCTACCCGAAGCAATCGTACGTCAGCTCCGGAGTGGGAGAGGTGGCCATCCGGATGCTGGATACAAGAGACGATACGGAGCTGAGGCTCTGCAATATTCCCAACGATGTGGGCGGAGGTGTCAGGCAGTCGCGGGCCGGGGACGCAGTCTCCGGCGGAAGCCACTACAAGCTCGACCCGCATCCCGCCTGGAGCCGCGATTACAGGCAGCTATGCTTTAACGGTGCGCCCGGAGGGCAGCGCCAGGTATTCATCGCAGATTTGAAAAAAGTAACAGGGTCATGAGCGGGAGCTTCCTGAAATACCTTTTCTTAATGCTGGCGGGAGCAGGCGCTTATGGCCAGTCGGCCCGGCCCCTGACCGTTTTTTTGAAAGAGCCCCTGCCTGTCGACGGTGCGGTGGCCGCATTGAACCCGGTAGTATTGAGATGGCCTTACCAGAAAGGCGATGGGGTGACCTATGAGGTCCGCCTTTCTATGGACAGTCTTTTTTCCAAAACGCCCGTATGGACGGCCGACGGGCTGCCGGGCGCTATATATAACCCCTGCCGGCTGCTTGAAAAAGGCACCTGGTACTGGCAATACCGGGTAAGCGGAAAGAGCTGGTCGAAGCGCCTGAAATTCCTCATGCCCGAAAACGCAGCTCCCGTGGCAGCGCCTGCGCCGCATGAATTCCTGAGCGCGATCCCTCCAGGACATCCGCGTATCCTGGTGGACCGCCCCGGACAGGAAGTCCGCAGCCTTGCAAAACAGGAAGAGGCACAGGCCATACTGGAAGAAGCGGAGCACGCATTGGCGGTGGAGCTGGTAGTTGAAAGTGAAAATCCGGAAGGCAAGCCCGGCTTGACGCCGCAGCAGGCCGGCAGGCTGAGGAAGGATGCGGTGGTGAGAAGCGGGCATCGCATTCGCGAAACTGTGATCCCGCTTTGCCAGGCCTATCTGCTGACAGGCGACAAGCGGTACCGGGACAAGGCGATAGCGCTGGCGATGCAGATCAGCTCCTGGGACCCGGATGGTATTACGTCGCAAAGTGATTTCACAGACGGGATATCGATGTACGGGATGGCGCTCGTGTTCGACACTTTTTATGATGACCTGTCCGGAGAGCAGAAGGCGCAGCTGAGCCGTTCCGCCGGCATAAGGGCTGCAAGATTTTACGATCACTGGGTGAACAACATCGAATCGAAGGTGCTGAGCGGGCATGTATGGCAGCTGTTATTGAACGAGTTTTTCAAAACCGCCCTGGCCCTGTACGGACACGAGGACGAAGCCGCCCGATGGCTGAGCTATGCCTACGGGCTGTTCCTGGGGAGGACCCCGGTGCTGGGAGGCATCGATGGCGGATGGGCTGAAGGAGCCTCCTATTTCAGGATGAACATCGATATGCTGGTAGAGATCCCTGAAAAAATAAAGCGCTACACAGGATTTGATTTTATAAGCAGTCATCCCTGGTATCGCAACCAGGCCGATTGGCTGATTTACCAGGTACCTCCCGGCGGCTCCGCCGATGGCTTTGGAGATAATACCGAGGAGCTTTTATCGACGCCTCCTTTCTTTGCGGCCTATGCCGACGTAATGGGCCGTCTTCTCAACGATTCCCGGTTCCGCTGGTACCTGCAGAAAATGCGCGAGCTCCGGGAGGTCGATCTGGCCAAAGAGCCCGTCCTCAGATGGCACCGTCTTATTTATCCCGGTACGTTGTCAGAAAACCTGCCGGAAAAGCCGCCCGCGCTTCCTATGGCGCGCATATTCAGGGAAGCAGGCATCGCTTCCCTTCATACCAATCCTTCCGAACCGGAGCATGATATCATGGTGGCATTCAGGGCGAGCCCCTATGGAGCCTACGGCCATGCCCACGCCGATCAGAATACTTTCAACGTAATGGTGGACGGCAAGCGGCTGTTCTTCCGGACGGGCTATAAAGTGGCCATGAACGACCCTCACCGCCTGGGATGGAGCATGCATACGAAAGCGCACAACGGGATCCTGATCAACGGCGAGGGCCAGCCGTATAGCATTGAAGCGGGCGGGAGGATACGCCATTTTCTGCAGGGGAAAACGCTTGCGTATGTGGCCGGCGATGCATCGGGGGCTTATAGAAGCAAAGAAAAGGGGGTAGATACAGGTCTCAGGAAATTTCGCCGTCATATTATTTTACTGAAGCCCGGCATATTGGTCGTTTACGATGAGCTCGAAGCGGATAAGCCGGCTGTGTGGTCGTGGCTGATCCACAGTCTCGAGCATATGTCTGCCGATACGGCCGGCAGCGCTTATACCGGCAGGGCCGGGAACGCAACGGGAACAGGGAAGCTCTGGGCCCCGGGACCGTTGTCGTGGTCTTTGAAAAATAAGTTCGACGTACCCGCAGTAAGCTACAGGACCAGCCCGGGGAAGGTGCGGAAAGCCTATAATGACGACCAGTGGCACCTGACGGCGACCAGCGCTTCCCCCGCCCGGATCATGCGTTTCCTGTCTGTTATCAGGATAAGCAGGGATGCTGATGAAATGATCGCATTCAAAGACCTGTCGGGATCGGGGGACTCGCCCGTAGTGGAAGCGGGTGCCTGGAAGATCAGCGCTACCCTTTCCGGCGAGCGGGCGCCGTCGCTGCGGATCAGCTCGGTGTCGGGAGATGTGATTTTCTCGGTATTTGATGAAGAGCTCAAAGCCGGGGAAAGGGTTTTCAGGGGGCGTGCAGCGCAAAGCCCTAAGTTGCTGGAGATTACCCCGGAAGGTCATAAGCTCCTTGAAGCAGAAGATTTTATTCCCGACTTTTAAACGTTTTTCAGCGTATAAGAGCAGGTACTTTAGCAGGTTGAAATGAAAAAGATAGTTTTACCGGTCCTCCTGACAGGGCTGATTGCTGCATCCGCGCGGGAAATCCGGGACGATGCCTTACCCGTTCCCAAGGCCGGGCGTCCCAATATCCTCCTGGCCATAGCCGACGATCAGTCTTTTCCGCATGCCTCCGCCTATGGCAGCAAAACATTCCTGACTCCCGCATTCGACAGCGTAGCGGCGAGGGGAGTCCTGTTTAACAATGCCTTTGTAGCGGCGCCGCAATGCAGCCCTTCGAGAGCTGCCTTATTAACAGGCAGGAATATCTGGCAGCTGGAGGAGGCAGGGACACACTCCAGTTATTTCCCGAAGAAATTCCCCGTTTTCACCGATGCGCTCGAGAAATCAGGCTATTTTATTGGTTATACGGGAAAGCCCTGGGGGCCGGGTAACTTCGAGGAAGCCGGCTGGAGCCGGAATCCTGCAGGGCCGGCCTTTAACAGGCACGAGGTCGCAAGCCGCCCGGCCGGCGGCATCAGCAGGAACGACTATGCTGCAAATTTTGGTGAATTCCTGTCGGAAAGAAAGCCCGGTCAGCCTTTCTTCTTCTGGTACGGGGGTATGGAGCCGCATCGCGGATACGAGGAGGGATCGGGCGTCAAAGCCGGCCTGGCCATCGCAGAATCCGAGATCCCCGCCTTTTTGCCGCGCACGGACACCATCAGGTCCGATTTGCTGGACTATGCATTGGAGATCGGCTGGTTTGACAGCCACCTGGGAAAAATGCTGGCCATGCTGAAAGATATAGGCGAGCTGGAAAACACCATCGTCGTGGTGACAGCCGATAACGGGATGGCGTTTCCCTATGCCAAAGCAAATTTGCAGGAATATGGCATTCACGTACCGCTCGCAGCCTGCGGGCCGGGCATCGCCGGGAAAGGACGCCAGGTGGACGACCTGGTCAGCCTGGCCGACCTATGCCCGACTTTTCTGGAAGCTGCCGGAATCCCGGTTTTCGCCGGAGCGCCGGCGCGTTCGCTCTGGCCGGTCCTGGGGAGCAGGAAATCAGGCTATATAGATCCGGGCAGGAAATTTATACTGGCAGGCAGGGAGCGGCATACCCACGCCAGGCCCGATAATGCGGGCTATCCTGCAAGGGCCATCCGTACAAAGGACTATCTTTATATCCTCAACTTTCTTCCCGAACGATGGCCTTTGGGCGACCCACCGCCCCCGGATCATGCCGGAAAAGCAGAAGGACCGGATTTCAAGCCTATTACCGAGGGCTATGAAGACATAGACGGCTCGCCTTCCAAAACCTGCCTCATCACGCGTCGAGCTGTTTATCCCGACCTTTTCAGGATGGCTTTTGAAAAACGCGGAAGAGAAGAGCTTTACGATATCCGGACCGACCCGTATTGCCTGCATAACCTCGCATCATCGCCGGCAGCGGAGCGCATCCGGCGTGAGCTCGAAAAAGAGCTGACCGGCCGGCTGGCCGGGCAGGGTGATCCGCGCGTGACCGGCGGCGGAGAAGTATTTGACAGCTACCCGCGGTTCGGCCCGATGCGGCCTTTCGAAGGATTTAAGGAAAGGGGGAGCTATAATCCCGCATTTATACCCAAAAAACGCTGATTGCTGAAAGCTGAAATAGCCATGAGCTGTCAGGTTTTAGGTTTTAGCGGCACAAAACCGGTATGAATAACCCTTCGACCAGCTCAGGGACCCCTTCGACCAGCGTTCGACTGAGCTCAAGCCGAAGTATCAGGGACCTAAAACCTAACACCTAACAGCTAAAACCTTTTTATACATGAAAAACCTACTACAAGCAAGACCTTTCAGGAAAGTACTGCTGGCTGCGTTTATAACGCTGACAATCTTTTCCGCGGCCGCGCAACCCCCCGGGCGGCCGAATATCATCCTTATCCTGACTGACGACCTGGGATGGAGCAGCCTTTCCTCCGGTATGGACCGGCGTATCGCCGGATCGGGAAGCGACTACCACGAAACGCCGGCCATAGACAGGATGATCAGGGAAGGGATGCATTTTTCACGGGGCTATGCGCCCGACCCGATCTGTACACCGAGCAGGAGAAGCATCCAGTTCGGCCAGACTTCCGTGCGCCAGGGCGACGAAGAATTTGCGCGGAGCTACAGAGATGCCGCCGCGCGGCCCCGGTCTATCCCCGAAGCGCTGAAAAATATAGACCCGGCTTATGCCGCGGCACATTTCGGGAAATGGGACCTGCGCGCCGGTATAACGCCCGGACACCTGGGATATGACGAAAGCGACGGGGATACGGGCAACCGGGACGGCGATTCGTCGCAGGACAGGGGTGACAAATGGATGAAAGAGTATATACACGGCAATCCCAAGCAAACCGATAGCCTCGCGGCCAGGGCTATCCGCTTTATGGCAAGACAGTCGGGTGCGGGCAAGCCATTTTATCTCCAGGTATCGCATTATGCCACGCATGTCAATTTCGAAACAAAGCAGCAGACCTACAGCCGGTTTTCGGGGAAGAAAAAGGGAGTAAAGCACGATAATCCCGCTTGGGCCGGTATGATTTATGACCTCGATACCAGCATAGGGCTCCTTTTCAATGCCCTTGACTCGCTCGGGTTGGCAGGAAATACATACGTGTTCTTTATGGCCGATAACGGGGGCGTGGAATTTATCCCGCCGGTCAGCAACCGCCTGGATCCGCCGTCCGCATTTTCAAAACCGATGAGAAACGCTCCCCTGCGGGGTGGGAAATGGACGCTTTACGAAGGAGGCATCCGGGTGCCGTTTATTGTAAAAGGGCCGGGGATCAGGGCCGGGACACAATCGGATGTGCCGGTGGCAGGCTGGGACCTTCTGCCGACCTTCTGCGCGCTGACCGGCAATGCCCCGCCTGCCGATAGCCGCCTGGACGGCGGGAGCTTTGCGTCTTTGCTGAAAAATGAAGGAAAAGGCAAAGTAGCACGTCCTTCCGAAGATTTCTATTTCCACCGTTTCCACAATTCCTATCCGCACTCCGCTATCATTTCCGGATCTTACAAGCTGATCCGTTTCTGGAAAACGGGTACTACGGAGCTGTACAATCTTGCCGAAGACCCCGGAGAGATCCGTAATATCCGCGACAGGGAAAAAACAAGGGCAGGGAAGATGGAAGAACGTCTTTTCAGCTATATCAGGGAAACGAATCCTGTTATTGCGGCCATGTATCTGGGAGATAAGAATTAAGCAATCAGACAATGAAGCAATTATTAATCCTGGCCGGGATTTTCGGAATGATCGACGGGTATCCGCAAACCGGGAAACCCGGGCATGTGATCATCATCATGGCCGACCAGCTGCGGGCGGATGTGTTAGGGACGCAGACTCCCCATATCAACGCGCTGCGGCAGGAAGCTGTCGAATTTACGCGTGCGTATTGCGCCGCACCCCTCTGCGCTCCGTCGAGGGCCTCTTTTTTTACGGGCCTGTATCCCAATCGCACCGGGTCGATGATCAACCCGTGGGCGAAGGAAGACGAAGTATACGGCACGGTGAGAGCCGGGATACCCAGCTTATATACCATCATGGAAAAGTCGTGGGACAGCCGGCATGTAGGCAAGCAGCATTTTTTTTCGGCAGACAAGATCGACAGGAGGGGCGGCCAGGGGACGAAATGGATTACGCAGGAGGACTATTCCCGGTGGATGAGCAGTGAAAAAAAGAACAAACCGGGCGGGAAAAGATTCAAGGCCGATGCGCCGGAGCTGGTGTCGGGCAATTTTACCCGGCTGAGATCCTACTCCACGCCGAAGACGGAATTGTATAAGGAAGGGATCGGCTATTTCCTCGATCGTTACATTACCAATGAAAGCATCCGGGCCATTAAGGAAAGAGATAAAAGCAGGCCCTTGCTGCTGAATACGATGTACCTGGCGCCGCATCCGCCGTTTCACATCCCCGATCCTTACTTTTCGATGTATAAGCCAGGCGATTTCCACCTTCCGGAAAATGTAGGGCGCTGGTACCCGGGGCAATCCCCGCTCCAGATGTACAGCCTTACCGGCTTTATCGGCTCCCGCTACACCCGCGGCCAATGGGACGATATATGGGCCAAATACCTGGGACTCGTAAAGCTGCTCGATGACGAGGTCGGAAGCGTGATCCGAACGCTGAAGGAAGAAGGATTGTATGACGACGCCCTGATCATTTTTACGTCCGACCATGGCGAAATGCTGGGCAGTCATTCGCTCTGGCAGAAAATGTGCATGTACGAGGAGTCGGCGCGGGTGCCGCTTATCATGAAGCTGCCAAAGGGGCACCCGGCCGGAAGGAAAAAAATCGACACGCCCGTAAGCCTGGTGGATGTGCTGCCGACTGTGCTGGATCTGAACGGGCTGGTTTCCCCGGGGCAGACAGACGGGAGATCGCTGCTTCCCCTGCTGGCCGGTAATGATAAAAAGAGAGACGCCGTCTTTATACAATATGACGGGAACGGCTCCCTGGGAAATGCCCAGCGGGGCCTGGTTGACGGCTATCTGAAGCTGATCGTGGATACGTTCAGGAAGGAGGTTTTTCTAGAGCTGTATGACTTGAAGGAAGATCCGGAGGAAACCCGGAACCTCGCGCTGAACGCAGCAAATGAGCCCCTGCTCAACAGACTTATGACAAAGCTGAAAACCAGGATGGGCCAGACGGGCGACCGCGTCAGGCTTAAAGAAAATGTTGTGAAAAACTTCCTTGAAAATTATGCCGGGAAAGAAGGCGAATGAAAAAATGAAATAGCCATGAGCGATCAGAAATCAGCCGTCGGCCCGTTTGCACGCAAACCGTCGATGAACCCTTCGACAGGCTCAGGGACAAAGGGCTGATAGCTGACTGCTGAAAGCTGATATCCTTTTTATACACATGAAACGTAACGCAGCTTTATATTCATTTTGGATGCTTGCGGCGATGCTGTCTCCGCAGATGTTGCCGGCCGGCGGCTCTTCCGGCAGCGGCGATTCCAGGCCCAATATCATTTATATCATGGCCGACGACATGGGCTACTCCGACCTGGGTTGCTATGGAGGAGAGATCCGCACTCCCAACCTGGATCTCCTTGCCTCGGGCGGGATCAAATTCCGCAGCTTTTATAATAATGCGAGATGCTGCCCGACGCGGGCCGGCCTGCTGACCGGCCGCTATCCGCACGAAGCCGGGATGGGGCACATGGTAACGCCGGATGGGGCGGAAGTGAAGCCCGGTCCTTACCAGGGTTTTATCGACAGCCGCTTTCCTACCATTGCCGAATACCTGAAGCAGGGTGGGTACCGTACCTATATGGCAGGTAAATGGCATGTAGGAGAACGGCCTGAGCATTGGCCCCTGAAAAGGGGATTTGAGCAGTTTTTCGGGCTGATCAACGGCGCTACGGGCTACTATGGCGTGATTCCACAGGAAAAGGGTAAAAGGCACATCGTCCTGCAAGACAGGGAATTCGATACTCCCGCTGAAGGCTTTTACATCACCGACGCCTTTACGGACCATGCGATCGGGTACCTGAACAGGCATAAGGAGGAAAATCCACGGCAGCCGTTCTTCCTGTACCTGGCCTATACGGCTCCCCATTTTCCCCTTCACGCTCCTGAAGAAGACGTAACCCCCTATGAAGCCGTTTATCGCCGGGGGTGGGATGTTATCCGTGAAAACAGGTATAAAAAGATGGTCGCGCTTGGCCTGGCGGACGATCGCTTCCGATTCCCGGCCAGACCGGCAGACATTCCTTCCTGGGAATCTGTAGACAGCAAGGAGGAGTGGGTGAGAAAGATGGCGGTATATGCTGCGATGATCGACCGGATGGACCGGAATATCGGGAGGCTCCTGGCGCAGCTGAAGGTGAACGGGCAGCTGGATAATACGCTGATCGTTTTCCTGTCGGACAACGGAGCCTGCGCTGAAAATGTCGCCCGGCGCAATTTCAATGACCCGGCTGTGAAGATCGGCCGGCCCGGCTCTTATGTTACCTACGACACGCCCTGGGCCAATGTGTCGAATACGCCCTTCAGGAAGTACAAACACTTTCTGCACGAAGGCGGGATCATCACGCCCTGCATTGTTTCCTGGCCCGGCCGGGTGAAACCGCAGGGGGGCTACTATCCTGCGCCTGCTTATGTGACCGACCTGCTGCCGACAGCCATGGAGCTCGCCGGGCTACCGAAGGGGGACCTGCCCGGGAGCAGCCTGTCTTTCCTGTGGAACGGGAAACAGCCGGAAGAACGTACCTACTTCTGGGAACACGAGGGCAACCGGGCCGTCCGGAAAGGCAAATGGAAGCTCGTTAAAGACAAGGAAGACAAAGGCTGGGCGTTGTATGACCTGGCGAAGGATCCTGCCGAAACCGCAGACCTTTCCCAAACGGACGGCGCCAGGGTCAACGAGCTGAAAAGGATGTATGAAAAGTGGGCAGCTGAGGTAGGAGCGAGGACCTCCGGGAACCGGTAGTGCCTATATCTCCCTGAGTAAGGGTGCCCAACCCGGCTTTTGCTTCAGTGTACCAACCGGGTTATGGGGTTATAAGGATTTAATATACAGGATTATCGATTCAAGATCGCTTTCTGACACTATCCCTACATACGAAGGCATTTCGCCACTGTAACCTTTCACATGCCTTACCGGCGGATCCAGAATAGACTCTTTCAGGTATTTTTCATTCGCAACCGCAGAAGATCCATCGGTAAACTCACGCTTCTTCCCGATAATCCCCTGTAGGGGCGGGCCGTACATACCGTCTACTTGCTGCCCTGTAGAGTGGCATCCCATGCAGGCCAGCTTCTCAAACATCGCTTTTCCGTGTTCGGCTGAAACCACTTCTACTATGCTTTCCGCTGCCTTGGCTATCGCCGCTTCATCCTTCAGCAGGGCCAGGTCCACGTTTTTAAAGCCATAAGGCTGCAGCGCCAGCGGTTCGAGTGTCTTGGAGGTAAACCAGAAGCCGTCCTGCATCGACCTGCCGTCTTCGGCCGAAATTTCATACAGCAGTTCCATCTGCTCGGCTGTCTTCATATCAGGGAGCAAAAGGAAAACCGATTTTTATCTGCCGAAATATAGCTGGCCAGGACGGGCAGCGTCTCCTGTCCCGGGGTCCCGTCGAGCTTATAATGCCCTGAGCCGTATTCTTCGGTACGGAGATAGTTCCATCTCTTCACCCGGAAGTTTTTCGGGTCGGTGGCAGTTTCGGCGTTGAGAGGCGAGTCAAACCTGATGACAACTCCTTCAGTGCCGACTTCAAATTTATTGGGGCGATAGCTCGGAAGCCCGGTATACCGCAGCCGCTGCAGAGCGCTTATGCCGTTGGAACTCGATCCCCAGAGGTTAAAGCCTGTAATATAAAGCTGCCCGTCTTTGGGGTTGATCGCCCCTTTGGAGGTGGGAGCGGCATAGGCGCCTTTGATAAAGCTGATCCCTCCCTGGATGGACTGGCTGGTCGTATCGAAGAGTACCCTCAGCAGCCCCGGACGGCCGAAGGAAAAATGAATCAGGTTTTCATTCAGCGGCCCCATCTTATCGCTTGTGATCCAGACCTGGCTGATCGCAGACCGGTCGACGTTATGAGACATATCCTTTTTTGAAATCGGGCCCCTGCGCAAACAACCGGATCCCGAACCCATTGGTACGAAACTCGAACCTTTTATTAGAAGATTTGAGGCGATTGAATCAATTGAAAGATTTTACAGGTGATAATTTAGAGACAAAGGAAACTAATCACTTTGAAGACGATTACAACAAAAGACAGAGGACTATGAAAAAACTAAAAAAATGATTTTTACCGAGATTTGCTATAGTCCCTCCACATAGAAGACTTATTTTTATACATATCTATATCTACTATGGTTTTAAAAAAGGAAAGTTTCAAATCTATATGTGGGTCTTCGTTTTCTATTGAAACAAACTTTCTATTATCAACGGGAATGGCGTTTGAAAAAGAACGATTTATATTTCTATATTGGTCAAAATCTTCACTTAAAAAACTAAAATACCTTTCTTCAAAACTATCATCAAAAAACAACTGGGAATCACAATTAATATATTGTAAGGCATTTAACTGATAAATATCTCGTATATCCTCTGTCGAAGCACAATTTATAGATTCTTTATCACATTCATATACTTGTGAGTCGAAGAGGCATATCATTAATCTAGGGTGGATTGGATAGAATATTTGCAAACCTTTAGCGACTAAAGCTGTAGCACCAACATATGAGTCTGTTTTTTCTAACAATTGATTATACAGTATTACTGGTGAATCTGATGTAATAAAGGGCAAATCCGAAAGATTAACCACAAACTTAAATTCCAAGTGGTCAAGAAGATTTTCTTTGCCTGCGGAATGTAGAAGAGCAAATAAGACTATACTATCATTTTCAATACGATGCCCTTTGAACTGTTTCCAAAGATTCGGTTTAAATTCACGAAGCATTTTCTCCGCTGTAACATTTAGACTGTCCAATAGTTGCTTCCCCATTTTAGGCGTTCTAAAAATTTGATAAAGGATAAACCTTTGAAATACTTTAAAACCATTGGATTCTAGAGGAGGGGGATATAATAGCTTTTCTTCAGTCCAATAATAAAACATTTGGGCGACTTTACCTTCCAAATCAGCTAAAGCATTTTCTATTTCATCATCTTCTCCGTAAAGAAAATTTTCATAGGCTTGACTTTTTAAAGGTGCATTCTGTATGAATTTCCTATTGTTGAGATTATATAGCCCTAAAAATTTGCCCTCATTATTAACAGAAAATCTCTTCAAATAAAAACGAGGAATATAATGGTGTCTTTTCTTCTTAACCACTTAGTTACTCGTAAAATCGTGTTCAAAAGCATTTCTTGACAAGTACAACATAAAATTTTGTAGCAAATCGTCCGAATAGGGAGATTTATAATGTTGTATTCTTTTAATATCAAAAGAAAAGGTACGATGTTCTACACTATAATTACTAATCTGATTTAAATTGAAACCGTCAAAATTTTCAATAGAATGGATACTATCTTCCAATGCTTTTAGATGACTTTCTAATTCTTTTTTTTTCGATTTAATTGGATTTAATTTTGCTAAGACTTTGTTTTTTTCCTCTTTTTCTAGTTTGCCAAGACCCTTTGTAAGTTCTCTTATCGATACTGCAAGTTCTTCTATCTTCGGATTTATCAAGTTCTTTAAATGGATGAATGAATTGATTTTTCCTTCTAAGCCCGCCAGTTTTTCAAAAATATATTGATAGCGTTTTTTCCAAGGGAAATGAATAACATCATTTACCAATTCTGGTAGGTTCATATCAATAAAAGATATTCCATTTTCATTGAATACAGTTAAATCAAGATAATCTAATGCAAGTACTTTAAACTCTGGGAAATAAGCACAAACCAGTTTTTCAGGCGTATTGGTTGGAGATAAGATTTCTTGTTTTGTATGGCTTAATTGATCTTTTGAAAATTCTCTAAGAGGGATTAAAAAAGCATTGTTGTAGTTTTTGCTTCTTAAGCCACACTCTTTGCCTTTGGCTCTAATAGCAATATTACAAGGTTGAACGAGTAGTATATAAAGCTTACCTTTTATGCTAAAAATATCTCCATTGGATATAGGTAGGTGAAGCTTATTAACAACATCTCCTTGTAAGTACAGTTCACTATTCCTTAATTTGATTAACTGTTGATTAGGTATTTTTGAAATATACCCTGTATCTGCCTTATCTATATCTCTAATCCTTTCTATCGAACTATTAAATTTCTGTCTAATATCAGGGTCTGAAATCATATTGAAATTTTCTTCCTTAGAAAGTATTCCATAAAGTCGAAACAAAGTACTCACTTCCCAGACACCTTCCTTTAAAGAAGATTTTTGAATAATTTGATTAAAAGTTTTAGGTGTTATTTCATCAATTCTTTGCCAAGCTCTTTCATTAGATTTTTTTAAAACTTCTGCTGATTCTTGTTTTAAAATTTCAACGTGAGGTTGCAACAATAGATTTTTTATTCCTTCAGAAAAACCAGCAATTAAAGGGTCAAAATAGTACCGATATTTTGATATTGTATAAAATTTAGCTTTATCAATCCCGTATTTAGTCGCATATTCTAATCTAATTTCATCCTCTTGCTCTTCTCTAAACTTATGAGAAAAGATTCCGCAGACTACTTTTTCGCTGATGTCTTCTTGCTCTAAGAGCATCTGTGCTAACTCAGCTCCATTCCTGCCTTCAATTAACTTATTTCCACTTTGAAATTCGAAATCAAATAAGCATAAAACTCTTTTTCCTTCTTCTAAGTCTTTTAGCAAAGCGTAGTCATCTTGTTTCCATTGATCTGGAGTCATTGGGACGACTTTACCTTCAAAATAACTTGTTATTTCTAAAGCAGGTATGACATTGGCACTTTCATCATCATTTTCAAATCTGCAAACTTCATTTAGTAACACTCCTTTTTGTTCTGATTCATCCCAAAGCTTATTAATTAATTCATCAGGACCTTCCCAATTGAATCCTGAAAAACCGCCTCCTTCAATATATTTTTGTTGATTTTTTAAGCTCTTTACTCTACCAACGAATTCAGCTTTTTGACCCTCAATATCAAATT
>MEDT01000001.1 GCA_001724175.1 Cytophagaceae bacterium SCN 52-12 | reverse complement strand
GAGAAAACTGGTCGATCGTCAAAGAGTGCTCCTGAAGAGTCTCCATTTGCTGAGTTTTCAGGTATATGGTCTGAAGAGGAGGCTGAAGAGATCGCGCGAGTTATTGAGGACACCTGTGAAACGATTAACCCGGATGACTGGAAGTGAGATTTTGCTCGATACCAATGTGATCATTGAATTGTTTAAAGGGAACCCCACGATTCTGGAGAACCTCAAGGGCTTTCAAAGCGTTAATATTTCGTCTACAGTTTTAGGAGAGCTGCTATTAGGGGCCTATCGATCCTCAGACCCTGAGAAGCACTTGGCTCAGATTAATGGATTTTTACTTAAATGTCAGGTTCTGGCTGTTACTGCTCAAACAGCAAACGAGTATGGCCGGATAAAATCCGCTCTGCTAACTAAGGGAAAACCCATTCCCGAAAATGACATTTGGATAGCCGCAGTAACTAAATATCACAATCTTACTCTCATATCGGCTGACAAGCATTTTAATGAGGTAGAAATGTTGAAGGTTGAAAGATGGTAAAATAGAAAATAGCTCGGAAGCCTGTCGTTCATAGATAATGAATGGAATAACTATTTTTTAAGTATGGAGAAATTATCGTACTCCTTTTGCAATGGTGGAGGCTTACTGGTTAACTGGTAAGCGGATCGTGGAAGAGGAGTAAAAGGGTAAAGAGAGGGCGCAGTATGGCGCTGAAATAATTAAAGTAGTCTTGGTCGTGGCTTTTCTGAGACGAATATCCGCAGCTTTAGTCTCTTTTATTTGACCTTTCCTGATTTGGCTGAAATTCAGCAGACAGTGTCTGCTAAATTAAGCTGGTCCCATTTTCAACTGATCATGAGGGTATCGGATAAGGCCGCACGAGCTTACTACCTCAAAGAATCGGCTGTAAACAATTGGGCCGTACGTACTCTGGAACGCAACATCAATACACTTTACTACCAACGTCTTTTATCATCCCATATCCAGAATGTAGTAAAAGACGAAATGAAGGAGAAAACTGGCACCTTTCAGCATGACAAGAACGAATTTATCCGTAACCCTGCGGTCCTGGAGTTTTTAAATATTCCAACAAGTTATTCTTATACCGAGCAACAGCTGGAGCAGGCGTTGATAGATAACCTGCAACATTTTTTGTTAGAATTGGGAAAGGGCTTTGCTTTCGTGGCAAGGCAGAAATATATCCAGACGGAAACCACGGACTTCTATGTTGACCTGGTTTTTTACAATTATATCCTGAAGTGCTTTGTGATTGTTGAGCTTAAGACTAACAGGATAACGCATCAGGATATCGGACAGCTGGATATGTACGTCAGGATGTTTAATGATTTGGAGAAGCGGGAGGGCGATAACCCCACCATCGGTATATTGTTATGTACCGAAACGGACCGTACAATTGCGAGGTACTCCGTGCTTCATGAGAATAAGCAGCTCTTTGCCAGCAAGTATTTGCCTTACCTGCCCACAGAGGAGGAACTGATAGCGGAGATAGAGCGGGAAAAACAGATTATTAAGCAGCAATCTGGAAGGAGCTGACCTGGCCCGAGCCTAGAGATAAATCTTCCCTATTGAATGAAATACGATGGAGAGTAAACTTGCTGTGTTAATTGATGCGGATAATGTGCCATACGCCAACGTCAGAGAGATGATGGAGGAAATCTCTAAGTATGGTACACCTACCATAAAGCGTATCTACGCCGACTGGACAAAACCGACAGTGTCGGGCTGGAAGAATATTCTTTTAGAGAATGCAATTACCCCCATTCAGCAATATAGTTACACTACCGGTAAGAATTCAAGTGACAGTGCTCTGATTATCAGTAAAATGTTTCGTTTTTACAGTTAAAAGTTTCGATATGTCAGCCGGCTATATACTATTTTTGTATTTTTAACAGACACAAGATCTTAGGTGTGAGCAAAATACATAATATACCCTCGTTTCTTAAATATATCAATGTCAAAGGTTCGACAAATGATAACATACAGGTAATTCACTATGACGATCACAAAGACATCAGGATGAAATCGGAACCTGTTAAACTTGATTTTTACCTTATTGCCATAAAGAATAATATAGATGTACAGCCGCCAATTGAGGAAATGTCATCATCGTACTTATTTTTAGATAGACCAGGAAACCTGATGGAATGGGATCTTGCCGGCTCATTTTTTGGTTACGGCATATTTGTGAGTGAGAAGCTATTGAAGAAATATGCCAAAGATTACACCTTTACAGGATATAACAGGCACGAAGCACTTTATCTGACAGATAGAGAAAGCCGCATATTGATGGATCTTTTTATTAAAGCTCACGATGAATACAATCAGGATGATTTTTCGGAAGATGTCCTAGGCTCTTATACCACGTTGATCCTTTCTTATACCCAAACGTTTTACGAAAGACAATTTCAGTCAAGAAGCAGGATATACAACCAAGTTGTTGCCGATTTTTACAGACAGCTTGATGGCTTTTATACCGCTGAAAGCAATGAGCAAGTTCTGCCAACTGTATCTCATTTTGCATCAATGAGTAACCTGTCTGTCAATTATTTTGGAGACGTGATTAAGCATTTTACAGGTAAATCTCCTCTGGAACACATCCATCAATACATTATTCAGGTTGCTAAAGAAAAGCTCCGTCAGACCAAGCTTACCATCAATGAAATAGCTTATAGTCTGGGCTTTGAATACCCTACTTATTTTACCCGTTTCTTCCGACAGAAAACAGGTATTTCGCCTAAAGTCTTTCGACATCAAAAATAAATCGGCACGATTTTGTTTAAACATATCATAGTAATTCGAGGTTTAGAAATAGTAGTAACTTAAAATATTGTAATTATGGAAACAAAAGAGAATATCGGACAAAATGATGCGGCAGTAATAAGTTATATAAAAAATACCTTTGAAGCGGTAGCGGACTCAATCTCCCACAAGCTTCATCCTATGATCGAGCAATATGCACAACTCTTTGCTTTTGGCGATCGTACACCAGTGCTGCGCCGTCCGGATGAAGTAGGTCTACAGTACGAGGAAGTTTTTTTTCCTTCCTTGGACGGAGTGCCATTAGAAGGTTGGTTCATTCCTGCTCACTCCGACAAATTATTGATTATAAACCATCCGATGCCTTGTAATCGGTATGGTTATCCGGGTCATTTGCCGCCCTGGAATATTATGTTCGGTGGCTTTGAAGTCAACTTCTTGCCAGAATTGAAGCATCTCCATGATGCAGGCTATAATATTCTGACCTATGATCTGCGTAATCATGGGCAGAGCGGTCAGGGAAACGGCGGTATTGCCGGTTTAGGGCAGTACGAATGCCGTGATATCGTTGGATCGGTTCGTTATGCAAAAAGCCGAGAAGATCTGAAATCGATGAAGGTGGGATTATACAGCCGTTGTATGGGTTCCATTGCTACAGTTATGGCACTTGCTAAGTTTCCTGATGAATGAGAGAGAAAGGGTATTTGATTTATGAAAAAAAAGGGGGATTTCGTGAAGAAATCCCCCCAAGCAGAGAGGAAGGGATTCGAACCCTCGATGCAGTTACCCACATACTACCTTTCCAGGGTAGCCCCTTCAACCACTCGGGCACCTCTCTGTGTTAAGTGGGTGCAAAGGTAGTGATTTTTGCATTATTGTCACCAGCGCATTTAATAAAATTCATGCGCTCATTTCTCCGCAAAGCGATTTGGCCAGCTTTCCGCACAGCTCCTGGTAGGCATATCCCCGGCCGAGCAAAAACATCAGCTTGGTGATCGCAGCTTCAGGTGTGATATCCGAACCGCCGACGACCCCGATCTCCGCAAGCCGCCTGCTGACGCCGTACTGGCCCTGAACCACCCGCCCGCCTTCGCACTGGGTGACATTCAATACTGCGATGCCTTTTTGGACAGCCCGGGCCAATGCCTCCACAAACTGCGGCGCCTGCGGAGCATTGCCCGCCCCAAAGGTTTCAAGCACTATCCCTTTCAACCCCTCCGTGGCTACTATCGATCGGACTATGCCGGGTTCGATCCCCGGGAAAAGCTTCACAAAAAATACGTTCGTATCCAGCCGGTGGTGGAGCTTCAGCCTCGAACCGGGCTCAAAAGGCTTGAGGTACGGAATGTTGTAGTCGATCCTTACGCCGGCATTTGCCAGGACAGGGTAGTTTTCGGAATAAAATGCATTGAACTGCGACGTCTCTTTTTTACGCGCCCGGTTGCCGCGCAGCAGCAGTGAATTGAAGAAAATACATACCTCCGAAACCATAGGGCTGCCGTCGTCCTTCCGGGTGGCTGCGATTTCCAGCGCAGTAAGAAGATTTTCTCTCGCATCCGACCTCGCAATCCCTACAGGCAACTGCGCGCCGGTCAGGATCACCGGCTTGTTCAGCCCCTCCAGCAGGTAGCTGAGCGCAGAGGCCGTAAAGGCCATCGTGTCGGTGCCATGCAGGATGACAAACCCGTCGAACTGCTCATACCTGTCGCTGATGATCTGTCCGAGCTCCGCCCATATGGCGGGGGTGATGTCCGACGAATCGATAGGCTGGTGCAGGGAGAGGAATACGACTTCTCTTTCGAGCCTGTGCAGCTCAGGGAGGTAGTCGAGGGCATATTCAAACTCGAAGGGCACCAGCTGCTTCCCCTTCGACTGGTATACCATTCCAAAGGTGCCTCCTGTATAAATGACAAGCACCCGGCTCCGGGTGCTGTCCTGAGAATAATTCCCAAGGGTAATGGACTTATATGGCGCTGCCATAACTTTTTACTTTTCAAGCACCACTCCCATCGAGCAGAACTTGTCGATGCGTGATGTGATCCGTTTTTCGGCCGACATTTTTGAGAGCACCTTCAGGTTTTCCAGGATCCTCTCTTTCAGGATCTCCGCCATTTTCTCATGACTGAGATGCGCGCCGCCGACCGGTTCCTCTATGATGCCGTCGATCAGCTTCAGATCGAGCATATCCGAAGATGTTATTTTCATCGCTTCGGCCGCCTGCTCCTTGTAATCCCAGCTACGCCAGAGGATGGTCGAGCAGTTTTCAGGCGATATGACCGAATACCAGGTGTTTTCGAGCATGAAAACCCGGTCGCCGATCGCAATTCCCAATGCGCCGCCGGAGGCCCCCTCTCCTATTACCACGCAGATCACAGGCACCTTCAGCATGAACATCTCCTTAAGATTCCGGGCGATCGCCTCGCCCTGCCCACGCTCCTCGGCTTCCAGGCCCGGGAATGCACCGGGGGTGTCGATGAGCGTTACGATCGGTTTATTAAACTTCTCCGCAAGCTTCATCAGCCTCAGCGCTTTACGGTATCCTTCCGGATTGGGCATCCCGAAATTCCGGTACTGGCGCTGCTTGGTGTTCCGCCCCTTCTGCTGCCCGATGATCATAACCGACTCCCCTCCTATCCGGCCGAACCCGCCAATGATGGCCGGATCGTCGCGAACCTGGCGGTCGCCGTGAAGCTCGATGAACTCCTCGCACATCAGCTCGATATAATCCAGTGTATAAGGCCTGTCGGGATGCCTCGAAAGCTGAACCCGCTGCCAGGGAGTAAGGTTGGAAAAGATCTCATCGCGAAGCTTTACAATGCTGTTTTCGAGCGATTTGGCAGCCTCTGTCACATCGACTTTGCTCTCTTCCGCCAGCTTTTTCATTTCCGCCAGCTTGTTCTCAAGCTCTGCTATCGGTTTTTCGAAATCGAGGTAAGTTCTCATGAAAATGGTTAATATTATAATTCGTACGAACTACCCCTTTCCGGTATTTCTACATGCTGATAGTGGTGTCCGTTCAATACCGACCTGAAGAATTCCATACTTTCGGGCTCTCCGTGGACCAGGAATATCTTTTTCAGCTTGTCCGCGTCGTGCTGCCTGATGAAATTTTCGAGATCGGTCAAATCGCCATGGCCGCTAAATACGTCAATTTTTTCCACATTTGCGAGAACTTTCACCGCTTCTCCCTTCAGGTTAATGTGCTCAAGGCCATTCAGAAGGCGCCATCCCAGCGTGCCTTCCGAGGCGTAGCCTATCAGCAGGATCGTCGCATAGGGATTCTGGATATTGGCCGCCACATGGTGTTCCACACGTCCGCCCTGGATCATTCCGGAGGCCGAAATAATGATGGACGGCTCCTTGTAATTGCTCAGGTTCTGGCTCTCGGCAGTGCCGGCTACAAAAGTCAGGTTCTCGAAGTCGAAAAGCTCTCCGTTATCTTCCTGGAATTCCCTGGCGGCCCTGTTCAGCATCCGGTAAAAACGCTGGTAAACCCGCATGGATGCGTGCGCAAGGGGGCTATCCGAAAATACTTTGATGGGCGGCAGCTTCCGGTTGACGTACAGGCGGTTCAGGACATACAGCAGCGCCTGCGTCCGGCCGACGGAGAAGGCAGGTATGATCAGGCGGCCCGGCTTATCCACGCAGGTCCGCTGGATAACATCCATCAATGCGTCGTCAGGGCTTTTGGTATCGACATGCGTACGGTTGCCGTAGGTGCTTTCGCAGATGACGTAGTCAGCCTGGGGAACGGGCCCCGGATCGACTACCAGCGGATAGTTCATCCGCCCGATGTCGCCGGAAAAGCAAAGGGTCTTTTTTTGCCCGTTTTCTGTGATCTCAAGGTAAATATGAGCAGCTCCCAGCAGGTGTCCGGCCGGGTAATAGGTCACTTTCACGTGCTCCGAAACCCGGTAGGCCCTGCCGAACGCGACGGGGACGAAGCTGTTCATCGCATCGGCTACGTCCTTTTCCAGATAGATATCCTTCGGCAGCTCCTTCTTCTTTTTTTTCTTCTTTTTGCCGGGCTGGCTCATACTGTCCACCCGCCTCCGGTTGATCCTCGCCACATCGTGAAGCAGCAGCTCGGATAAAGCAAGGGTGGGCTCGGTACATACGACCCGGCCTTCAAAGCCTTCCTTGAATAAATTGGGAATATGCCCCGAGTGATCTATGTGCGCATGCGTCAGCAGCACTATATTGATCATCGACGCTTCGAAGGGAAAAACACTTTCCTGCTCCTCGTACAGCAGCCTCCGGCCTTTTTCATCGAGGTCAAAATCCAGGCCGCAGTCAATCAGGATCCGGTAATCATCCACTTCAAGAAGATACATGCTACCTGTCACCTGCCGGGTCGCACCCCAAAACGTCAATTTCATAGTAATCAACTTCCCGCACCCGGCAGCCCCCGTTTTATCCGCTATCGGCGGAAGGGCATTTCTGTTTTCGACCAGGCACGTCCTTTTTTGCGGCCAAAACTACAAATAATCTAAAAAGAGATAATCATTTCTCGCTTTATTACTTTAAGTTTAAATGGCAGTTATTTCAGCCCGGAGCTTTTATGAAATCCTATTGCATAGCTTTCTGTGTCCTGCTACCATGCTTTGCCCGGGGACAAACAGCTGATTCCCTGGCACTATCCAGGCTTGCCTATGCCATCAGGGAATTGCAGAACAGCAGCCTGATGCGTCATGGCACGCTGGGCGTCTCGATCACCTCAGGCGCAACTACCGAAACCCTGATCGGCGTGAATACCGACCAATCGCTTCCCCCGGCATCGACTCTGAAGCTGGTCACGACCGCTGCGGCCCTGGAGGTTTTGGGAGAAAATTTCACTTTCGAAACTTACCTTGAGCATGACGGCGTCCTTTCTGACGGCGTCTTAAAGGGAAATCTTTATATCCGCGGAACCGGGGACCCCAGCCTGGGAAGCCCGCGGTTCAGGGACCGGACCGACTCCGCTACGGTGTTCAACAGCTGGCTTCAGGCTATCCGGAATGCCGGGATACGGACCATACAGGGCAGGGTTTTTGCGGACGCCACCTATTTCGATCCCCTCGGGATCGGCGACTCCTGGGAGTGGGGCGATGTAGCCAACGCCTACGGCGCCGGGATCAGCGGGCTGAACTGGAACGAAAATGCCTGCCGCATCTATTTCCGTACCGGCGCCCGGACGGGCGATGCCGCGCGGCTCCTAAGGATCGAGCCGGCGCTGCCCGATACCAGGTACGTCAACCTGGTCACGACCGGGCCGCCGGGTTCCGGCGACAAAACGCTCATCAGGCCGTCTGGCCATGCCCATATGCTGGTCATCGACGGGACCATTCCGCGATCGAAGCGCGAATACAGCATAAGAGGCGCCATCTTCAATCCTGAGCTGCTGCTGGCCGGCTTTTTTACGGAGCTTCTCATCGGCAACGACATCCGCGTCGGGGATAAAGCGGCCGTTTGGATTCCATCCGGGATGGAATCCGGAACCGCGCCCGCAAGAAAAACCCTGTCCATCCACCGGTCGCCGCCCCTTTCCGAGCTTTGCAGGCAAACCAACTGGTGGAGCATCAATCTCTACGCCGAGGCCATGCTGAAAATGACGGCCAAAAAAATGACGGGAAAGACTGATTTCAAATCGGCGACAGAGGCGCTGATCTCGTTCTGGGTCCTGAAGGGTGTCAACGTGAGCGGCATGCTGCTCAGGGATGGCAGCGGGCTGTCGGGCACGGCCCTGATGACCCCGCGCAACGTGACCGATATCCTCAATACCGTCACCCGGTTCAGCTCATTTCCCCGGTTTTACGAAAGTATTCCCGTAGCGGGCGAATCGGGAACGGTAAGAAGCAAAAGTTTCGGACGAAGCCTTAATATAAGGGCAAAAAGCGGGTCCATCGAAGGGACCCGCGCTTATGCCGGCTACATCAACACCCGCTCGGGCGACAGGCTCAGCTTCGTGATCAACGCCCACCGGTACCTTCCCGATTCCAGCGGCAAGGTGGTGCAGCAGCTGATGGGAGTGGTGAGGCTGATGGGCGAATTGTGAGCAGCCGGAACGTGCTACCACCCCGGATTCTGCACCAGATTCGGATTCAACGAAAGCTCATCCTGGGGTATTGGGCTCAGGTAATCCTGGTTTTCCCTGAAACCATAACCTGCCGGCATGCTCGCCTGGTAGTAATCGATCAGGCCGTTCTCGTCGACACGGGCATTAAAGCCGGGAAATTCTTCCTTTTTAAAAGGATACCCCTTGGGTCTCTTTCCTTTGAACAGCTTATGAGCCGCCCAGCGTTTGTAGTCGTCGGTCCGGTGTCCTTCCATTGCCAGCTCGATCCTGCGCTCTCTCCGGATTTCGTAGAGGGCATCCGGCACGGGATAACCATAATCGACATTCCCGGGGTCGGATTGCCGGGAGATAATCCCGAAATCGGGCATGCCCACCCTGCGTCTCAAAAGATTCAGCGCTTCATAGTCGACGTCCCCGCTCAATTCATACAAAGCTTCTGCATAGTTGAGAATTACTTCTGCATACCTGAAGTAGATATACCCGGTTTCGCTGTTCCCGCTTCCGCCCTTACCCGCTCCTGTCGAAGCCGGATTCGAACCTTTCTTTAGCTGGAAACCGGTTGTGCAAAGATTCATTCCTGACTGATCTATCGGCGGCTTGCTGAAATGGAGGTTACTGTTGCTGACCTGGAGGTCGCCGGGAGTCCAAACCGTGGCGCTATACCGCGGATCCAGGTCGAGGCTTAGTTGCTTCAGGAAATCATTACCCTGCTTTTCCCGGGCCAGGGCCGCAAAATCATAGGGTTTGCCCGTCTTATCCAGGTAAGATGAAACCAGGTTCCAGGTGATGCCGATCTCTACCGGGTACAAAATTGTCGCATATTGTACATCGTTGCTCAGTCCGTCGGCATAATTATATGTCTTATAGAACAAAACCTCTTTTACTGCAGACATGTCGTCAAGCCCGAACATTTCGTAGTAGTCGTCATGCAATCCGGCCAGGTACCCGCTTTTTCCCGACAATTCCCGGTATGCATCTACAACGGCCCGAAAATATTTATCCGGGTCGGCTCCCTGCGTGGCGAACGCAGTCCCGGCATGGTATTTCTGCCACGTTCCTTCGTAAAGGGCTACCCTTGTTTTAAAGGCAAGGGCTGTTTCCTTGTTAAGCCTGTTATTTCCGACTGCACTTCTCAGGGAAAGGTGTTCCGACGCTTTGTCCAGGTCGTCCAGGATATGATCCACCACTTCATGGCGGGGTGTTCCCGGCCGGGCCAGTTCGTCAGACATATCGGGCCTGAGCTCTGAAGCATACCAGGGAACACTGCCGTACTTCTTCAGCAGAATGAAATAATACCAGGCCCTGAAAAAGTGGGCTTCGCCGAGATAATGCCTGTAGAGTCCGAAGTCATCCTTACATTTCTGATAGTTGTCAAAGAAAATGTTAATGCTCCTGATGAGGGTCCAGTCAGAGATCCAGCGTCCTCCTACCATTCCTCTTACGCCGTTCATCTCGTTGCTTGGAGTGATCAGGATAGCGTCGTCCGAATGATTGACGGGATAGCCGTAGCCGCCCGCGTAGGTCCCGTGCCCCGGCAATGTCGGGTAATATTGTAAAATATAATTTTCCAGGTCCTTTGCTTTTTGCCAGTAGGCATCTGTGCTGATCGCATCCAGCGGCGGACGATCAAGGAAATTGTCGTCGCATGCAGACAGCGAAATAAGAATTAACAAGCTATATATTTTGCGTAGCGATACCATGTCTTCTTTATAGAGAAAGTGATAAACCTAATGAGATAATCCTGTCGGCTCCGTATGTCGCGCCTGCTCCCCCGCCAAAGCCTGTCAGGGCTACCGGGTCCATTCCCTTCATCAGGCCGGTAAGCGTCAGCAGGTTTTCGCAGGATGTATAAACCCGCAGGCTCTTTATACGGAATTTGCCCGGCAGGGCTTCCGGAAGCGTATAGCCCAGCTGTACGTTCTGCAGCCTGGCAAAAGCGGCATTTACGAGGTACCGGGTCGATGCGTGGCGGTTCTTGTCGTTCTGCGCCTGGTCGAGATATGGCTTAGGCCAGAATGCGCCGGGATTCAGGTTGGCGCTTCCTTCATATAGCCCGGCGGAAGCGTCTCCTTCCCTATCCCTGAAATAATCGAGGTGCTCCGGAGTCATTCCCGTAAAGTAGATCGTATTGACTCCCCAGTAGCGGATGTTATTGCTGCCTGTAGCAAAGAAATAATCCCTTTTGGCGGTTGCCCGGATTAAAAAGGAGAAGTCGAAGGACCTGAAGCTGAGCCCGGCGCTCAGGCCGAACTGATGCCGGGGCGAGTTATTCCCGATAATGGAAAGATCGCCCGGGTCATTTAATGTATTGGCGCCGCGGTTGATCTTCCCGTCTCCGTTTATGTCTTCGTATTTGACGTCTCCTGCCGACCAGGCGTTAAATATGTTTGACAAATCAACCTTTGACCGGTATTCTTCCACTTCCGCATCTGTTTGGAATAGCTTGTTCACAGTGAATCCCCATATCTCTCCCACTTCCTTACCCGGGTACCAATCGGTAACGAGGCCGGAAGGATTCCGGTATTTTAATACAAATGAGCGCGAATCATGATAGTTAAGCGCTGCATAGTAAGACCAGTTGCTGTTTACCTGTTTGTTCCATTTCAGGGCTACTTCCAAACCCCTGGTCCTGAGCGTGGCGTTGTTCGAAGAAGGGACCGCTACGCCAAGTACGCCGGATACGGGTTCGGAAGGGCCGATCATGTTCGTCGTCAGTCTTTCGTAAAGATCTGCATCGGCTGTCAGGTTATGGTCAAGAAAGGAAAGATCGAATCCCAGATTTTTGGTCGTCGCGGTTTCCCAGGTAAGATTGGGGCTCACCAACGCAGGAGTGCCGGTATAGCCTACCGGCCGGTTCTCGCCGTATTTGAATATCCAGCCTAACTTGCCGGAATTGAGCGGCATAAGGGCCAGGTCCTGGTAGGGATTCACCTGCTGATTACCCAGCTGCCCCCAGGAAGCGCGGATTTTAAAACTATTAACGTAAGGCTGTACACCACTCCAGAAACTCTCCTTATCAACATTCCATCCCATTGAAAACGATGGAAAAAAACCCCATCTCCTGTTGGAAACAAAACGCGAGGTTCCGTCATAGCGTCCGTTTGCTTCGAACAGATACTTTTCTTTAAAATTATAGGTCAAACGGGCAAAATACCCCTGGGTAGACCAGTTGAGCAGTTTCTCCGAAGCCGTCACATCGCCATTGGCAGTTTGCAGGGAAGGTACTTCTTCTACTACCAGCGCCGTTTTGGCTACATTCATGGAATGTGTTTTGTCATATTCTTTCTGCATCCCGGCCATGGCGTGGAAATGGTGGTTTGCATTGATCTGCCAGTCATAGGTGCTGTACAGGTTGGCCGCCCAGTAATGATTATTCTGAGCTATCTGTTCAATCCTGCTGGGTATGGTAGACGCCAGGGGCACGATTCTGCCGTCGGAATAGAGCTCGGTAAGCGGAAAGTTCCTGTTTGACCTGTCGACCGCCAGCGAATTATAGGCAAAATCAGCGTTAATTTTCCAGCCTTTCAGGGGTCTGAGTTCGGTAGCCAGAATTTGCCAGTTTTCAGTTGTCTCCGTACGGTCTGTTCCCCGGTATTCGATTGCCGGGATCTTGGAAATCATCGAATAATTGCCGTAAGGGTCATATTTTGCCTGGGTGGGGACCGTCCTTGTGATCTGCCGGAAAAGAAGATCGTAGCCGGTATCTGCCGGGCCGTTTTCCGAATTGAATCTTTCCCTCGGCGCTTTCATGAAGCGGGTCTCATACCGGATATCCCACCGGTCGGATACCGAAAAATTGATTTTGGCATTCAGGTTATAACGGCGGTAAGTATCCACTCCATAGTTCAGCACGCCGTTTTGCCCGGTATAGCCGGCGGATAAATAATAGCCGGCTTTCGCACCCCCGCCTTTGACGGAAATGTTGTGATTCTGGTTGATGCTATGCCCGAAAAAATCCTTGTACCAGTCATAATTGGCATGGCTGTCGTTGGTATGCGCCCACCGCCCTCCGGGCAAAGCCACCGTTTCATAGTGTGTGGCGTCTGCCGGCAGGAACTGCTTCAGGTAGTCCCAGTCCCCCCTCTGATAGGCGATGATCCGGTCGAGCGTAGCCTGGGGATAAGCTCTCCCGCCGCCATTGTCGCCCATTTCGTTCATCACCCTGGCAAAAGTGTACGAGTCCAGCATGCTGGGCAGGCGGTCAGGGGTGTTCCTGGAAACGCTTCCGTTGTAAGATACGCTCAATGCCTCTTCCCGCTTACCTTTTTTGGTGGTAATAAGGATCACCCCGTAAGGAGCTCTTGCCCCGTATATGGCGGAGGCAGCCGCATCTTTCAATATCGAAATAGACTCTATGTCGTTCGGGTTCAGCCGGTCCATTACACCCGGGAAGCCGTCAATCAGGACGAAAGGGCTCCCGCCGTTGAGGGATCCGACGCCCCTGATATTAACGCTCATCGACGCGCCCGGCTCGAGGCCGCTGCTGCCTACCGAAAAATTCAACCCGGGGGATTGCCCCTGTAACAGCTGCGATACGGTAGGCGCGGGCCGGGATTCCAGCTGGCTCCCGCTTATAATGTCGACTGCGCCGGTAAGGTTCACTTTCTTTTGCGTGCCGTAGCCTACCACTACGACTTCCTCAAGGTGTTTCTGATCTACCTGAAGGCCTATCTCCAGCGAAGTCTGATTCCCCACTTCCAGCTCACGGCTCACATACCCTACAAAGGAAAAAACCAATACGGTATTCCCATCAGGAACGCTTAGTCTAAACGTCCCGTCTGCATTGGTAATAGTCCCCTGCTGCGTGCCTTTCTGCAATATGTTCACGCCAGGCAGTCCTTCGCCTTTTTCGTCGACGACCTTGCCGGTTATCGTACGATCGGGAACCGGCGCGACGGAAAGTGTATCCGGTATCGCTGCCTTCTGCCCGGACGTTTTCCTGAGCAAAATCCGCGAGTCGATCACCTCGTAGCTGATCTGCAGAGGTGTCAGCAGCTCATCGAGCACTTCCGACAGCGGACGCCCCGTAGCATGAAGGCTCACCCGCTCGCCCGGATTGATCTTCGTGCTGTATACAAATTTTACGGCGGCCGATCTTTCTATTTTTTCCAGGAGATTTCCGAGCTTTGCCTGCTCCATGGAAATGGTAACCTGCCGGCCCAGCACATTCTGCGCGCCGCTGCTGTGCGCTGCTGCTATGCTTACACCCACCGCCATCAGCAGAAGCTGGTATAACGTAATTCTCATAACCATCCACAGCGTTTTGTCGATCGATACATTTTTTTTCATAGATTTAACTGTGTTTTTTAGATTGAAAAACAAGAAACACTATCCCCTTCCACAGCTCGAAATTGTAAAGGGGGTACCCGGAACCGGCGATGTTAACGGCATCTCCGGTTTCTTTTTGAACCGTAAAGGATTCATTCTCTGAACCATTAAGGAATTAAGCGTTTACTCTGTCTTAATTTTTCTTAATCCCTTAATGGTTATAAATAATTAAATAGCTATCACCTATGCGCCGGGTTAACACCCTTCGCCATTGATAAAAACTACCGTTCCGCGTCTTTCATAGGTCGCATCAATAGATTTACATATCAGCTCCAGCTGCGTGAACATAGATAACCCGGTAAGGTCGGCGCTTATACCGCACTCTTTTACACGCGGATCTGCGATCACGAATTCTATTCCGTAATACTGTGTCAGGGCCTGCAAAACTTCCTGCAGCGGCACCGACCTGAAATCAAGCGAAGGCAGCTGAACGTCATCCCGTATATGGGCCACCGGCTCCTCTACTATCCCTGCAGTGATGTAATGGGTCGCCTTGCTGTAGCTCACCTGCTGATTGGCGGTAAGGATAAAGCCATTCTTCCGGCTTTTTCCCTGCGGGCTATCGGTATAGACAGACACCTTGCCCGAAGTCACCGACACTTCGGTCGTATTGCCGTTCTTATTTTCCTTTACCCGGAAGCTGGTGCCGAGCACTTCCGTGATCAGGTTGCCGGTATGCACTATAAACGGTTTCATCTCATCCCTTTTTACCTGGAAAAAAGCCTCGCCGTGTAAAAATACCTCCCTTCTCTCCTGGTTGAAGCTGTTTTCGTATACCAGGTGGCTATCCTGCCTGAGCAGCACGATCGTGCTGTCGGAAAGCATGATCTCCTGGTCGGAGCCGGTCGTGTTCCTGATCTCGAAACGCTGCTGCCCCGAAACGGCGGCCGTACGCGCTTCTTCCCGGGCGCCGGGGAGAAGGAACCACAGCATCCCCAGCAAAAGGGAGGCCGCTACGCCCGTCGCTATCGCGATCAGCCGCCGGGCAGGCTGCCCGCCCCAGGCCCCTGAGCGTACGCTCTTCCATATTTTTTGCTCCAATGCCCCCTTTTCCTCGCCCGACATCTCGGGGAAGCTTACTTCCGGCTGATTTTTATGCCATTCTTCCAGCAGCCTTTCCTCCTCTGTCGTAACCTGCCCCCGGAGATACCTTTTGAGCAGTCGGTTAAATTCTTCCATTCTCATCTTTGTAAACATTCAGTTCTCCGAATAGTAGTTCCGGAGATTTTCTCTCAGAAACCTGAGCGATTTCGTGATATGATACTCCACCGCCTTCTCGCTCAGGTTCAGCCCCTGCGCAATCTCCTTCACCGACTGGTTTTCAAACCTGCTTCTCTTGAAAACTTCGGCGCTTTTTTCCGGCAAAAGGTTTAAAACATGCTCTACCGCAGCCGACAGCTCCGAGAAGCCTACTATATCCTCGGTACCGTAATGTTTTGAAAGTTCATTGAAAATGAGGTATTCCCTGTACTTCCGGTAGCTGAGCTGGGACTTGAAGAAGTCATAGATCTGGTTTTTAACTGCAATAGTCAGGTACAGGTCGAGATTCCTTATGTTCGCCTCGGCCCGTCTTCTCCACAGATCGAGAAATATCTCCTGGATAATTTCCTCGGCTTCTTCCCTTACCCCCGTGTGATGATAGGCAATGGCAAAAAGCTTGTACCAATACCGCCGGTAAATCTCTTCGAAAGCCGGCCGTTTACCTGCTTTCAGAAAGGTGACCAGATCACCGTCGTCCGTCTTTTGCAAATTCATACAAGTAAAGGTTAGGAATAGCCCTTTTATGTACAGTAGAGCAAGAGCGAAAAACCCCTAAAAATTAATAGAAAAATTAAATCGAAGCTGTCAGAAATCAACGATTGGCTGTCAGCCTCCGACAGCCGACTTCCGGCAACTATTTCACCAGCAATTCCGTCAGCCGGTCGAGCTCTGCCGACGGATCTTCGCAAAAGCCGGGGTGTACGGCCGATACCTGTAAAATAGCGCTGCGCTTTGCGGTAAGCCATCTGAAACGGGAAGAGGCCGGCATCGTTTCGAGCAGGCCGCCTTTTTTATTTCCCATACATATGGAGGCAAAGGACTTACAATACAGGTCCAGCTCCCCGATATCGAATCCCGGGCACAGCGCTTCCAGGCGTGCCGCATCGAGATAGTAGCTTACATCCAGGAACTGGCGCCCGGGACAGTACAGCACCACGCCGATATTCATGAACTCTTCCCGGTCTGCCCTCGGCACGACGCGGAGCACCGCATATTCATATAAGTGCATTCCTTGCATCTTCGGCGGCGTTTACAAAAACTTCCGATACAGCCAGCCTTTTCAGGAGAAAAGCAGCGTAGGCGTCCCGCTGCGCGTCAAAGGAAGCCCCGCCGGGATCGAGCCAGCTGTCGGGAATGAGGCTGACAAGCGCTGTGATAGCCTGGGGAGTGAGAAGGCCTTTCAGGTGCCGGTCCGCAGCTTTCAGCGCACCGGCCCTTCTTAGCAGCACATGGTCTTTTATCTGGACAAAAGGACGATCGACGTAAGCCGAATAGTCGGGATCGTTGTGATGAAAATATAAAGCGGCGCCGTGATCGATCAGCCACAGCTCCTTATGCCACATCAGCATGTTGGTATTGCGCCGCGTACGGTCTACATTCAGGAGGAAGGCATCCAGCCATACGATCCTGGAGGCCAGCTCCGGATTCACATCCGTTACGACCGGGTCGAAAGTGTACGAGCCGCTCAGGTAATGGAGCGCAAGGTTGATACCGGTGCTGGCTTTCAGCAGATCCTGTATCTCCTCATCGGGCTCCGTACGACCAAATGCTTCGTCTATATTCGCGAAAACCAGCTCCGGCACCTTCAGGCCGGCCATGCGCGCTATTTCACCTCCGATCAGTTCGGCGATCAGCGCTCTTGTGCCCTGGCCCGCGCCCCTGAACTTAAGCACGTAGCTGAACCCATCGTCTCCTTCCGCTATGGCGGGCAGCGAACCGCCCTCCCGCAGCGGCAGCGCATAGCGGATCATATTGACCGTCCGCAAACCTGTTTGCAGGAGATTGTCTGTATTCATGCGCCAGATAAATTGACCGGCCCGCAATTTATCGCATATTTAATGCAATGGCAAATCAGCCACATGAACCCCGGAATGAATTCCGGGGCCATGAAACGGATCGATCCTACGGATCTTTAGAATTCCGTAGGATCGGCTGCCTATTAATAGCCCTGGATTTTAACCCGGGATCAGCTTTCCGCGTATTTTTTGAAATTGTCCAATATCGCCTGCCAGCCGGCCTGCTGCATTTCCCGCGGGTTCTCGCTTTCGGCGTCAAAAGAGACCACCACTTCAGTCTGTCCTCCCAGGTCATTAAAATCCGCAGTCACCTTTCTGCCGTCTCCCATTGTATAGGTAAACGACTTTCCATCTTCGATTGCGTCGTAGACGGCCTCGAAATCAAAGCCCCAGCTGCCGTCTTTGGCTTCCATCCTGGCGCTGTACTTTCCGCCTACTCTCATATCGTTCTCAGCCCTCGGACATTGCCAATCCTCCGACGCAAAATTCCATTGGGTAATATGCCCGGGTGCTGTATACCGCTCCCAAACCTTGGCGGGTGGAGCGGCTACAATGGCCTTTACGGTGATTTTCCCGTTGTCAGCGCTGCTGGTCAATGTCGCCAGAAGCTCGTCCAGGTTGTCCTGGGCCATGCTCAGCCCTTCGGCCATGCCCATGTTGACGATTGTCTCCAGCGCTTCCTTCGACGGGTACCTGACAAACGAAGTCACGAGGGTTCCCCTTTCCGTAGCGGCGAACGTGTTCTTCCATATCCCTACCGGCATCGCCTCGTTTATGTTCCCTTCGCTGTCGGTGAAGGCATCCTGCCCGGTAAAGAAAACTTCCTTTTCGATTTCTTCGTAGGCCTGCAGGCTGCCGTGCCGCTCCCCTTCCGGGCCCACCATATCGTAAAGCCAGCGCCCGCCCGGCCTGAAATCCATGGATTTCGTTTCAGTCTTCCAGGGCTTGGGCGCCCACCACTGGTCGAGCAGCTCAGCCTCTGTCCAGGCTCTCCATACAAGCGATAAATCTGCGGCAAATTCCCTTTTTGCCTCAAAGGTTGCGTTCTCCGGGTCAGTTGTTATCAGCGTCTTCATCGTAATAGAATAATGTTTATGAAATCATCCGGTTGCAAATATAAATGCAACTATCCGGTTTCTCAATATTTTTTTTATTTTTTATTGCCGGATCAGATTTTACCGGACAAGAGAAATCAGGCTACTGCTTCACAAAATAATTGACCATCCACTTTACGCCGAATTTATCGGTAAAGCTGCCGTAATAATCGCCCCAGAACTGGACTTGCAGGGGTAGCTCCACTACGCCGCCTGCGGAAAGGCTGCTAAAAAGCCGGTCGGCTTCTTCTTTCGTATCGGGGAAAATTGAAACGTAATTGTTATTGCCCACTATCAGCCGGTGGCCGGCCGACGGCATAATATCGGAAGCCATCAACAGGTCGTCGCCGACCGGGAGCGCTATGTGGATGACCCTGTTCTTCTCGTTTTCAGGTATGTTTTCAGCTCCGGGCACATTGCTGAACCGGAGGACCTCCCCGTGGAAATCCCCGCCGAAAACCGATCTGTAAAAATTGAAGGCTTCTTCAGCCTGGCCGTCGAAATTGAGATACGGATTTAGCTTTGGCATAATGGTATGTTTTTAGGTTTCAGGTAAATGGTTGTTTGGCGTCCAGAAACCGGCAGATCTGAGCAGCTGTAAAGTCAATAAGGGCCTGGTCCGTATGCCCGGATTCGTCCGCCATCATGTAGTGCCCATGTCCTGCCGGCAGTATCATAAGCCGTGCACCCGGAACTTCCCGGCACATTTCGGCAACATGCCCGGCCTTCATCACGTCGCGGTCGCCGGCAATGAATAAGACCTGGGCCTTTATTTGACGAAGGACGGATTTATCCCAGTCCCGGAAACCGATCATGCGCCGGCTGTCTTTCTCGAACATATTCATAAGGGCGCTCTGGTCCGGATTGAGCGACAGAAAATTTTCTTTCAGCACCTGCGGCATGAAATCGATCGTCGCCAGGTTCATTCCTTCGAAGAAGCCGTCTGCCATTCCTTCTCTTTTGTAGAATGACGAAGCGACAATAAGCTTCTCCGCCATCGCCGGCGACAGATGCGCGATCTGCATAACCGTATTTCCCCCGTTACTGAAGCCCATAAAGAACGCTTTCGCGATTCCGAGCTTTTCCACGACGGCTATCACGTCCCTGGCATCCTGCTCAAAAGTTTCCGGCTCCTGCCTGTGGCCGGAGCGCCCGTGGTTCTGAAGATCGATCCCGATCAGCCGGTACCTGTCGCGCAGCCGTACAGCCAGCTCCCTGTAGTCAAACCGGAAGGAACTTCCGCCGCCGTGCACCAGCACCAGCGGACGACCCTGTCCGTATGTTTCATAGTAAAGGCTGATCCCGTTCGCTTCGCAGAATCCTTGTTCGTCTGGTTCCATATAGTGAAAATGCGGGTAAAAAAAGGCTATAACGCTTCTATATATTCTTTAAACCCGTCGAGCCGGGCCTGGCAACGCCCGCGCTGCCTGTCCGGAGGCGAGCCCGGATCAGGCTCAAAGCTTTCCCTGACGATGGTATTGCTGTCGATATGCTGAAATTCAACGCAGCCCTTCCTGCCGTCGCCGAGCACATAGCCGACCAGTTGGAATGGTATTACCGTTTCGAAATGCCGCCCGTCGCGCCATTCTTCCTCCTCTTCCCGATCCGTCCAGTGCTTCCAGACGGATTCCAGCGGCTTTCTTACCAGCACGGCGGCCACAATTCTTTCAGCTTCCATCTCAGCAGCCTACTTCATGGAATGCAAGCCGATGGTATTGCCTTCGGTATCGTTTACCAGCGAGCAGAACCCGAACTCCCCTATCGACATTTTGGACTGGACCACCTTTCCCCCGGCAGGCTCCGCCCTGCCCTCTTCCACCGAGCAGTCTTCGCAGCCGAAATACAGGACGACATTGCTTCCTCCCGGCTTCATGCCTTCCGTCTTCACCAGGGCGCCTCCCGTACCGTGGCTCTGCATGTCAGACGGGAAGCCACGCATCTGCATAGACAGGTCTGTCGGGTCTGACATATCTTCCAGCTTCAGGTTCAGCACCTTTTCGTAAAACGCCGTGGCGCGGGCCATATCTTCGACGTAAATTTCAAACCAGACTACAGGGTTGATTTTCATAGGTATGACAATGTTAAATGACCGATCGGTTTCTCATCCAAAATTAAAGACGGGGTTTCGAATATCGTCTTGCCAAATGACAAGAAATGACAGGGAGCAGCCAGTGCGCGGAGCTGTTCTTCAGGACGTGAATTGTCCGGGAATTGTTCCTGTATTACGGGATGATCTCTTTCCTGATCCGGCTCAGGGAGGTGTCGGTAATGCCCAGGAAAGACGCGATCTGCTTGAGCGGTACGTATTGTATGATCTGCGGCTTGTCCCGCATCAGCTTCAGGTAGCGGTTGGTGGCGGTTTCGGTAATCATATCGAGCGAACGCTGCTTCATTGCAAAAAGCTGGTGCGTAAACCAGAGCCTTCCCCATTCGCTGAATCCCGGGATGCCGTGAAACAATTCCTGGAACTCGGCAAAACCGATTTTCAGCAGCACCGAGCCCGTAACGGCGACCAGGGTCTCCTGCGAGGGGCTGCGCCGGAACAGGGAGGTGGGAACAATGACGATCTCTCCCGCTACAAAAAATTCGGTCGTGATCTCGTTCCCGTCATAGTCATGTACAAACGACCGTATCAGCCCGCTTTCAAGGATATAATACTCATTAGCCACCTTCCCTTCCCCCAG
This sequence comes from Cytophagaceae bacterium SCN 52-12, assembly GCA_001724175.1. Lineage (GTDB taxonomy): Bacteria > Bacteroidota > Bacteroidia > Cytophagales > Spirosomataceae > Ravibacter. The sequence continues at coordinate 20,046 of MEDT01000001.1, read as the reverse complement.
CAGCACATGTCCTTTTTCCATTTCCTCCTTCCGGTGAGCCGATGCTATTCTCTGTAAATCCTCTTCCGAGAGCAACGGATGCTGATAGGCCGATTTGATAATGTCTATCATGGGATTGAACTTTTCTGAGATGTTGAGCTGTTAAAATTACATTAAATATAACGGAAAATATAAATCATGACTCCAATCATACTTTTTGCCTGAACCCGTTGTGTAACTATGCAGTACTTTCTGCGGTAAAGAAAAGTTCGCGGGTTGCCGGCAGCCCGGTTTAATTTAAAAGCTAAGGTAAAATGAAATTGTTCAAAAATATCATCTGCTGTCTGCCTCTCCTTGCGGTCGTATTCCTGGCTTCCTGCTCCAAGGACGCCGATCCTGTACCTGACGAGATCGATGGCCTGAAGTTTGTAGCCTCCCTGAAAAACGAGACCCATATGGTAAATCTTTATTCGGCAAGCGGAAAGCTGACGACGGGGTATAACGAAATATTCTTCCAGGTAAGAAAAGCGGACAGCAGCCTGGTCGTTAATAATATAAGCCCGGAATGGGCTCCGACCATGAAAACGGAGAACATGAGCCATTCATCCCCGGCATCGGCGATCGCGCCCGTACCAGGCACTTCTTTTCTCTTCAGCGGCTTTATCATATTCCCGATGGCCGGAGACTGGGAGCTCCCGATCACTTATCATATCGACGGCACTGCATATACCTCAACCGGGAAAGCAGCCGTGCAAGCCGCCCAGAAGCGGATATTGGAATCTTTTGAAGGTTCCGACGGTCAAAAATACGTGGTCACCATGCTGGACCCTGTCAAGCCGGTTATCGACCGGAACGATATGACCGCCCTGCTGTACCGGATGAAGTCGACAAACGATTTCGAGCCTGTCAGCGGCTACACGATCAAAATCGATCCGCGGATGCCCGCAATGGGACACGACTCACCCAATAACACAGACCTTACCTTCAAAGACGGGATCTACAAAGGCGTAGTCAACCTGACAATGAAAGGCTCCTGGCAAATCAATCTCCAGGTTGCAAATGAAAAGGGAGAGGTGATAAAAGGGGAGCCGGTAACAGAAGCCAACCCCGCCAGCAGCATCTATTTTGAAATAGAGCTATGAGCCGCCAGGCCGGCGTTATAGTATCAGGCTGAGGCCCTCCCGATCATTTATAGCGGTACGCATATGTTCCGGTCGATCCTTATTTTAGCTGCGGTTCTTTTTTGCCGCCAAGCCGTTTATTCCCAAACGGATCAGCATCAGCATCCTCACGCGGCTTCCGCAGATACTTTCACGTTGCAGGAGTTAAGGGAAGTCGTCGTCATTTCGCAGCGCTCTGCCTCAGACAGGTCGGGTAAGCCGCTGGCATCGCTGGACACCTACCTGGAAAAATCGGCAGCCGTCAATATGATCCGGAGAGGATCCTATGCCTGGGAGCCCTACCTCAACGGTATGGCGTCCGAACGCAGCGTCATCACCATCGACGGGATGCGGATATACGCCGCCTGTACCGACAAAATGGACCCGGTCACCTCTTACGTTGAAACGACCAACCTGGCAAGCGCGACAGTGCATAACGGGCCTTCCGGCTCCACGGGCGGGGCCACCGTTGCAGGCAGCCTGGACCTGGTCAGGAAAAAGGGATCATTCGGCCGGGGCGGGTTTAACAGCAGCATATTCGGCGGTTTTGAAGCCAATAACCGGCTGAAAACAGGCGGAACGGGTGTAGCCTATTCGGGTGAGACTTTCTTCGCCAACGCAGATGTGACCTACAGGCATGCGGACAATTACCGGGCCGGGGGAGGTACGGAAATTCGCAATTCCGGGTTCAGTAAGCTCAATATGTCTGCGATAGCAGGCTATAAGGCAGATGAGCACCGGCACCTGGAGGCCTCGCTGATCTTCGACCGCGCATCGGATGTCGGTTATCCTGCGTTGCCGATGGATGTCTCGCTTGCCCAGGCTTATATCGCATCGCTGGAATACATACAGCATCATCTTTCGCCCGGCGTAAGCGAGTGGAAAACCAAGCTTTACTACAATAACGTGAGACACGTCATGGACGATTCCCGACGTCCGGACGTGCCCATCAGAATGGATATGCCCGGTTGGAGCCGGACCTGGGGATTTTATTCGCAGCTGAAGGGCAGCAGGGAAAAGCACGACTGGAAAGCCAGCCTCAGCGGGCATCACAATCATTCACTCGCCGAAATGACGATGTATTCCGATACGCCGGGCTGGAAAGATATGTACATGCTTACCTGGCCCGGAGTAGCTACGCGCTATGCCGATCTTTATGCGGAAGACAGCTATTCCTTCCGTGAAAAATGGAAAGCAACGACGACGGCGGGCCTGGCCGTACACAACAACCTGATCGATAACATAACCGGCCTGGGCAGCCTCCGCATCTTCTATCCCGGTTTACAAAAAAACCGCACAAGGCTGCTGAAGAGGCTTTCCTCCGCTCTTACACGCGAGACCGAAAGGTGGCTGCTGTCGGCTGCCGCCGGGTACGGCGAACGGGCGCCGGGCATCTCTGAAGGTTACGGCTATTATCTTTTCAACAGCTTCGACCGGTTTGACTACATAGGCAACCCGGAAATGAGAAATGAAAAAACCGTCACCTACGGCGCTGTTGCCGCTTACCGCCGTTCCCGCCTGTCGGCGAAGCTCTCCGGCTCCGTTTTCCAGGTATACGATTATATCATCGGCAAGCCCGACGCCGGCCTCAGCGCTATGACCATCGGTGCGGCAGGCGTAAAGGTATACGAGCAGCTGCGGCACGCCAGGATCATGACCGGCGCGCTGGAAGTAAGCTATCAGTTTGGTAAAAACTGGCTGTGGACAAGCAAAGCCGGCTATCGGAACGGCAAGGGGAACGGCGTCGGGCCTCTCCCGCTCATGCAGCCGTTCAGCTACCAGGAAGCGCTTAGCTTTACGCACAAGTCCTTTTCGGCAGATGCGTCCATCGGCGGAGCCCTGAAGCAGACCCGGTTCAACCCGGCCTTCGGAGAGAGTCCCCTGCCGGCATATGCGGTTTTAAACCTGTCGGCATCGCAGCTGCTCGAATTCGGCGATCGTTCCCTTACGCTCAAAGCGGGAGCGGAAAACCTCCTGGACCAAAACTATACCACCTTCGCCGACTGGAACCGGCTGCCCCGTATGGGCAGAAATATCTTCATGAACGTGATCTGGAAGTTCTGAAGCCGTTATCTTTCAAAGTCATCCCCTGGCTCCGCGGGGCCCGCTGATACCGTATCGGGCAGCTTTATTTTTTCAGCACTTTCAGCACATCCCTGCCGTTAACTTTTATGAGATATATCCCCGAGGGATAGCTTTCCATAAAAACGGTATCAAGATTTCTCCCGGAAAATTTCTCAAGGATCACCCCTCTCATGTCAGAGATTTCCACATGCTCGATCGGCTTCCCGGCGACTAAATGCAGATTGGCGCTGACCGGATTAGGATAAGCCAGGATAGGGGGAGAAGGCTTATACACTATCCTTACCAGGTTCGAATAGTCAAAGCTTCCGTCGAGGTCGATCATCCGGAGCCTGTAATACAGCGTTCCGGCCGCTCCCCGGCTGTCGGTAAAATGATATAGCATATGGCCGCCCGCAGGCAGCCCCTTGCTGACTGAGCCCAGCACGCTGAAATTCTTCGCATCGGTGCTTGCCTGTACTTCGAAATGAGAAAATCGTTCTTCAGAAACTGTAGCCCAGGTTAACGCGCCTACCCCCTGCTCGTGCAAACTACCCTTAAAATAAACCAGCTGTACGGGCAGCGCCCCGGCTCCGAACATCGTCCACCTGGAAAACTGGCTGATACCCGTCTTTTCCAAATAGTTATCAGACGTATTGCTGACTGTCCCTGCTGATTCGTTTACCCAATTGGTAAAATCCGTACTCCTTCCCAGGACCAGCTCTTCTTCAGGAATCCCGTTCAATTCAGGGTCCAGGTAATAAAACCTGGCAGTAGCATTCAGGTTCAGGTTATTTTCGGGCAGTATATCAAAATACCGGTTAATACCCGTGAAGCTGCCATACACTTGGGCGACATGGCCCCTGCGAACAATCGTTTCCCCGAGATCCGCATCAGACGTAAGGACAACTCCCAGGTTTCCCGGCGCCGCTGCAGCCGGTGCATTCAATGAAACGGTTGTTTCGATATAGCCGCCGCTTGTACCCGTCACATAATTTACCGTCGACTCTCCCGAAAGAGTCGCCCCGCTTTGTAATACCAGTCTGTGATGATGAAGGTCCAGTAGTCCGGAGATCAGGGTAACTTCCTCTTTTACTTCCACATCCTGGTCAAGCATAACCTTATGCCCGCCGTCTTTGTCAATTATCATTTCAGCCAGCAGGATAGATGAGCTTCCCCCGATACCGGTAGATTCCGAACCCGAAAGGCGTACAACAGAAGCAGCGCCGGCGTTAATCGCACCGTCTATGGTCAGGTCAAGATCCTGTATGTTCAGCCGCGACTGGGCCGACAAATTCAGAGTCGCCCCGGCCGATACGGTGAGCTGCGCCCTGGCATATGAGTGCGCAAAGAAAAAGAGCGGGATCAGGCTCCATACAAATTTTTTCATAGCATTATGCTTTTAAAGTTATCTGAACCGTACGGTAGTCGATAGGCGGAAAACGGTGGTATTGCCTATTGTTCCCTGGTTTACCACAAAATACAGCCGATCGGAGGTAGTAACCGGAACAGCGTGGGCGGCATTATAATCCGTGCCTTCGGCTACACCCGTCAGAACGCTTGTAAAAGTACAGGTAAGGGCAGTCGGCACATCATTTTTATAAAGCGTTACGGTTATATTACCGGTGCTGCTCCCGGTATTGTTATGAACCTGCCTGACGAGAAGGTTATCGATAATTCCATTCGCAGTAGGCTTAAAAGTGATCAGGTCGACAGAAGCAAATTCGTATGGTGGCGTATTTCCGGGCTGTATATTTCCGAATACTACCGGAAGTTTATATGTGCTGGGAGAAGCATTTGCAAACCAGCCAGAATAGAGAAACGATGAGCCCGCGGCCGGTAAATTTGTAAGTTGGGAACCGTCTATGGCAGGCAGCTTGCCCGTAGGGTCGAGTTTTACCAACTGTGAAGCGCCATTGAAGACATTTCCCTGCGTCGTAACGTTTTCGCCGGGCTGCAGGTAAACCCATTGAGCAGGCCCTGACGATGCTTTGTTGTAATAAAAGCCAACGGGAGGGTCCGTCTGATATACAAGCAGCCCCTGAGCCGGTGATTCGATAGAAGTTCTTTGCCCAGAAGTCATACGCGGTATACGCATACCTTTGGAAGTGCTGCTTACGTCAAAGATAGAAGAAGCATCTGCTTCTGTCCCTGTCGTATTGACGGATACTGACTGCGCCTGTGCGGAAAAAGACACCGCCAATACTATTACGGATACGAATAAACAAGTTTTTTTCATAATAAAAGCCGGGATAAAGTGAAGGAGTTGAGCAAGTCACGGCGCCGGGTCCGGCAAAAGCAATAAGCTGATAACCAGAAGGATGCCGTTTTATTAAAAAGTTTATAGAGCAGCCTGTTTACTGCTTTGCCGTAACCTATTTTTAAAACCTGGTTTTTCTGTTGATACGCGAGGTTATATTTATATTTACGCCCGCACCAGCACTACAAACATGGCTTCAGGCATTTTTGCAATTTTAGATGATATCGCCGCTTTAATGGACGACGTGGCGGTTATGAGCAAGGTCGCCACGCGCAAAACCGCCGGCATACTGGGCGATGACCTGGCCGTCAACGCCGAAAAGGCTACCGGCTTCCTCGCCTCAAGGGAGATCCCGGTTCTTTGGGCCATCACAAAAGGGTCTTTCCTCAACAAGATAATCATCGTGCCGGTTGCCCTGCTGCTCAATGTTTTTTTCCCGGCGGCCATCAAGGTGGTCCTGGTAATCGGCGGATTTTACCTCGCTTACGAAGGGGTGGAGAAAATCATCGAATACTTATTCCATCGTACCGATAAAACCGGCGAGGAGGTGATCGGGCAGCAAAAGGAAGAAAGCGGCGATGTTGAAAAATCAAAGATCAAATCGGCCATCACCACCGATTTTATCCTTTCGGTGGAGATCGTCATCATTGCCCTGGGTACGGTGCTGGACCAGAGCCTGCCTATACAGGTGCTGACCGTGTCTGTCGTGGCGTTCCTGGCCACTATCGGCGTTTACGGGATCGTAGCATTGATCGTCAGGATGGATGATGCGGGCTACCGGCTGATCAAAAGCTACGATAACGAAGGACTTCTTTCAAAGCTGGGGCACCTGCTGGTGAAGGCCCTGCCGGTCATCATCAAGCTTCTGGGCGTGATCGGCACCATCGCGCTGATCCTGGTATCGGGAGGTATTTTCGTACATAACATCGACTACTTTCACCACTTCATCCCGGAGGTGCCTGCCGTGATCAAGGAAATGAGCATCGGCCTCGCCGCCGGACTTCTTGCGGTAGCCGTGGTGACGGCGGGCAAAAAGGTATTCTCCCTATTCAGGGGCAAATAGCCCGGATCCACCCGGTAAAAAGAAAGCTCTCCCGGCGGTAAGCGCGGGAGAGCTTCTTGAGTATAGTATGTTTTTTTTCAAGCAATACACCTTTTTTTTAGTCCGGCCTGTCAGAACGTAGCCCTGAAGTAAGGCACCGGGAAGAACCCCTGGCCGTACTGGTAGGCAATGGCGTTTGTCCGCGGGTTGTACGTCTGCTGAAATATGTTCTTATGAGCAGTCACATTTTGCAGATCGAGGGCAAACTCCATAGTGCTTTTACCCATTTCCCAGCGGTATGAAAACCGGAGATCCGTTCTGAAATAGGGTTTTTGCCTCTCGGAAAAGGCTTCTGATTCGCGGTAAACCGCCTGTCCCCGCAGCCTGGAAGCCTCCAGGTCGAGCGGGGTAAAATACCTCCCTCCTACCAGGGTCGATCTCACATTGAAGCTCAGGACGTTGGTTCGGGCTATTTTTATCTCCTTTCCGCCCAGCACATTGGCTATGTATCGCGTATTGAACGCGGTATTACGTTCTACCCTGTCGCTGCCCTTGTACTTCGAATCGAAGAGGGAAGCGGTTGCCAGGAAATAGTAGCCGTCGTTGAAATACCGCTCCAGCGTCAGCTCGATCCCCAGGTTTTTCCCCGATCCTTCATTGACCAGGCTGTCCTTGTCGGCCGGTCCGAACAGCGCGCCGGTATTCAGCAATGAAAAAGAGGAAGCGCGCTGCTCTACCGGCACCCTGCAGATCATCTGCACATAGGGCTCTATTTTGAGCAGCAGGTGCTCCGACAGCCTGTTTTCGTAGCTGAGCACAAAATGTTGGCTCCTGGTAAAATCGAGATCACGGTTGGTGCGGACCATACCCGATGCTGTGGGGGTGTTGATGAAATAGGTATAAATGTTCTGCGTCTGGCTATGCAGCCCGTAGCTGCCGCCTATAGCCTGTCCCCTGCCGAAGCTGTAGCGGATCCCGGCCCGTGGTTCCAGAGCGGCTTTCCCGTTGAGGCTCAGGTGCTGAAAGTGAAGCCCGGCAGTCGCCGTCAGGCGGCCGGCCATCCTGTAACGCAGCTGTGTGTACGCCTGGGTAAGCGCGGAGAGCTGACCCTTCTCATCCACACGGACCGAATCGATCGTTCCTCCCCGGTGCACGGTCTTATGGTAAAGGTCGAAATTGAGCAGGTCGGTGGAAATCCCGCTGTACAGGCTGGCTCTTGCGCTGAATTTATGACGGAGGCTTACGGCAGCCGAATATTTCCGGGTGTCGTACCTCGATTCGGCGGCGGGAAATGCTTCCCTGGTGACAATGCTGATGGAATCGCCGCTGAATTTCTCCTTTGTTATGCTGGCGCCCAGCGCAAGCCTGAGGTTCGTACGCTGCGAAAGGGTATGCTCATAGGAAGCCCCCGCGATACTGGTCCCGTATCTCACGCGCGTATTGGTATTTTCGCTGCCATAAAGATCGACGAGCGTAGTATCCGTTTCATTTCCAAGAAACTGCACGTCGCTGCTCCCGGTAATCCCGAAGAGGGCAAATTTCCCTTTTCGTCCTGCCGGAACGGACAATTTAAAATTAAGGTCCTGGTAGTCCGGCACCGAAGTCCCTGTACCGAACCGGATACCCAGCGCTTTGAATACGCCCAGCGTGGAGTAACGGTAATTCAGCAAAAAAGAAGCCTTCGAATTCCTGGAAAACGGGCCTTCGGCGCCTATTTCAAATCCGTTGAAGCCTATCTGCCCCATAAACTCGTGCTTCCGGTTATTTCCCTCCCTCATCCGGAGATCGAAAACAGCCGACAGCGCGTCGCCGTATTGCGCCGGGAATGCCCCTGTCAGGAAGTCGGATTTGCTCAGCACGTTGTTGTTAAGCATGCTGACCGGCCCTCCGGTGGCAAAATAGGAGCCGAAATGATTGGGATTGGGTATGTTGAGCCCTTCCAGCTGCCATAGCATGCCGGTAGGCGAATTTCCGCGCACCACGATGTCATTCCGGGCGTCATTCCCGGAAGCCACGCCTGCAAATCCGGCCGCCATGCGGGAGGGGTCGCCCAGCGAGCCGGCATACCGCTTCGTATCTTCCACATTAAACGAACGGCCGCTTGCAAGGGCCAGCTCGTTGTTGGTCCTGCCTTTGTCGTCGGCGCGGTCGGCGGTCACCACCACTTCGTTAAGCATTTCAGCTGACTCGCTCATAACAACCTCCAGGATAACCTCCTTCCCGCCGGTAATGACGACATTGGAAAGAAGCTGGTCTTCATAGCCGACCATGGTAAGCCGGAAGGAATGACGGCCCGTAGGTACCCCGGCAATCACGAATTCTCCGTCAGTATTTGTCATGGCGCCCTTGTGCGGAGCTCCTTCGGGCTGGATCAGAAGGACGGATACCCCGGTAAGCGGACTTCGGGAAACTTCGTCCCGCACAATGCCCCGCACCGATTGCGACAGCTGCTGCGCCTGTGCGAATCCTGCCGCCAGGAGCAATGTCGTTAGTAAGAAGATATTTTTCATGGCTTTAACAGATATAAAATTGCTGGTTTCGGGCGCAAATTTTGCAGGCCGGGCTTCAGGGGGAAACGGATATTCGATGAAGCTCAAAATATAACAGTCGAAATGTCTTTTTGCGGGGTTGTCTTCACAACCCGTCTGCCTGTGATGCAGTTTGTCGGGCAGAAATGAGCTTTATAGAATCTTACCGTCCGGGGATAAGCATCAGGTCTACTTTTGCAGCCGTCGCTTAATTAAAAATTATCGTAATGAAATAGCCATGAGCTGTAAGGTTTTAGGTTTTAGCGGCGCACAAACCTGGTATGAACAAAAGCTAACACCTTACAGCTAATAGCTAAAACCCTTTATGCAAATGAAAAAATCAATCCTTGCAAACCTCCTCCTGCCTTCCCTGCTGGCTGCCGTATACCCGGGAGCGGCGGTGATGGGACAATCTGCCGAGAGCACTGCGGATTATCCCCTGCAGATAGATCTCCCATTTGCCGACCTGCCTTTTCAGCAGGATGCCGCGCGTACAGGGGAGCTTTTCGACAGCTTTTCAATGCAGCAGGCGCTTTCCGTGACCCAAAATCTTCACCGGCTGAATTATCATTTCAACAACCGGCTGTGGCATAAGGTAATCAGGCCCGATACCAGGGGAAAGAAAATCCTTAACCGTATTGCTTCCAATACCACCTCGGGCCTTGTTGACTATGTATTCACCTATTACGGGGTCGTACTCTCGCCCCAGTGGCTGCATGAAGAATTTCACAGGGCCGGGCTGACGATCAGGGGCATTTCTTCTTACGACGAGACCTATAACCGTTTCAACGGCGGCTTTGCCAACGGCTCGGTGAGCCGCGTAAAAGACGAGGACCTGATCCGCCTGAAAAAAGACGCGCCGCAGGAGCTGGTCAGGAGCTTCGCCGCAGGGATCGAAAGCGAATTCCTGCTGCTGCGGGGCCTGCAGAAAGACAATTTCTACCTGGGCTCGCGCCATGCGAATGTAGCGCTGAATATCCTGCTCACAAAGCACGCGCTCGACTATGTCGGACAGTTTAAGCAAAAAGGCTACGACGCCAGCATCGACAGCATGAATACTTACGGCGTCACCGTTGCCGACCGCGATTTTGTAGGCTGGGATTTTACCCCGTGGGTATACGACCTGCACCGCCCCGACGAGCCCTATGAGGCCAGGGGCATACATCCAGGCGGGACCGGTATCGACCGGGCCATCAAAACCACATCGCTTACGCAGGAAGAGCACGATTACCTGGAAAAAATGAGCAGGATGCAATACCTCAATTTCCTGTCTCCCTTTATGATCGGCATCAACCGGATCAAGATAGGCCGCGGCACGGCTTTTAATTTCGCTGTGAGGCACTACCTGAACTCGTTCGGCTATGACCTCAGCGCCGATGTCTTCCTGGAAAAAGGAAGCACGCAATACCTGGTAGGCTTTCATGCCTATCGCAACAGGGAGCACTGGCTGCCCGGCATCGAGATCGAAAGAAGCCCTTATGCGCTTTCGGCCGGGGGAGATAAGAAGTGGCTGCTCCAGCCGTCGGCCATGCTGTGGCTCCAACCCTCAAACTTCTATGACACGAAAGCCCGTCCGGGGGGCATGCTAAAACTGCACGCAGCCTATAGCCTCGACAAAACGTGGCGCTTATTCGCAACCGGGGAAGCCAAAACCGAAGGGTGGGTAGCCGGAAATCCCTACCTCGGCGCCAGGACAGGGTTCCGTTTCGGAGTGTCAGCATTTTTCGGGGTAGGGAAACCGGCCGTTCAGGCCATGATGTAAGCGGCTGGAGCCGGCTTTCAGCGGTAAGGCTTCAGGGCTTCGAGCAGCTCACGGTGGCTTTGCCGGCTCAGGCCATCCCCATCGGTAATATCCCAGAGCGCGCCCTGGATCGTCATGTATATTTTCCGCCACGGCTCCGGTTCATATTCCGGATCAAACATCTCCTGCGGATTATAGTGCCGCGTAAGCCGGAGGCCCGGGTAGTCCTTCAGCAGATCCAGGAATTTCCTGAGATTGGGGTCGGAGGTGACCACACCCGGCTTGTACATGCCCTTTCCAATAGGATAATCGCGGGTATCCGGCTCCTGGTTTTCTTCCCAGGGAAACGCTTTCGAATGATTCAGGCAGCCCAGTCCCAGGTAGATGGTTGTCGTGTCGGGACCTGATTTTCTGAAGGAAGAAGCGGCTGGTAAGTCCACCGTTACCGCAGATGTCAGGAGGCCGTCCTGCGTGCGCCCTTCTTTATCGAACAGGCAGATCAACCCGGCAGGAAAATGTATCTTTATCTTCACATCGAGATGGTTGACGAAGCTGAGATCAGCATAGAATGTGTTGAGGCTTCCGAAGAGCAGCTGCGGGCTGGGGTCGAACGCCTTCCCCGGGCGTTGTACGAGCTCTACTCCCTCCGGCAGCTCCCACGGCGTTCCCTGGTGAGGCCCGTCGGTATTGCCGATGCCCGGAACATGCTGCGAGGAAGAGATAACGATATCCCAATCATTCCCGTCTTTGAGGAGATCGTCGCCGTTGCGGCACGATGTAAAAGCCGCCAGGATAAAGAGGTATGAAACCAGTTTTTTCATTTGTATAAAAGGGTTTTAGCTATTAGCTGTTAGGTTTTAGCCTTATTCATTGGCCGGTTTCTGTGCTGCCAAAACCTAAAACCTAACAGCTCATGGCTATTTCATTTGAGAGAATAATATTGGGTTGTATGATGCTAATAGCTGATAAATTCAACTCTCCGGTTCTGCGCTCTTCCCTCAGCCGTCGAGTTATCCGCGGCCGGCTCCTGCTCTCCTTTCCCGGCTGTTTCGAATTGCGTCCCGGCGAGGTCATATTCTTTCTCCAGCACGGATCTCACCGCCGCGGCCCGCCGCCCGCTCAGCTCCAGGTTAGCCTTCTCCTCTCCTACCGAATCGGTATGGCCGACTATACGGACCTTCATATCCGGGTGCGCCTTCAGCACCGCTGCTACGGACTTCAGCACACCGGCCGACTCGGGCCTGATGGTGGCGGAGCCCGTATCAAAAAGGATGCCGGTCGTGCTGAACCTGCCCTCCTCCACCAGCTTGTGACGCAGATCGGGCAATCCGGCGGCTACCTTTATGTTGGAAAAATAAACTCCGATCTGCTCATCTTTGTAGGGGCTGCTGCCGAGCTTGAAAAACAGCTGGTTAAAGTCCCCGTTCTTCACAATGCCCTTCGGAACGTCGTAAAATTTTTCATCGTCGATCCAGATGCGGAGCCTTTCCTTTTGTCCCTGGATGGCCACATGCACGGGCTTCCCGTACCAACGACCGGCTTCGGTATAGCTGCGCACCGGGCTGTTGAAATAGCGGGTATACTTTTCATAGCTTTCCAGCACCATATTTGCTGCGCCTGCAAGCGGCGCTATCTCCACGTAAAACGATTTGTCGCCCTTCGGGTCTGAAAGCAGCCTGTTGGCGGCGGGAGCGTCGGCCCCGGAAGCGAGAAGGCCGAAATGGAAGGAAGGCGGCAGCCAGCCCTTGAAGTCGATCTGCAGCACCATATCAAATTCTACGGTAAAGTCCGGGCCGAACAACTGCTCATTATCGGTCAGGCAGACCGATCGCTGCGCCATCCGGAGCCATTTCCCGGAAATCCCTTCCAGTGAAACCACTACGGAGCTTCCGTTGCCGTTCCAGCCTGCGGGGAGCTCGCCGACAGGGTCTTCCGAGAAGTCGCTTGCATACAGCACCTTTTCGCCGGGTATGAAGTCGTACCGGCTGTAAGACCGGACCGGCTGCGCGGGAGCGGCGCCTATCACTGAAGAGTCGGCCGGTATGGCCCCGGATACGGCAGCTTTCCCGCCCGGATCCTTGTCTGAAGCTCCCGTAACGGCGGAGCCCGCCGACCCGATAGCCTGGTCGATCCCTTTGGAAACAGCCTTGTCCGTTTCATTCAGGATCTTTCGCGTAGCGCTCTGCTCGGCCTGGGTTTTCATTTTTTGCAATAAGGATTGTGCCGGTACCGTCACCGGCATACAGCACGCGAGCAGTTGTAGTGTCGTCAGGACCGCGCGTATCCTGGTAGTCTGGATTTTCATAGCTTCATCATATTTTCTTGATGCCGCAAAGCTATCCTCCTTCGCGCGCCGGCGCCGCGACATTTCGACGAACAACCTCACGAGGCTATAAAGAGATCATATCCGCGATGAAGCGTTTCTCCCCGTCGCCCGTATCGGGTATTTCACCGATTAAATCAAACGTTCATCGAAACGATGCCCCCCGGATAGCCGACAACTGCGATTGTTGCAGGAAAAATTGCCTCATCATCACATCAGCTCTATTCGATGAAAAACAAAAGAAAGAGATCTTCCGCCTTTTTGCTGGCGGTGCTGGCGCAGCTTCACATCGGGTGTTCCGATTCCGGGGTCGATCCCGGCGGCGACACGCGATCGGAAAAAGGATACGTTACCGGCGTAGTGAAAGACGGGGCCGGGAAAGCCCTGTCGGGCGTCAGGATCATTGTGGACAACAGTATATTCTTTAACTCGAATATCACGACCTACACCAACGGCGAAGGGAAATACAAGGTAAAAGTCCCTGACGGCTCCTGGTATGCATTTGCTACGCACAGCGTTTCCTACAACGGCGAAAACTACTCATTCTATTTACATCCCGATAATCCGGGAGGTTTCGGCGGCGAGGGCGGCGAGCGCAACTTCGTCTGGCGTCTGACGGGTGCTGCGCCCCAGCCGCTCTCGGGCCACTACGGCGGCCTGGTCACCATCGACAACTTCCCGGGGGTATACATCGACCCCGGGGAAATCGATTTCGTGCTGACGCCGCAGGGCGTCCTGGTAGACGGCAGTGAGGGCTCCGTGATCCGCCGGCGCGCCGACGACAGCTACCAGCTCGCGGACATCCCCGTCGGCCGGTACAGGCTCCGGGCCGGCTACCAGGGAAAACCGGTAAAATTCAGGCGGTGGAATTCAGATGAGGAATTCCGGGAAGAATATGATCTGAGCTTCAAATCGCAGATAGCCGCGCAGTGCGATAACTGCGCCAAGCTGGAATATTACTGGCAGCCCTGACGCCGGAAGAGATTTTTTTCTAATTTTACATTCATGCCGCGAATACACAAACAGCGTCATTCGTTCTGTTTGTGTATCCGCGGCAGATATTTTTTATCCGGTACCGCGCGATATTTCAAACTGTATTTATGACTATTTCGGGATTCATCTATGTAAGGAACGGCTTTGACTACAGTGTTCCGTTTCTGGAAGCCATTCATTCTGTTTTACCCGTTTGTGATGAATTTGTCGTCGTGGTAGGCGATTCTACCGACGGTACGAGAGAGGCGGTGGAAAAAATCGGCGACTCCCGGATCAGGATCATCGATTCCGTATGGGACATGAGCCTGCGGAAAGGCGGCAAAGTTTTCGCGCAGCAGTCCAACATCGGCCTGGACCATATCAGCGGCGACTGGGCGTTTCATATCCAGGCCGACGAGGTCATGCATGAAAGCAGCCTTCCCCACCTGAAAAAGCTGATGAAAGCGCACCTTCATGACGATCGCATGGACGGCTTCCTGTTTCCCTTCCTGCACTTCTGGGGCGATTATCATCACATCCGCAACTCCCGGCGCGTCCACCCCTGGGAGATCAGGCTTTTCAAAAATAACCAGCTGGTCCGCTCCTACCGCGACTCACAGGGATTCAGGATCTATCAAACCAGGGAAGGTTACGAGAACGGGGCGGAAAAGGGCGCCAAGCTCCGGGTGATCAAAACCGATACGACGGTTTATCATTACAACGGAATAAGGACGCCCGAGGAGCTTTACAGGAAGGTTAAAAAATTTAACTTTTTCTATGATCAGAACGAAATAAACATCGAAAAGGAAAGGCTGGAAGGTACCGAAGACATTCATAAAGTAGACCGGGTGACGAAATTTACCGGCGTCCATCCCGGTGTGATGGCAGACAGGATCGCCGCTTTCGATTTTGCTTTTGAGCACGACCGGTCGAAGGCCTGCTGGAAGCTCAAAGACCGGCTGGCCCAACCGGTGGAAGACTTCCTCGGAATACGATTCGGAGGATATAAAAACTATATTGTTTTGAAAGAGTAGGACTGTCTGCCCGGTCCTGGCAATCTACGGGACTTATCTCACAACTTATTTTGTAAGCGCCTTCCTGATCCGGCTCAGGCTGTCCTGGTGGATGCCCAGCAGCGAAGCGACATACTTCAGCGGGATCTGCCGGATAACCTCCGGCTGCTCGGTCATGATCTTCTGGTACCGTTCTTCCGCCGTCATGCAGACCGCGTCGATCTGGTTGTCCTGGACCCAGTTCAAAAGCCTGTCCATGACCGCCAGCTCCATATCGTACATCCGGGGGATCTGCTCCTTCATGGCCGCCACTCTGGGCTTATCCCAGACCAGCACATCGACCTCCGTCAGCGATTCCAGCCCGCAGGGGGAAATAGCCCCGCTGAAGAGGTACAGCGGCGTGGAAATAAAATCGTTGATGCTTATGATGCCCAGCGTATGGTCCGTACCCTTGTGGATCCTGTACAGCCGTGCAATCCCGCTGTTGAGGAAATAAAGCCATTTGACAGGCTTGCCCTGCTCCATCAGTATCGTGTATGGCGGGAGCACCTTATGCGTAGTCAGGGATGCGATAATTTCCTGTTCCCGGGGTGTAAAAACGATGTCCCTGGCCTGCGCATACCGGCACACCTTCTGAAAAATTTCACGTCGTATCATGGTCTGTATCGGCAAAACCGGTAATCGGTAAATCGACCGATACAGGCAAAAGTAAAGCGAAACGCCCTAAGATGCAATTTCTGACATATGTCAGATCGGGGAGCCTTACTGCCGGGCTATTTTTGCCACTCGTTGAAAACAACCCGATAAGTCCATGAAAAACAAGGTCGTGCTTCTTGCTGACAAAGACGAGTCTACCCGGAAAATCCTGCGTGACTACCTGCTCCGGCAGCCTTGCTCATTCCTGCTGAAAGAATGCGGCAACGGTCCGGAAGCCCTCCGGCTGATCAACACGATCCAGCCCGGCCTGGTCATCATGGAGGTGATGCTGCCGGGCAGGAACAGCTTTGAAGTGCTCGATGCGCTCGACTGTGTCCCGCCCGTCATCCTGATGTCGGCTACGCCCGAGCATGCCGCTAAGGCATTTGACTACAGGGTGGCGGACTACCTCATGAAACCGCTGGCGCCGCTGAGGATCCAGTGCGCTTTCCAGCGGCTGATGAGCCTGAAGCACGCGCCCGCTACGGGCACAGCCGAACGGGCGGCCGGCTACCCTTCCCGCATTTTTGTTGAAAAAGGAGCCAGGCTCGTGGGCATACCGGTCGATAAGATCACCTATCTCAAGGCAGACGGCGACTATACCTGGATCCATACCATCGGCAACGAGGCGTACCTGTGCACGATCGGCATCGGCCAGCTGGAGGGCAAATTCGACCCGCTGCATTTCATCAGGGTGCACCGATCCTACATCGTCAATGTGGCGTATATCCGGGAGCTGTACCGCGACATCAGCAAATTGTTTGTCTCCCTTCCCAACGACGTGGAGATCAGCGTAGGAAGAAGCTACCTGCCGGCCATTAAAGAGTTAATGTTTTAGCCCGGCCCCCCGGCTTGCGGCGACATACGAAGAATAACCTAATATCTATTATCCAAATGAAAAAACAAATCTTCCTGGCGCTTGTATGCGCCGGAACAGCAGGCAGTTGTAAAAAAAAGAATGACGACGTTACCCCGCAGCAGGGCGCCAGGCAGCTTACCAGCACAGTCGCTGCCATCAGCGGCCGGTCCGTCACCTACCAATTGGTATACGATGGTAAAAACCGGCTGTCGGAATACAAAAGCGCGGAAGACGAGTACAGGAGCAAGGTAACGTACGATGCAAAAGACAATCCTGTAAAATTTGAAATCGAGTCGGACCAGACCACGCAGGTCTTCGAGGTGACCTACGGGGAAAACGGCGTGCCCGCCAGCACAACCCACCGGCTTTTCGACCCGGAAACGCCGGGTGAAGTATCGGAAACCCTGATCACCTACGAAATTTCGGGCGGTAAGATCGGGAAAATGAGGATCTCCGACGGATCGGGGGTCGTCTACTCCTATGTGCTCACCTATTCGGGAAACAACCTTACCCGCGTGACCAACGACGCCGGAGAGCTTATCCTGGGCTGGAAGCATGGCTCTAAAAAATCGCCCTACAGCTCCGCCAGGTTCAGATACCCCGTTATCCCCGATCTACTCCCGCTTTTTTCAAGCGAGAACGAAATTGTTGAAACGACGGTGGTTTTACCTGAATACGGCACGACGATCTTAAAAGAGGAATACCAGTATGACGCCGACGGCTACCCTACATCGTCTGTGATGAAAGACGAGGCCGGAAACCTCGTTCAAAGGATCGACTTTCACTACCGGCAATAGCGGCTCCGCCGTCTTTCAGGCTTTTGTTTCGCCTTCATCCGGCGGGCTTTTGGAGAGGGAAGTCTCCTTCAGCTTCCATCTTTTCAGGATGATCTTCCCCGAAAAACGCTTGAGGTGGTAATTTTCCGGCTCGCCGATCACAAACCCGAACGGCATCATGGACGGAACGGCATCAAAAAATACTTTTAAAACAGCAGTGACAGGCAGAGCGAGTATCAATCCGGCAAGCCCGAAAAGCATCCCGCCCAGCAGGAGGCTGATAACGGCCATCAGCGGATTGATGCTCACTTTACCGCCCACTATATTGGGCGTGATCAGGTTGCCCTCCAGGAACTGCACCACCTGGAACCACCCCACCACGCCTACCGCATACCACGCGCTGTCTTTTGTAGCCAGCGCGAAAACGGCCGGGAGTATCGAGCCTATGGCTATCCCGATGTAAGGAAGCAGCATGAGCAGCGAGGCAAGCGTGCCGAAAAACCAGGCATACTGTATGCCCAGCACCAGCAGGCCTGCCGTATTGAGAACGGCCACGATCCCCATCACCGTTACAAGCCCCAGCAGGTAGCTCTGCACCACGTCGTATATCTTGTCGAGCACGTCCTGCACTTTTTCCTTGGGAGTCGAAATAAAGGCATGGAAGAAAAATTCCCGGAAGAAATCGCGGTAATACAGTAAAAAAAAAGTGAAAAGCGGAACGATCACAGTGCCGGCGAGTATGCCTCCTACCGACCCGAATGCGGCCGACAGGTAAGTCCCTGCATTGGAAAGGCCCTCGTTCAGCATTTCCTTGACCTTCTGCGTGATCTGGCTCTGCTCGATACCGAACCGGTTGCTTATCCATTGCAGGATCGTATCCAGTATCGCCATAAACCTCGCCTGGAGCGCCGCCCCGTCCGAGCCGATTATCATCACCTGGTGCACGATGAACCATATCAGGGTACCCAGCAGGATAACCGCCAGGAAAACAGCCAATAGTGACGATACGACCCTGCTTAGTCTGAATTTTTCGAGATACCGGGCAACCGGGTAAAGCGAGATGGCAAAAAGAATGGCAAACAGCAAAGGAATGAGAACGCTCTGGAGCGTATACAAAAGCGCGATGATCAGGACAAGGCTGAGCAGCGAATAGGCCAGCTCCCTTGAATAGAGATCCTTAGATGTTTCCGGCATCATACGGTATAGTTGAATGGATAGGCGCGACAACGTTGTCTGTCTTACGAATCTCAACAGCTACTCCCGTAGAAAAATTCAAAATTTTCGCATTTTAAATCAAATATTTATCACGGCTTCTTTTCTCTAATTTGCTTTGCTTACCCGGAGATAATCTTCGTAGGCGCTTTCCACATCGGTTTTGGCCGCTTTCGCATTGCAGTAGATCAGCACGCCGTAGCCAAGCTCAAGCTTATCCCCTTTTTTGACCACCACCGAGCTCTTTTCTCCCTGCTTCATCGCTTCCCTGCCGAAAGCATTTGCCGCCATCAGGCCATAGTCGCGCGTGTGGAACCAGCTCGGCCGGAAGTTGGCCGGGTCGGGCATGATCACCACGCCGACGGTCTTATTGTCGATCACCCCGCTGTAGTCTACCCATTTTGAAGCTTTGCCCCAGGTGCCGTCGCCGTCCTTAAGCCCTTCTGCGTTGGTAATGTGCCCGTTGCCGTACTGCACGGTAAACTTCGTGTTCACCCTTACACCCAATCCCATTTCTTCCTGGTCGCCGAAAGCCAGGTCTCCCGACCCGGAAGAGAATGTGCTGTGAGTCAGCAGCAGGATACCCGACGGTCTGACAAGGATGGTATACCTGACCAGCTCCGCCAGCACCCTGTCTTTCCCGTCGGCGCTCATGTAGTAGTTCCGCACGATAAATGTGCCGGACCCCGGCCCGCCGGAAGGCTGTTTCACAAACATTTCGTGCTCCACGCGCGATTTCAGCCGCCAGTAGTCGTTGCCGTTGATATCGCCGAAGCTGAGCCAGATGCCGGGGTGAAAAGTGGCATGGTCCTTGGGGTCGCCTTCCTGCGGCGGGTAGTTACGGGTTACCTGGATACCGCACAGCGATTTTACATGGGCAAAATAAGGCCTGGTTATTGCCGGGTCTTCATAAACATAGCTCGCAAAAGGCTTCCCTCCTATCGTGATCATCAGCTCTCCGGGCTTTTGCACGAAAGCCACCTCCTGCTGCGCCCCACCTTTCTTTTTCTTTTGCGCGGCCGCAGGGCTGCCCGTCAGCAGGGTCAGACAGAAAACCGCCAGCAGGCCGCCCTGAAGCGTTCTGCGCAGCGCATGTGCCGCTAAACTTTGATTCATCCTATTCATAATGTTTGAAATTGTGTAAGTGATTATAGGTAATAGGTTGTAGCGTCCTCCCGGCTACCCTTTCCACGGAAGCTCGTAGCCCTTCCGGTATTCACGTCCCAGCAGCGCATTGGCCTGCTGCTCAAAACCTGGGCATTTGATCACGGCTTTTACCGGGTCGTATTCCAGCGAAGATGCGCCGGTGCGCGTGGCGATATTTGCTAAAAATGCCATGTTCGTAGCAATGGCTCCCTTTTCGATAGGGGCATGCAGCCTGCCCGGGTTGTTCTCCCTTACGGCAGTCAGGAAGTTGGGGACAA